>NZ_CP141608.1:1952500-2259462 GCF_035581345.1 Pseudomonas sp. JQ170C
GTCACACCATGGGAGTGGGTTGCACCAGAAGTAGCTAGTCTAACCTTCGGGAGGACGGTTACCACGGTGTGATTCATGACTGGGGTGAAGTCGTAACAAGGTAGCCGTAGGGGAACCTGCGGCTGGATCACCTCCTTAATCGACAGACATCAGCTGTCTTATAAGCTCCCACACGAATTGCTTGATTCATTGAAGAAGACGATATCGGTAACAGCTCTTAACTGGGTCTGTAGCTCAGTTGGTTAGAGCGCACCCCTGATAAGGGTGAGGTCGGCAGTTCGAATCTGCCCAGACCCACCAGTTTCTTGTTGGGGCCATAGCTCAGCTGGGAGAGCGCCTGCCTTGCACGCAGGAGGTCAGCGGTTCGATCCCGCTTGGCTCCACCACCCCTTGCTACCGTGTCAAAGCTTAGAAATGAATATTCGCCTCGAATATTGATTTCTGAACTTTTTCAGAATCGTTCTTTAAAAATTTGGGTATGTGATAGAAAGATAGACTGAATAGCACTTTCACTGGTGTTGTTCAGGCTAAGGTAAAATTTGTGAGTTTAATCGCGAATTTTCGGCGAATGTCGTCTTCACAGTATAACCAGATTGCTTGGGGTTATATGGTCAAGTGAAGAAGCGCATACGGTGGATGCCTTGGCAGTCAGAGGCGATGAAAGACGTGGTAGCCTGCGATAAGCTTCGGGGAGTCGGCAAACAGACTTTGATCCGGAGATCTCTGAATGGGGGAACCCACTCAGCATAAGCTGAGTATCTTGTACTGAATACATAGGTGCAAGAGGCGAACCAGGGGAACTGAAACATCTAAGTACCCTGAGGAAAAGAAATCAACCGAGATTCCCTTAGTAGTGGCGAGCGAACGGGGACTAGCCCTTAAGTGGCTTTGAGATTAGCGGAACGCTCTGGAAAGTGCGGCCATAGTGGGTGATAGCCCTGTACGCGAAAATCTCTTAGTCATGAAATCGAGTAGGACGGAGCACGAGAAACTTTGTCTGAATATGGGGGGACCATCCTCCAAGGCTAAATACTACTGACTGACCGATAGTGAACCAGTACCGTGAGGGAAAGGCGAAAAGAACCCCGGAGAGGGGAGTGAAATAGAACCTGAAACCGTATGCGTACAAGCAGTGGGAGCCTACTTGTTAGGTGACTGCGTACCTTTTGTATAATGGGTCAGCGACTTATATTCAGTGGCGAGCTTAACCGAATAGGGGAGGCGTAGCGAAAGCGAGTCTTAATAGGGCGCTTAGTCGCTGGGTATAGACCCGAAACCGGGCGATCTATCCATGGGCAGGTTGAAGGTTAGGTAACACTGACTGGAGGACCGAACCGACTACCGTTGAAAAGTTAGCGGATGACCTGTGGATCGGAGTGAAAGGCTAATCAAGCTCGGAGATAGCTGGTTCTCCTCGAAAGCTATTTAGGTAGCGCCTCATGTATCACTGTAGGGGGTAGAGCACTGTTTCGGCTAGGGGGTCATCCCGACTTACCAAACCGATGCAAACTCCGAATACCTACAAGTGCCGAGCATGGGAGACACACGGCGGGTGCTAACGTCCGTCGTGAAAAGGGAAACAACCCAGACCGTCAGCTAAGGTCCCAAAGTCATGGTTAAGTGGGAAACGATGTGGGAAGGCTTAGACAGCTAGGAGGTTGGCTTAGAAGCAGCCACCCTTTAAAGAAAGCGTAATAGCTCACTAGTCGAGTCGGCCTGCGCGGAAGATGTAACGGGGCTCAAACCATGCACCGAAGCTACGGGTATCACTTAGGTGATGCGGTAGAGGAGCGTTCTGTAAGCCTGTGAAGGTGAGTTGAGAAGCTTGCTGGAGGTATCAGAAGTGCGAATGCTGACATGAGTAACGACAATGGGAGTGAAAAACTCCCACGCCGAAAGACCAAGGTTTCCTGCGCAACGTTAATCGACGCAGGGTTAGTCGGTCCCTAAGGCGAGGCTGAAAAGCGTAGTCGATGGAAAACAGGTTAATATTCCTGTACTTCTAGTTATTGCGATGGAGGGACGGAGAAGGCTAGGCCAGCTTGGCGTTGGTTGTCCAAGTTTAAGGTGGTAGGCTGAGATCTTAGGTAAATCCGGGATCTTAAGGCCGAGAGCTGATGACGAGTTGCCTTTAGGCGACGAAGTGGTTGATGCCATGCTTCCAAGAAAAGCTTCTAAGCTTCAGATAACTAGGAACCGTACCCCAAACCGACACAGGTGGTTGGGTAGAGAATACCAAGGCGCTTGAGAGAACTCGGGTGAAGGAACTAGGCAAAATGGCACCGTAACTTCGGGAGAAGGTGCGCCGGTGAGGGTGAAGGACTTGCTCCGTAAGCTCATGCCGGTCGAAGATACCAGGCCGCTGCGACTGTTTATTAAAAACACAGCACTCTGCAAACACGAAAGTGGACGTATAGGGTGTGACGCCTGCCCGGTGCCGGAAGGTTAATTGATGGGGTTAGCTAACGCGAAGCTCTTGATCGAAGCCCCGGTAAACGGCGGCCGTAACTATAACGGTCCTAAGGTAGCGAAATTCCTTGTCGGGTAAGTTCCGACCTGCACGAATGGCGTAACGATGGCGGCGCTGTCTCCACCCGAGACTCAGTGAAATTGAAATCGCTGTGAAGATGCAGTGTATCCGCGGCTAGACGGAAAGACCCCGTGAACCTTTACTATAGCTTTGCACTGGACTTTGAATTTGCTTGTGTAGGATAGGTGGGAGGCTTTGAAGCGTGGACGCCAGTTCGCGTGGAGCCATCCTTGAAATACCACCCTGGCAACTTTGAGGTTCTAACTCAGGTCCGTTATCCGGATCGAGGACAGTGTATGGTGGGTAGTTTGACTGGGGCGGTCTCCTCCTAAAGAGTAACGGAGGAGTACGAAGGTGCGCTCAGACCGGTCGGAAATCGGTCGTAGAGTATAAAGGCAAAAGCGCGCTTGACTGCGAGACAGACACGTCGAGCAGGTACGAAAGTAGGTCTTAGTGATCCGGTGGTTCTGTATGGAAGGGCCATCGCTCAACGGATAAAAGGTACTCCGGGGATAACAGGCTGATACCGCCCAAGAGTTCATATCGACGGCGGTGTTTGGCACCTCGATGTCGGCTCATCACATCCTGGGGCTGAAGCCGGTCCCAAGGGTATGGCTGTTCGCCATTTAAAGTGGTACGCGAGCTGGGTTTAGAACGTCGTGAGACAGTTCGGTCCCTATCTGCCGTGGACGTTTGAGATTTGAGAGGGGCTGCTCCTAGTACGAGAGGACCGGAGTGGACGAACCTCTGGTGTTCCGGTTGTCACGCCAGTGGCATTGCCGGGTAGCTATGTTCGGAAGAGATAACCGCTGAAAGCATCTAAGCGGGAAACTTGCCTCAAGATGAGATCTCACTGGAGCCTTGAGCTCCCTGAAGGGCCGTCGAAGACTACGACGTTGATAGGTTGGGTGTGTAAGCGCTGTGAGGCGTTGAGCTAACCAATACTAATTGCCCGTGAGGCTTGACCATATAACACCCAAGCAATTTGCGTCGAATGACCAGATTGCGGTGTTGTGAAGACGAAACGAACCGAAAGTTTGCGACTCACAAAACATCACATACCCGATTTGCTGGAGCGTCGAACGACGGTCCGGTACACAGAATTTCTTGACGACCATAGAGCATTGGAACCACCTGATCCCATCCCGAACTCAGTAGTGAAACGATGCATCGCCGATGGTAGTGTGGGGTTTCCCCATGTGAGAGTAGGTCATCGTCAAGATTAAATTCCGAAACCCCTATCTGCACACGCAGGTAGGGGTTTTGTCTTTTCTGGCCGAGCAAAAGCCAACAGAATCCAGGCCAAAAAAAACCACCCCGCAGGGTGGTTCTTCACATCCAGCCAATCAGTCGCCGTAGTACTCGCAACCGCTGGTGCAGGTCTCATGGATACGCACCTTCGACAGCTCTGGCAGCAACGGCTTGACCTGATCCCAAATCCACTTGGCAATGACTTCACTGGTCGGATTCTCCAGGCCAGGAATGTCATTCAGGTAGTTGTGGTCCAGCTGCTCGTACAGAGGCTTGAAGATCGCCTTGATCTCGGAGAAGTCACGAATCCAGCCAGTGTGCGGGTCCAGTGGGCCAGTCAGGTGGAGTGCGACTTTGAACGAGTGTCCGTGCAGGCGGCCACATTTGTGCCCTTCAGGAACGTGCGGCAGGCGGTGCGCCGACTCGAAGGTGAACTCTTTGAAAATTTCCACGATCTCTCAACTCTGAAAACCAATGCTGTCGAGCAGTTTACCAGCATGGTCACTGCAGTGGTTGCAGATGCGCGTGCAGCCCGCCGGTTTCTAGCAGCTCGAGTAGCTCGTCGCCCAGGCGCTGGCTTTCGGCCATCGCTTTTTTCCAGTAGCGCTGACGGCCGCCAGCATCGCCCATGAAGCGTTTGAAGTCGCTACGGTCTGGTAGCTTGCCGAAGGGCAGGCTGGCCAGGTACTGAGGCGAAGGCGCCAGCAGCAGGACGTTGCGCAAGCGCTGTGCATCTCCCCGGCGCCACGGCAATGCCTTGTCAAACCAGCCAGGAATGACCCTGTCGGTGAAGTGCGGGTAAAGCACGATGTCGTCACCCAGGTACGGAAGGTCCAGGTGGTAGTCGAGCAAGCCGCCATCGCGATAGGTGCCTTTACCGACGCCTGGTATATCCCGCACACCCTCCATGACCATCGGAATCGAACCGGAGGCCAGCAGCGCATGGCGCAGGTTGGCCACATCCAGCGGCAGGCAGCGTGAAGGAAAGTCCTTCAGCGGATGCAATGGAGGGCCGTTACGGGCGTCGTGCAGGATGATCCGCTCGAAATGCCGGGCCAGTCGCGGACGGCCGATCAGGTTGTCGGCGATCACCGAGGACAACCCCATTCCCAGGCGCGCGCGATGGTCATGGGCAAGCAGCCCGTGGCTTTTCACCACCATGATATTGAGGCGGTAATCGGGGCTTTCGAGGATCTGCGCGTCGCGGCCCTGCAGCAGCTCGTCGAGCATGCGCTGGCAGCTACGGCTGACTTCGGCCTGAGTCACGCCTTTGGCAAAGTCCTGCTCGGTGTACAACTGCCCCAGGCGCTGCAAGGCTTCAGCGGGATTGGGCAAACAGGCACTTGCGAAGCGCCAGGAGCCGATCGACGCACCAATGAGCGCCCGTACACGGGGTGCACTGGGCAACCACTGGCCGAACAATGCCAGATCCAGCCCCTGGATGCCGAGAGCCTTCGGCCCCCCGGCAGCGCCCGGTAGTACGCCGACATCGGCTGCCTGCAACCCGCGTTCACGGATGCGCTGCAAGGCGCTATTGCCTGCCTTCAAGGTCAGGGCCGGATACTTGATATGGATTGCGCTCATACGGGCCTCACTCACGGGAGCCGGCAATTATAAAGAACAGCGGTCCGGTTGTGGGGCGGGGGTGCGCTATCATGTCGCCAGTTATTTTCAGTTTCAATTAAGTTCAGTTGGTTAATCTAGGCCCCGTAGAAACATTTCTGATCTCAACGGAGAGACACCATGAAAACTTTGACTGCCCTGTTCGCCACTGCTGCCCTTGCCCTGAGCGCCAACGTTGCCATGGCCAAGGACGTACAACCTGATGAAGTCGTGAAGCTGGTTCAAGCCAAGACCATCCTGTCGCTGGACGATTTGAAGGCCAAGGCTGTCGCCAAACACCCAGGCGCCACCGTGACCGACTCCGAGCTTGAAGACGAGTACGGCCGCTACATCTACAAGGTCGAGCTGCGCGATGCCCAGAACGTCGAGTGGGATGTCGACATGGATGCCAAGACCGGCGAAATCCTCAAGGACGCCCGGGATAACTAATGACGGTTCGATTGCGAACAGTGCAGGTGGCACTCGCTGCGCTGTTAGCCCTCTGCTCGCTGGCCTCGGCCCGCGACCTTGATCAGGACGAAGCCCTGCGGTTGCGCCAGCAGGGCATCATCCTGCCGCTGGAGCAACTGCTCAATGACGCCCTGGGTCGCTATCCCGGGGCGACGTTGTTGGAGGCGGAGCTGGAAGAAAAGCACGACCGCTATGAGTACGAAGTCGAGCTCTTGACCCCCGAGGGTGTGGTGCGCGAGATCAAACTCGACGCCAGCAATGGAGCCCTGCTCAAAGACGAGGAAGATGACTGATGCGCCTGTTACTGGTCGAGGACAATGTCCCGCTGGCAGATGAACTGATCCAGGGCCTGCAGCGCCAGGGCTACGCAGTCGATTGGCTGGCAGACGGTCGCGACGCTGTCCACCAGGGCAGCAGCGAACCCTATGACTTGATCATTCTCGACCTGGGCTTGCCCGGGTTGTCCGGACTGGAAGTGCTGGCCCAATGGCGTGCATCCGGCCTTGTCACGCCTGTGCTGATCCTCACCGCCCGCAGCTCCTGGGCCGAGCGTATCGAGGGCCTGAAGGCCGGGGCCGATGACTACCTGAGCAAACCCTTCCACCCCGAAGAGCTGCAGTTGCGGGTCCAGTCATTGCTGCGCCGTGCGCGTGGGCTTGCCAATCAGACAACGCTGGAAGCCGCAGGCCTGCAACTGGATGAAGGACGTCAATGCGTGATGCGCGACGGCGTCGACATCCAGCTCACGGCGGCTGAATTTCGCTTGCTGCGCTATTTCATGCTGCACCCGCAACAGATCCTCTCCAAGAGCCATCTCGCCGAACACCTTTATGACGGCGAGACCGAGCGCGACTCCAATGTGCTGGAAGTCCACGTCAACCACTTGCGTCGCAAGCTTGGCCGCAGCGTGATCGAGACCCGTCGTGGTCAGGGTTATCGCTACGCCGGGAGCAGCGAGTGAAGTCGATCCAGGCACGCTTGAGCCTGGGCCTGATCGCGGTGCTGGTGCTGGTGGGGTTGGCCCTTGCCCAGTTGAGCCTGTGGTTGTTCGAGGTCGGTCTGCAACGCTACCTGGAAACCGGCCTGCGCAAGGAAAGCGAGAACCTGCTGGTCGCCCTGGTACGTGGGCAGACCGGCCTTGAGCTGGATGAGCGACGGATCTCCTCGGCCTACAAACGCCCGTTCTCCGGGTATTACTTTCGCATCGACTTCGATGGCGGCAATTGGCGTTCGCGTTCGCTGTGGGACCTGGAGATGCCGACACCGGCCACGACCGGCCTGCATACGGACCTCAAGCTGGGGCCTGAAGATCAACAGCTACTCGTGCTGCGCAGTGACTACCGGCGTTTTGGCCAGTCGATCTCGATCAGCGTCGCCCAGGACTACACCCCGGTGCGCGAGCAGTTCCGGCGCATGCAGCAGATCGGTCTGGGCCTGGGCCTGGTGGCCCTGATATTGGTACTGGTGCTGCAGCGCATTACCGTTACACGCTCATTGCGTCCCCTTGAGCGCGCACGTGAGCAGATTGCCCAGCTGCAGCAGGGCAAACGCTCGCAGCTCGATACCCAGGTGCCCATCGAGCTGGAGCCGTTGGTCGCGCAAATCAACCATCTGCTGGCCCACACGGAAGACAGCCTTCGCCGCTCGCGCAATGCCTTGGGCAACCTGGGCCATGCCTTGAAAACGCCCCTGGCGGTGTTACTCAGCCTGGCCTCCAGCGAGCGCCTGAAAGATTTGCCAGAGGTACGAGCGCAACTGCGTGAACAGCTGGAACAGATTCAGCAGCGATTGAGCCGTGAACTCAATCGCGCCCGTCTGGCCGGCGATGCCTTGCCGGGCGCGCAGTTCGACTGTGATGCCGAGTTGCCCGGGTTGCTCTCCACCTTGGGGATGATCCATGGCGAAGGGCTGGAGTTGAGCCAGCAGGTACCACCCGGGCTGTTACTCCCCTGGGACCGTGAAGACCTGCTCGAACTGCTCGGCAACTTGCTGGACAACGCCTGCAAATGGGCCGACAGCCAGGTGCAACTGAGCATCGAAGAATTGCCGGAGCATTACCGGCTGCTGATTGACGACGACGGCCCCGGTATTCCCGAAGCGGCGCGTGCGCAGGTGTTGGAGCGGGGTACCCGGCTCGATGAGCAGGTCACCGGCCACGGCCTGGGGCTTGGGATCGTTCGCGACATCGTCGAGGCCTGGGGCGGGCGCATGACCCTTGAGCAGAGCCCGCTGGAGGGGCTGCGGGTGTGCATCGAGTTGCCGCGCCGGGCAGGGCGCTGATCCGGGCCCTGCCCACCGCCGGGTCGGTCAGAAGTCCACAGTGCCCGAGAACTTCACCAGGCGTGGCTCGCCCTGGGTCAGATAACCGCCGTTGGCCGAAGCCCAATAGTTCTTGTCGCTGATGTTCTCGACGTTCATGCGCAAGGTGATGTCCTTCTCCTGAACCTTGAAGCGGTAACGAGCACCGGCATCGAAGCGGTTCCAGGTCGGCAGGCTCAGGTTGTTGGCCTGGTCGGCATATTGCCCCCCGGTGCGCAGCATCCGTGCATTGAGCGCCACGCCCTCCAGCCCAGGTACGTCCCAGTCGACACTGGCGTTGAGCTGGAAGGTCGGCACGCCAATGGCGTGGTTGCCGTCGTTGCTGCCGTTCTGGGTTTTCTTCAGCTCCGAGTCCAGGCGCGTACCGCCGGCCAGCAGGCGCAGGCCCGGCAGCGGCTCACCGAAGATGCTCAGTTCGATACCGCGGTTCACCTGCTCGCCATCACGCAGATAGAACCCGGTATTGCTGTCCAGGTAGCCGTCGCTGGGTTTCTCGATGCGGAACACCGCAAGGTTGGCGCCGAAGGTGCCCTGGTCATACTTGACGCCCGCTTCGATCTGCTTGGTGCGTCCCGGCGGGAACGCCTCGCCGCGGTTGATGGCGTTGGCCGAGGCCGTCGGGCCCTTGGACAGGCCTTCGATGCGGTTGGCATACAGCGATACCGATTCGGTCGGCTTGTAGACGATGCCGTACACCGGTGTGGTGATGCCTTTGTCATACAGGGCGCTGCGGCTGCCGTCGTTGGCCGGGTTGGCCACGCCACCGGAGGTGGTGCCGTCGTACAGGTAGTTCTCCACCCGCAACTGTTGGCGGCGCAGCCCAGCGGTCACTAACAGGGTGTCATCGAAAAAGCCCAGGGTGTCGGAGAAAGCAATGCTGCGGTTGCGGGTCTTGCCGGTGACACCCGGATCACCCGGCTCGCCGCCCGTGATGGTCACTGCGGTCGGCTTGGGCAGCGGGGTGGTGTTGTAGATGTTGGTCGGTTGGCCACGATAGAAAACGTAGGCGTTTTCCTGCTGGGTCCAGATGGTCGAGGCCCCCAGGTTCAATTGGTGACTGACCGGCCCGGTTTGCAGCTTGCCATTGAGGCCGCCCATGAACGTGGTGTTGTCTTCATTGTGCGGAATGAATGAGCCGCCCATGGTCGCCGCACCGGTGGCGGCATTGGTCAGGGTCGGGGTGCCGTAGAACCCGGTCTCGCGGGTGTGTTTGACGCCGCCGGCAAGGTAGGCGCTCCAGTTGTCGTTCAGGTCCCAGTCGCCGCGCACCATGCCGAAGATGTCTTCGGTCTCGGTGAAGGTCCAGTCCTGGCCGTAGTTGTGACTGGCGTCGGGCGCGCGCGGAATGTCGGTGAGGCCGGCGCCGAGCTGCACCGAGTTGCGCAGGTGGTTGACGCGCTCTTTCTGGTAACCGAAGTCGGTGGACACGCTGAAGCGATCACCCTGGTAGTCCAGGCCTGCGACGAACAGCTTGCTGCGCTGATCCTGGTCTTCGACTGCAGTCTCGCCTTCGCGCTGGGACAGGTTCAGGCGCGCCCCGAAGCGGTTGTCGGCACCGAAACGCTGGCCGATATCCAGGTGCTCGCCGATGCGGCCATCGGTGGAAATGTCCTGGGTGTAGCGGCGGGTCGGAATGTCGCCGGCACGCTTGGGTTGCAGGTTGACGCTGCCGCCCAGGCCGCCGCCGGTCGGGCTGACACCGTTGATGAAGGCGTTGGGGCCCTTGAACACTTCAACCCGGTCCACCGCATCGGTGGAGATGATCTGGCGCGGCAACACGCCGTACAGGCCGTTGTAGGAAATATCATCGCCACTCAGGGGCAGGCCGCGAATCACGAAGACCTGAGACTGGTTGCCGAAGCCGACGGACTGGCGCACCGACGGGTCGTTGAGCAACACGTCACCCACGTCTTCGGCCTGCTGGTCCTCGATCAGCTTCGAGGTGTAGCTGGTCATGGTGAAGGGGACATCCATATTGTCCTGGTTCCCCAACACACCCATCTGCCCGCCACGGGCAACCTGGCCGCCGGCATACTCCTCGACCGGCGCATTGCGCAGGGGCTTGGTGGCCTGGGCATTGACAGCGGTAGCGTCGAGCTCCAGGGCAGTGTCGGCGCCGTGTGCGGCTACACTGGCGGCGCAGCAAACCGCGAGCAGGGTGGGGCGATAGGGAAATCGTAAAGCCATGGTGAAAGGCCCTGTTAAGTGTGTGGGGCGCCTTCCTGGCTATGCGAATGCTTCGTAGCCGCAAATATTAACAGGTGCATTTGTAAAGCGTTATCATTTAGATACAAAAAATTACCAAGCGCTTCACACCAGGGTCAGGCTCAGCATCACCGGCAAGGTCAATGCAGCAAGCAGGGTCTGCAAGGCAATGATGTTGGCCATCAGCGGGGCGTTACCGCCCATTTGCCGGGCCATGACATAGGAGGACGATGCCGTGGGCAGTGCCTGGAACAGGATGGCGATGATCGCCGCCTGGCCGCTCAGGCCAAGTGCCCGGCATACGCCGAACGTGGTCAAGGGCAGCACCACGAACTTGAACAGCGAGGCCGCCAGCAACGGCCGCTTGCCTAGGCCCTGGGCACTGCTGCCCAGCGCCGCGCCGACACACAGCAAGCCCAGGGGCAGCGCGGCCTGGCCGAGGGCCTTGATGGTCGGTTCAATGCCTGGCGGCAGCCCCAGGCCAGTAACGCGCAAGGCAATCCCGGCGGCGCAGCCAACGATCAGCGGGTTGGTGACGATGGCCTTTGCCACCGCGCTTGCCGAGCTGCGAGTGCCGCTGTATCGGGCGAACACCATCACGCACAGCACGTTCACGGTCGGCACGATGGCCGCATTGGCCACCGCCGCCAGGGCGATACCGCCGCTGCCATAGATGCCGGCGGCCAGGGTCGCACCAATGTAGTTGTTGAAGCGCACGCCGCCTTGAAACACCGAGGTGAAACTGGCGCCGTCCCCGGCCACTGCCCCCTTGCACAGCACCAGCAGCGTCGCGCCGATCACCGTCGAGAGCAACAGCACCGTCACCATGTCGAACACCGGCAGGCCCGCCAGGTCAGCCGTGGCCAGGCCGTGCATGAACAGCGCCGGCAGCAGCACGAAATAGCTCAGGCGTTCGGCCGCGGGCCAGAAGTGCTCACCCAGAAAACCCTGGGCCCGGAGCCAGCGGCCCAAGGCGATGAGCAAGGCAATGGGCACGATGGTGGCGAGGATCAGTTGCAGCATCAGACGGTATCCCTGGCAGTCGATGGTCCCAATCGGGCGTCGACATCAGGCTAGCCTGAAGCAATGAAAGAAAAAAACGCAGAATTCTCAACCAACCGATGAGAAAAACTTCACGGTTGGCCCAGTGCGGTCTTCAACACCGCCGTCAGGTGCCGACGGCGACTGCTGGCGTGTTCTATCAAGCCGACATGCCGTACCCGCTGCGGCTCGCCAAAGGGCAGCACGGTAACGTCCGGCAAGTTCAGCAGGTCTTCATCCGCCAGCGGCACAATGGCCACGCCCAGGCCCATCGAGGCCATGTGCGTGAGGGCTTGCTGGCTGTCCAGCTCCATTTGTTCGCTGACCGGCAATTGCAGCTTGCGCAGTTCCTGCTCGATGATCCGCCCGGCCCAGGCGCGTTTGTCGAAACGCAGGAACGGCTGGGTGGCAAGCAGCTCGCGCAAGCTGATGCCGGCAAACGCGGGGCCGGCAACAGCCCAGAAGCGGTTCTGGTAGAGCGGGGTGAAGTCCAGGTTGGCGGGGTAGGGCGCCACAGGTTCGGTGGTGATGGCTGCATCCAGCTCGCCATCTTCGACACGCCGCGCAAGCTCTGCGGACATCCCCGACAAGACGCTGATGTGCAAGTGCGGATGCTCGGCCTTTATCCGCACCAGCGCCGCCGGCAGACGCCCGGCCAGGGCCGTATGAATGGCGCCGATCTTCAGTCGCCCACTCAGGCCCGGGCCGCTGACCAGGGCGTCGGCCATGTCGTCATAGGCCGCCAGAATCCCTTCGGCTCGCTCCACCACCAGGTGCCCGGCGCCGGTCAGGCTGACCTGACGCCGACTGCGGTCGAACAACGTGACCTGCAGTTCCTCCTCCAGGCTGCGGATGTGCAGGCTGACGGCCGAGGGCGTGAGGCTGAGGATATCGGCGGCGCGGGCAAAGGTGCCGTGGCGGGCAATGGTCACCAGGGTGCGCAGGGCTTTGAGGGACACGCGTGGGCTCCGGTCGGGGGCGATTGAACGTGCATCATCGCGTCGATCAACGCTGATTGAAAGCACCCGCCTTCGGCTGCCCGTACGCCTGGGTGATCCGGTCGATCACCATCGCCAGCGCCACGATCGCCAACCCGGCTTCAACGCCCTTGCCGACATTCAACGTCTGGATCCCCGCCAGCACATCCTCACCCAGCCCCCGTGCGCCGATCATCGAGGCGACCACCACCATCGACAAGGCCATCATCACCGACTGATTGAGCCCGGCCATGATGCTCGGCATGGCCAGCGGCAGCATGACCCGACGCAGCCGCTGCCAGCGCCCGGCGCCGAGCCCCTGGGCGGCCTGGGTCAAGGACGGGTCGATCTGCGACAGACCCAGTTCGGTCAGGCGGATCAGCGGTGGCAGGGCGTAGATGAGGGTGGCGAAGATCGCCGGGACCTTGCCCAGGCCGAACAGCATCAGCACCGGGATCAAGTAGACGAAACTGGGCAGGGTCTGCATGACGTCGAGCACCGGCATCATCAGCCTGCGCGCCAGCGGCCGGCTGGCCAGCAGCACGCCGATGGGGACACCGATGAGGATGCACAGGCCGGTGCTGATCAGTACCAGGGCGCAGGTTTGCAGGAGCTTGTCCCACAGGCCAATCACGCCAATCAGAAACAGCAGGCCAGTCAGGATGAGGGCTCGCAGGATGCTGCGGCTGGCGTGCCAGGTGAGCAGGGCGACGATCAGCAGCAACAGCCACCAGGGCGTGGCGCGCAGGAGGTTTTCCAGGCCCACCAGCAGTTGCAGCAAGCCGTCGGAGACGCTGCGCAGTTGATCGCCGTAGGCCAGCACCAACCAATCCACGAAGCGGTTGACCTGGTCAGCGAAGGATATGTGCAACGATTGCGGAAAGCCTCCACTCACAGGCCCGCCTCGACTTTGCTGGCGACATCGGCAGGCAGCCAGGCTTTCCACACCTCGGGGTGGTCCTTCATGAAGGCAACGGCAGCGTCCTTCGGTGCCTGGCGCTGTTCGCTCATGTGGGCCAGCGCCTTGTTGAGCAGGCCGATGGGCAGGTCGACCTTGGTGAAGAACTCGACCAGGTCCGGGTACTGCTGCTTGAACGCGGCGGAGACACCAATGGACAATTTGGCCGGCAGTGACCGGCTGCCTTTCGGGGCGGGGTTGCTGGCGTCGGTCAGGGTCTTCCAGGCGTGCTCGTCGAAGGGGGGCTCCTCAAGCCGTACCAGCGAGAAGCGGCCCATCAGCGGTGTCGGCGACCAGTAATAGAACAGCACCGGCTTGCCCCGGCGGATCGACGAGGTGATCTCGGCGTCGAGGGCAGCACCGGAGCCGCTGCGAAAGTTCACGTACAGGTCATCGAGGCCATAGGCCTTGAGCTTCTGGCTGTTGACGGTCTCGGAAGTCCAGCCGCTGGGACTGTTGAGGAAGCGGCCTTTTGCCGGGGTTTCCGGGTCGCTGAAAACCTTGGCGTAGCGCTTGAGGTCGGCGACTGACGTGAGGTCCGGGGCCAGCGCCTGGATACCGCGCTTGGCATCGCCCTTGATCACGTATTCGGGGACATACCAGCCTTCATCGGCGTTCTTCACCGTGTCACCGAGGGCGAACACCTGGCCGGCCTGTTCGGCCTTGATCCAGGCCGGGCTGCGGCCGGCCCATTCTTCGCCGATGACCTGGATGTCGTTGCGGGCCAGGGCCACCTCCATGCTGACGGTGCTGCCGGGCAGGGTGTCGGTGGGGTAGTCGTAACCTTTCTCGACGATCAGGCGCAGGATCTGGGTGGTCAGGCTGCCGCTTTCCCAGGTGATGTCACCGAACAGGATGGGCTTGGCGGTGCTGGCGGCATGGCTTGGGCTGATCAGGCCCAGGGTCAGCAGTACGCTGCCCACCAGGGAGATAAGTCGATTCATCGTGCCTCGCTCACAGGGGATTGGAGTCTGGCAAGTGTAGTAGGTGTGTGTAGGAGCGGGCTTGCCCCGCGATGGCGTTCGACCTGACACACCGCCATCGCGGGGCAAGCCCGCTCCTACAGGCGTCAGACGCGGAACTGGTCCATCAGGCCCTGTTGCTGGTTGGCCAGGCTGTTGAGCGACTGGCTCACCCGCGCCGATTCATTGGCCTGCTCGGACAGCGATTCGGTCACATCGCGAATGGTCGCGACGTTGTTGTTGATCTCCTCGGCCACAGCACTTTGCTCCTCGGCGGCGCTGGCGATCTGCAGGTTCATGTCGTTGATCACAGTCACGGCGTCGCCGATCTGCTGCAGGGCGGTCACCGCCTGGCCCACTTGCTCGACACTGCCCTGGGCCTGGCGATGACTGCTGTCCATCGCGCCGACCACGTCGCGGGTGCCCGCTTGCAGTTCTTCGATCACCTGGCGGGTTTCTTCCACCGATTCCTGGGTACGACGGGCCAGGTTGCGTACTTCATCGGCGACCACGGCAAATCCGCGGCCCGCTTCACCGGCGCGAGCCGCTTCGATGGCGGCGTTGAGGGCCAGGAGGTTGGTCTGTTCGGCGATGGAGCGGATCACCTCCAGCACTGAGCCGATTTTTTCGCTGTTCTCGGCCAGGCCTTCGACCTGGCTCATGGCCGTGCTCATGTCGGCGGCCAGGGTGTCGATGCTGGTGGTGGTGCGGTCGATCACAGCCAGGCCCTGGCGGGTGGCCTGGTCAGCATCGCGGGCCGCCTGCGCCGCCTGGGCTGCGCTGCGGGCGACATCCTGGGCGGTGGCGCTCATCTCATGGGAGGCGGTGGCTACCTGGTCGACCTGGCGGTACTGCTGCTCCATGCCGGCGCTGGTCTGGCTGGCAATCGCCGAAGATTGGTCGGCGGTGTCGCGCGCGGCCTGCACCGAGCGTTTGACCTCGGCAATGGTCGGTTGCAGCTTGTCCAGGAAGCGGTTGAACCAGCCCGCCAGTTCGCCCAGTTCGTCGCGCTTGTCGTAGTGCAGGCGACGGGTCAGGTCGCCTTCACCGCTGGCAATGTCTTTGAGCATGGCCGCCACACCGAGGATCGGCCGGGTCACGCCACGGGCCATCAGCCAGATCAGCAGCAGGCCGACGACGGCCGCCAGTCCACCCAGGCCCAGTTCGATCAGCATGCCGCTGGTGTTGCTCTGGTCGAGTTCCTGCTTGAGTGCTTCGGCCGGGCCGGTCAGGGCACTTTCCGGTACATCGAGCAGCACGCCCCAGGCCTTGCCGCCGGGGATCGGCGCAAAGGAAGCCAGCACTTTCAGACGCTGGTCATGGTGGATGCTGTGCAGGGGCGTGCTGTCGGCCAGCAGGCGCACCAGCTCGGCGCCCTTGTCGCGGTCGACCTGGTCGAAGCGCTGGGCCAGTTTGCCGGCATCCGGGCTGTAACCCGCCAACAGGCCCGCCGGGCTCAGGATGCTGACCTGGGTCTGGCCCTGGTACAGGTTGCGGCTGGCCTGTTGGCTCATGGCCTGCAGGCTGTTGAGGTTGATGTCGATGGACAGGGTGGCGACCACCTTGTCGGCGACCATCAGCGGGAACACGATGCTGGTCATCAGCACCTGCTGGCCGTCGATCGCGTAGAAGTAGGGCTCGATCACGCAGGTCTTGCGCGTGGTGCGTGGGCACACCGACCAGAAGTTGGCAGGCTCGCCGCTGGGGCCGATACTGGTATCGGCAAGGTCCTTCTCGGGCAGGGCCATGGAGGTGAGCTGGCCCGGGGTCGGTTGCGACCAGTACAGGGCAAAGCGGCCCTTTTCGTTACTGCCCAGTGCTTCCTGGCCGGCGAACAGCTCGTCCTTGTTGTCCAGGGCATTGGGCTCGAACACCAGTGACAGGCCGAGCAGGTCGGGGTTGGCCTGCAAGGCTGCGCGTACCTGGCGGGTCAAGTCTTCGCGCAGGTCGAAGGCATCGAGAAAGCGCTTCTCGGCCTGTTCGCGCAAGAACAGCACCTGGCGGGAAAAGCCGGCACCGTACTGGTAGGCATCCATGAACTGGCGACGGATGTTCAGGGCCTGGACTTCACCCTGGGACTCGATGCGCCCCTGGGCCGCTTCGGTCAGCATCTGCATGCTGCTGGCCTTCACCAGTTCCGAGCTGTGCTCCATGCGGTACAGCGAAAGGCCCACCAGCAAGGTGACAATGCTGGCCAGGCACAAGCCCGCCAGCAGGGTGATCTTCCACTGAATGGAAAGTTGTCTGAAAGACATGGCGAAGTCCCTTGATCCTGAAAGTCTGAGGCTGCCGAGGTTATCGGCCGCAAATCGGGCTTCTTTATTCAAACGTTCAATTCAATTGCGTCGTTTTCGTTCAACCAGACGACACCTCTCCAGCGCTTGACTTTGACAAGCGCGAGGGGGTGCTTCAGAGTGTGCGCCCTCCATAAAAAATACCCGTCGTTCGGCCACTGCCCCGAGCAGTCTGTCGCCGAATCGGTCGCTTTTTGTCTGGTTTTTAGAGGTCACAGGAATGAATGCAGTAATTGCCGCGGTCGGCATCATGCTGATATTGAGTCTGTCCCGCGTGCATGTGGTGATCGCCCTGATCGTCGGCGCGCTGGCCGGTGGGCTGGTGGGTGGCCTGGGTATCGAAGGCACGCTCAAGGCGTTCAATGGCGGCCTGGGCGGCGGTGCTACGGTGGCGTTGTCCTATGCCTTGCTCGGTGCGTTTGCCGTAGCCATTGCCAAGTCGGGTATTGCTCATGCCCTGGCTGATCGCATTCTGACGATGGTCGACCGTCAGGGCCATGACGCGACCGGCAAGGTCAAATGGTTACTGATCGGCTTGCTGCTGGTGGTGGCGATTTCTTCGCAGAACATCCTGCCGATCCACATTGCCTTTATTCCGCTGTTGGTTCCGCCACTGCTTTATGTGCTGACCAAACTACAGCTGGACCGGCGCCTGATCGCCTGCGTCATGACCTTCGGCCTGATCACCCCGTACATGTTCCTGCCGGTGGGTTTTGGCAACATCTTCCTCAATGAAATCCTGCTGGCCAACGTCAGTCGCAGCGGTGTCGACGTCAGCGGCGTCAACGTTACCCATGCCATGGCGATCCCGGCGGCGGGCATGCTCTTCGGCCTGCTGGTGGCGGTGCTGTTCAGCTACCGGAAAAAGCGCGTCTATGACCTTGAGCGAATCGAGCAAGTCGAGCAGGTGTCGGTGCGTTACAACCCACTGACCTTGCTGGTGGCCGGTGTGGCCATTGCTGCGGCGTTCGTCATTCAGCTGTGGCTGGACTCGATGATCATCGGTGCCATGGCCGGCTTCCTGATTTTCTCGGTGTCGGGGATTGTGCGCTGGAAAGAAACCGATGACCTGTTCACCGAAGGCATGAAGATGATGGCCATGATCGGCTTCATCATGATTGCCGCCTCAGGCTTTGCCGAAGTGATGAAGGCTACCGGTGAGGTCAAGAGCCTGGTCGAGGCGTCGTCTGCGTGGATCAACCACAGCAAGGGCATTGGCGCACTGCTGATGCTGTTGGTGGGCTTGCTGGTGACCATGGGCATCGGCTCGTCGTTTTCCACCGTGCCGATCCTGGCCGCGATCTTCGTGCCGCTGTGCGTGCAGCTGGGTTTTGATCCGGTGGCGACCGTGTGCATCGTCGGTACCGCCGGTGCCCTGGGGGATGCCGGGTCGCCGGCGTCGGACTCGACCCTGGGCCCGACTTCGGGCCTGAACGTCGACGGCCAGCATCACCACATCTGGGACACCGTGGTACCGACCTTCATCCACTACAACTTGCCATTGCTGGCGTTCGGCTGGCTGGCGGCGATGATGCTCTAGGAGAAAAGCGGGGTTGAGCGCAAGGCTCAACCCCGTGATGGCGGTGGCGAGATGCGGTTCAGCACCATGTTGCCCTGCTTGTTACGGGTCAGATAGACCGGCAACACCTTGGGCAGGTTGCCCACCAGGCGGTTGATCTGGGTGGTGTCATAGACGCCGCTGATGCGAATGCTGCCGGTACTCTTGTCGGCCAGCAGCAACGGTTTTTCCAGGTAGCGATTGATCTGCACCAGGGCCTGGTCGAGGCTCAGGTTGTCGAGGATCAACTTGCCACTGCGCCAGGACAGACTGGTGTCCTGGGCGTAGGTCTGACTCACGTGCGGCTCGTAGTCGCCGGCCTGGTAGCTGGCCTGCATGCCTGGGTCCAGGCGGTAGCCGCCCTCGGTACCCTGGCGGTTGCTGTTGACCAGTACCGAGCCTTCCACCAGGGTCACCTTGACCTGATCCTCATACTTCCACACGTTGAACTGGGTGCCTGTTACGCGGGTCTGGCCGTTGGCCGCATGCACGATGAACGGGTGCTGGCTATCGTGCTGGACTTTGAAGAAGGCCTCGCCCTTGATCAGCGTGACCCGGCGTTCACCCTTGTAGTTGGTAAAGCGCAATTCGGTGCCCAGGTTCAGCTCGACCTCGCTGCCATCCTTGAGTACGGCATGGGTGATGGTGTTGGTGCTTTCCAGGTGCTGGTAGCTGTTGGGCAGCCAGCCTTGCTCCCAGCCGATCCAGGCGCCCGCGGGCAGGGCCATCAGGGCAATGGCGGCAGCCGAGGCATAGTGGCGCCAGTTGCTGCGCCGACGGCTGGGGAGGGTGATGACATTGCTTGCCACCGCAGGGCGCGGCAGATGATCGGCGGTGTGCCAGATCTCCAGCATTGCCTGGTATTCCTCGGCGTGCAGGGGGCTTGCGGCCAGCCATTGCTCAAAGGCCTGGTGTTCAGCGGCTGTGCAGTCTTCAGCCTGAAGGCGCAGACACCAATGCGCGGCGGCATCGGTGATGGCATCGTGATCGTCGGCGCTGAGGCGGGTGTGGTTCATCGAGGCTCCCGGTTTTGCCCATTCTAACCTTGCCGCGCAGGTGGCGAGAACCGAGATAATGGCGAATAACTATCACTCAAAGAAAGTAAATACGGAATAATCGCGCAAAAGCAGCGAACTTGTAGCTATATCGCCGTTGGTCGGTGCGATAGCAACGCTATCGCTCCCGACCAGCGGCGCTGATGTTGCTCAGAACTGCTCGGCTGCGTGGGCAAACAATGCCGTGCTGCCAGCCCGGATGCTGGCTTGCAGTGACAAGGTGCGCGGCAGCAGGCGGGCAAAGAAGAACGCCGCACTGGCCCGTTTGGCTTCATAGAACGCCCGGTCCTGCTCCAGATGCTCGCTGGCCACGGCCTCCATGCGCGCCCACATGTAGGCGTAAGCCACGTAGCCGCACACCTGCAGGTACTCCACCGATGCTGCGCCGACTGCGTTCGGGTCCTGGGCGGCCTGCTCGCACAACCACTGACTGAGGCTTTCCAGCTCGGTCACGGCCTTGAGCAAGGGTTCGCGATAGGGCGTCAGGCCTTCACAGAAACTGCGGATCTGGGCAGTGAACTCGGCCAGGGCCTGGCCGCCGTCAGCCACGACCTTGCGCCCCAGCAGGTCCAGGGCCTGGATGCCGTTGGTGCCTTCGTAGATCTGGGCGATACGCACATCGCGGACCAATTGTTCCTGGCCCCACTCGCGAATGTAGCCGTGCCCGCCGAACACCTGCTGGCCGAGCACACAGCTTTCCAGGCCGTTGTCGGTAAAGAAGGCCTTGGCCACCGGTGTCAGCAGCGCCACCTGGCGCTGCGCGGCCTCTCGTTCTTGCGCCGCTTCAGCGTACTTGGCGATATCCAGTTGCTGGCCGACGTAGGTGGCAAACGCGCGACCGCCTTCGGTCAGGGTGCGCATGGTCAGCAGCATGCGGCGCACATCGGCGTGGACGATGATCGGGTCAGCGATCTTCTCCCGTGCCTGCGGTCCGCTGGCGGCGCGGCTTTGCAAGCGGTCCTGGGCATAACGGGCGGCGTTCTGGTACGACGCCTCGGCGCAGCCGATGCCCTGGATGCCGATGGACAGGCGCTCGTAATTCATCATGGTGAACATGGCCGCCAGCCCGCGATTGGGCTCGCCGATCAAGTAGCCGGTGGCGCCATCGAAGTTCATCACGCAGGTGGCCGACGCCTTGATCCCCATCTTGTGTTCCAGCGAGCCACAGTGAGCCGGGTTGCGCTCGCCCAGGCTGCCGTCGGCATTGACCAGGAACTTGGGAGCCAGGAACAGCGAGATGCCCTTGGGCCCGGCCGGGGCGTCCGGCAGTTTGGCCAGCACCAGGTGGATGATGTTCTCGGTCAGGTCCTGCTCGCCGCCGGTGATGAAAATCTTGGTGCCAGTGATCCGGTAGCTGCCATCGGCGTGAGGCTCGGCCCTGGTGCGGATGATGCCCAGGTCGGTGCCGGCATGGGGTTCGGTCAGGCACATGGTGCCGGCCCACTGGCCGCTGTACAACGCTGGCAGGTAGGCGGCCTTGAGTTCATCGCTGGCGTGGGCGTCGAGGGCCAGGCAGGTGCCGGCGCTCAGGGCCGAGTACAGGCTGAAGCTGCAGTTGGCGGCATAGAGCATTTCCTCGAACTGCACCGCGAGCATCTTCGGCATGCCCAGGCCACCGTGGTCCGGATTGCCGGCAAGGCCGACCCAGCCGCCTTCACGGTAGGTCTGCCAGGCCTGGGCAAAGCCATCGGGGGTGCGCACCTGGCCTGCATCGAAGGACACGCCCTGTTCGTCACCGCTGCGGTTGAGCGGGGCGATCAGTTGGCCGGTGATTTTCGCCGCTTCTTCAAGGATGGCATCGGCGGTGTCGGCATCCACCCGTTCGGCCAGGGCCGGCAGGCGTGCCCACAGGGCCGGGCCCTGGAACACTTCGTGGAGCACAAAGCGCATGTCGCGCAGCGGAGCATTGAACTCAGGCATGGGAATCTCGCATCAAAAGGGGGTCAGAGCGCCTTGGCCCAGTCACGTAGCAGGTACTTCTGGATCTTGCCGGTGGAGGTTTTCGGCAACTCGCTGAAGATCACGGTCTTGGGCAACTTGAAGCCCGCCAGGTGCTCGCGGCAGAAGCTGATGATCTCGGTGTCGCGGGTCTGCTCGAAACCGGCCTTGAGGGTGATATAGGCGCAGGGTGTCTCGCCCCACTTTTCGTCCGGACGGGCCACCACGGCGGCCTCGAACACAGCCGGGTGCTTGTAGAGGGTGTCTTCCACCTCGATGGTGGAAATGTTCTCGCCACCGGAAATGATGATGTCCTTGAGCCGGTCCTTGATCTCGACATAACCGTCGGCATGCCACACCGCCAGGTCGCCGGTGTGGAACCAGCCGCCGCGGAAGGCTTCGGCCGTGGCTTCGGGGTTTTTCAGGTAACCCTTCATCACGGTGTTGCCGCGCATGAAGATCTCGCCCAGGGTGTTGCCGTCGCGCTGCACCGGCTCCAGGGTCTGTGGGTCGGCGACCATGAGGCCTTCAAGAGTGGGGTAGCGCACGCCCTGGCGGGATTTGATCCGGGCCCGCTCGGCCAATGGCTGCTCGTCCCACTCGGCGTGCCAGGCACAGACGGTCACCGGGCCATAGACCTCGGTCAGGCCGTACACGTGGGTGACCTTGATGCCCATCTCTTCCACCGCGCCAATCACTTTGGCGGGTGGTGCCGCGCCGGCCACCATGGCATTGACGGGATGGTCGATGGCCGCCTTGGCCGACTCGGGCATGTTGATCAGGGCATTGAGCACGATGGGCGCGCCGCACAGGTGGGTGACCTGGTGTTCGCGGATCAGGGTGAGGATCTTCTGGGGGTCGACCCGGCGCAGGAATACATGGGTGCCGGCCAGGGCGGTAACGGTCCAGGGGTAGCACCAGCCGTTGCAGTGGAACATCGGCAGGGTCCACAGGTACACCGGATGGTTGCCCATGGCCCAAGTCATCTGGTTGCCCAGCGCGTTGAGGTAGGCGCCGCGGTGATGGTAGACCACACCCTTGGGGTTGCCGGTGGTGCCGGAGGTGTAGTTCAGCGAGATGGCCTGCCACTCGTCCTCGGGCCAGTGCCAGGCGAAGTCAGGGTCGCCTTCGGCCAGGAAGGCCTCGTAGTCCAGGTCACTGACGGCCTGGCCCTCGCCGTATTCCGGATCGTCGACATCGACCACCAGCGGCGGGTATTCCATCAGCGCCAGGGCGCCTTCGATCACTTTGTGGAACTCGCGGTCGGTGATCAGCACCTTGGCCTCGCCATGCTCGAGCATGAAGGCAATGGCCTCGGCGTCCAGGCGCACGTTCAGGGCATTGAGCACCGCGCCGATCATCGGCACGCCGAAGTGCGCTTCAAGCATCGCCGGAATATTGGGCAGCATCACCGCGACGGTGTCGCCCTGGTCGATGCCGCGTCCGGCCAGGGCACTGGCCAGGCGACGGGAGCGTTCATAGGTCTGTTGCCAGTTGCGCCGGATGGCGCCGTGAATCACCGCCGGGTAGTGGCCATAGACCGCCGCCGTGCGTTCGATGAAACTCAAGGGGCTCAGGGCCTGGTGATTGACAGGGGCGGGCGCCAGGCCCTGGGAGAAGATCGACATGCAATGTTCCTGTGCAGGGAGTCGGCGCGTGGCGCAGTACAACTCCCGGTGGCTGATTGTTAGCTCTGATCAGGTGTCGTGAAGGGCGGGCCCTTCGCTGTCACGTTTTTTACGTGAAACGCTATGGTACTTGGAAGATAGACTATAGCAATATAGTAGAAGTACCATATACGGCTTCGAGGTTACCCTTTGACTGCTCCCATGACGCCCCCCTTGCTCACCTGCGACCCACAGCCCAGCTTGCTCCTGGACGCCTCTGCAGCCGTGCTGGCGGTCAACCCGGCGCTGCAGGCCATGCTCGGCCCCTGGCCCGAACGTTCGGTGGACTATTGGCTACCGAGCAATTTCCCGGCGCTGGTCACTGCCTGCCTGAGCCAGGCGCGGGCCATCAGTGATGTCGAAGCATCGGTGGCCGGGCGCATCCTGCTCTGGACTTTCATCCCCACCGGCACCGATCAGGTGCTGGCGCGCTGCCGTGATGCCACAGCCGAGCGCCTGGCTGAACGCGAGGCCAGCCAGGCGCGGCGCCTGTATCGGCTGATTACCGAGAACACCACCGACCTGATTTCTCGACACAGCCCCGATGGCTGTTTTCTGGATGCTTCGCCTGCCTCCTACCGTTTGCTCGGGTATTGGCCCGAGGAGCTGCGCGGGGTGCCGGTGCAGTCGCTGTTCCATCAGCAGGACCGCCAGCAATCGCTCGCGCAGGCCGCCCAGGCCCTGGAGCAGGACGGCTACCAGACCATGACCTGCCGGGTGCGTCATCGGGACGGTCGGTACCTGTGGTTCGAGATCGCCAGCCGCGCCATTCGCGAGACCTACACCGGTGCAGTGGTAGAGATCGTCAGCGTCTCGCGGGACATCAGCGTGCGGATCGAGGCCCAGGAAAACCGTCGACGGCTGGCCGAAGTGGTGGAGGCCAATACCGACCTTGTGCTGTTTACCGACCGTGACGGGCGCCTGAGTTACCTCAATGGTTCGGCGCGCCGGGCGCTGGGGTTGCAGGACGTCGATGCGCTGCCGTTGTTGCAGGCCCTGCTGGACCCGGCCCTGCAGCAACGGCTGGACCGCGAAGGCTGGCAATGCGCCGAGCAAGGCGGGGTCTGGCACGCCGAGACGCGGTTGATACCCTGGCAGGGCACTGCGGCGTTTCCCGTGTCGCTGGTGCTGCTGGCCCATCGCGGCACGGGCGGCGAGCGCTACTACTCGTTGGTGGCGCGCGACATGACCGAGCGTGAACTGCGCGAGAGCCAGCAACGGCGCCACCAGGACGAACTGGCCCACAGCGCGCGGTTGGTCACCTTGGGCGAACTGGCCTCGGGGATTGCCCATGAGATCAACCAGCCGTTGGCGGCGGTGGTCAACTATGCCGGTGCCAGCCAGCGTTACCTGCAGGCCCTGGACCGTGATCCGCAGGCCGCGCACCGGGTGTCCCAGGGGTTGCAACGCATCAGTGAGCAGGCCACCCACGCCGCCGAAGTGATCAAGCGCCTGCGTGCCTTTTTGCGCAAGGAGCCTCGGCGCCTGCAGGCCTTGCGCGTGGGCGATGTGGCCACAGAGGCGGTGCGGCTGTGCGACTGGGAGGCCAGCCGCGATCAGGTGAGCATCGTGCTGCAGATCGCCGATTCGCTGGCCTCGGTGTATGCCGATCGGGTGCTGCTCGAACAGGTGTTGCTTAACCTGCTGCGCAACGCCATCGATGCCAACCGCGAGCAGCACTCAGGGCAACCCTCGCGTATCGTGCTCAGCGCAGCACTGGTCGCAGGGCAGGTGCAGATCGACGTGAGTGACCAGGGCCCGGGTGTGGCACCCGACCGCCTGGATGGTATTTTCACCCCCTTCACCACCAGCAAGCCGGAAGGCCTGGGCCTTGGCTTGAGCATGAGCCGCAGTATCATCGAGGGCTTTGGCGGCACCTTGCAGGCGCAGCCGGGCGAGGCGGGCGGGTTGATTTTGAGTTGTCGGCTGTCGGCGGTGGCCGGTTCCGCGATTGAGGATGTGTAATGCAGCAACCGAAAGTCTATGTGGTCGACGACGACCAGGGCATGCTCGACTCCACGGTCTGGCTGCTGGAGTCGGTGGGTATCCAGGCGCTGCCCTTCACCAGCGGCCAGGCGTTTTTGAATGCCTGTGACGGGCACCTGCCCGCTTGCGTGCTGCTGGATGTGCGCATGCCGGGGATGGGCGGGCTGGGTGTTCAGGAAGCCTTGCGCGGGCGCGGCGTCGAGTTGCCGGTGATCTTTCTGAGCGGCCATGCCGATGTACCGATCGTGGTGCGGGCGTTCAAGGCGGGCGCCTGTGACTTCATTGAAAAACCCTACAACGACCAGCTGTTGCTGGATGCGGTCCAGTCTGCGCTCGATCAATCTTCCCAGACCCTTGCCGGCAGCGGGCCGCGTGACCAGGTGCAGGTGCGGATCGACAGCCTGACCCCGCGTGAGCGCGACGTGTTCGTGCCGCTGGTGCAGGGGTTCAGCAACCGGGAAATTGCCGAGCAGCTTGAAATCAGCGTGAAGACCGTCGACCTCTACCGGGCGCGGGTGATGAAACGCATGGAGGCAGAGACATTGCCTGCCTTGGTGGGAATGGCGATTGCCTGTGGAGTGGTGCAGGCATTGAGCTTGCGCTGACGGGAGTAGGAGCGGGCTTGCCCCGCGATCGGCCTTGAACCGTGTGCAGGATTGAAGGCCGATCGCGGGGCAAGCCCGCTCCTACCTCAGGGGCGACGTCCCAGCAGCAAGCCCACCACCAATCCGAATCCCGCCGAAATCGCGACGGTCTGCCACGGGTGACCACCGATGTAGTCCTGGGTGGCATCGACCACCGGCTGGGCCTTGTTGCGCACATTCCCGACCGATTCGCGCGCCTGCTTGAGCTTCAGGCCGATCTGGGCACGCAGCGTGTCGGCGTCTTCGCCCACCAGCTTGGCGCTGTCCTGGAGCAGTTTTTCCGATTCTTCGATCAACGCCTGCAGTTCGCTGAACGCCTGGTCCTTGATTTGCTCAGCTTCGGCTTGCACGGTGTTTTTCCTGGCCATGGACACTTCCTCGTCAGTTGATGGGCATTGAACAGTGGATGCCGCCGGGTGCGGAAAGTTGCAGCGGTTTGTAGGGCTGTGGCGGCTACAGTGTAAGATAGCGCCTATTTTTCAGCGGCAGGACACCCCCTCATGAGTTTCAATCTGGCCAACAAGAGTTTCGCCGAACGGGCGCAGATCGAGGACGAGAAAGCACGTCTGTTCGAGCTCTGGCAGACCAACCTGGGCAAGGCCAAGGGCGAGGCCGCCCGGCTGATTGCCGAAAAGCCCCGGCGCAAGGGCAAGTGGGCCGAATGGGTTCGCGCCGAACTGGACGGCATGTCGCCGCCCGAGTTCGCCAACATGGTGCGCAGTGAAGTCAACAAGCTGATGGCCGCGGCCAAGTAACCGTGCGTTGAGCCGTGGCGAGCCCGCCACGGCGATCTCCCAGGTCTTGCGTGGTGCATCAGGCGAGCGGGCCTGGGCACGGCTGGGCAGGTGGGCAAAGTGGTTTCAGTGGGGCAAATGCACGGCGACGTTGAAAGCCGTTGACGTTATGAACGATACTGTTTCTCATTAACGTCTGACTTCCGTTCCCAAGGCCCATCGAATTCCTCCATGTTGACGTCTCCCGTGTCCGGGCTGCTTGCCAGCTTCCAGGAACATTACGATGACCTGCTGCAGTTCCTGACCCGGCGCATGAGCGACCGTCAGCGTGCGGCCGACGTGGCGCAGGAAACCTACCTCAAACTGGTCAAGATCGAGCAACAGGACCTGCCTGTGCTGCACGCGCGCAGCTTCATTTTCCGCGTGGCCGGGAACCTGGCCATCGATACCCTGCGGCGCGAGCAGCGCCTGGCCGGCAACCTCGATGACAGCGAGGCGGCGCGCGAGGTGCCGTGCCCGGCGCCCGCCCCCGAGGCGGCCCTGCTGGCCCGCGAGCGTCTCGAACAACTGGATGAGGCGCTGCTGCAGTTATCGCCCAATGCCCGTCAGGCGCTGTTGCTCAACCGTGTCGAGGGCCTGACCCAGGCGCAAATCGCACAACAACTGGGCGTTTCCGAGAGCATGGTGGCAAAATACATCGGCCAGGCCCTGCGCCACTGCCGCGACTGGCTCAAACACAACCATGATTGATGCCCTCCCCATGCCTGCACCGCAGCCGATCAGCGATATCTCCGACGATGCCCTCGACTGGCAGGTGTTGCTGCATTCAGGCAACGCCACTGATGCCGACCGTGAGCGTTACCTGCGTTGGCGCACCCTCAGCCCCGGGCATACGCAGGCGGCGCTGGAAGCCGAAGCCTTGTGGGGCGATCTGGGCCAGACCCGGGCAGCCGCTGAGCTGACTGTGCCTGCGCCGCGTCGCCGTCGCTGGGGTTCGGCCCTGGCGGCATCGCTGGTGCTGGCGCTGGTGGGGTATGGCGGCTGGCAGCAGGCACCGGCCTTGCTCGCCGATTACCACACCGCGGTGGGTCAGCAGCAGCGTATTACCCTGGCCGATGGCTCGCATGTGCTGCTCAACAGCGCCAGTGCGTTATCGGTGGATTTCACCGATGGCCAGCGGCGGGTGATGCTCAAGGCGGGTGAGGCGTTGTTTGAGCCTGCCAGTGATCCGCGTCCGTTCGTGGTCGATGCCGGTGGTGAGCCGGTGCAGGGGAGCGGGGCGGTGTTCAGTGTGCGTCGCGACGGCAGCGGTAGCCGGGTTGTGATTGCCCAGGGTGAGGCGCAGGTGGGGGACCGGGTGTTGCAGGCCACCCCGGATGCGCGGGCGCTGACGGCCTGGCAGCGGGGCAAGCTGATTTTCAATGGCAAGCCGTTGCGTGAGGTGCTGGCTGAGCTTGAGCGTTATCAGCATGGGCGCATTGTGTTGTCGGATCAGCAGTTGGGGGCGATGCAGGTCAGTGGGGTGTTCGACCTGGATGATCCGCAAGGGTTGTTGCGTACGCTGGAGCAGCGGTATGCGCTCAAGGTCACCTATCTGCCCTGGCTGGCCGTGGTGTATTGACCGGCTTGTGTAGGAGCGGGCTTGCCCCGCGATGGCCCCTGAGTCGTGCACATCGGGTAGGACCATCACCGGCCTCGCGATGAGGTGTTGGTATGGGTGGTCTTATCCATTGGCCAAGGTGACGCTGATTCACCTTTGCGCCCTTACGGCGCCTTACTTTGGCAGTCGCCCCAAAGTAAGCAAAGGGCTTGCCCCACCAGGGGTTCTGCGCTGCGCTTCGAGTCCCCTCACTGGTTAACGGGGCAGGTGGATCAAAAGCCAGATCAAGATCAAGTGCACAATTCGCTGCGCTCTTGCTGGTCTGCGCTGTCTGTAGGAGCGGGCTTGCCCCGCGATGGCCCCCGAGTCGTGCACATCGGGTAGGACCATCACCGGCCTCGCGATGAGGTGTTGGTGTTGGTGGTCTTATCCATTGGCTAGGGTGACGCTGAATCACCTTTGCGCCCTTACGGCGCCTTACTTTGGCAAACGCCCCAAAGTAAGCAAAGGGCTTGCCCCACCAGGGGCTCTGCGCTTCGCTGCGAGTCCCCTCACTGCGGTGTCGCTACGGGGCATTGCGAGCTACGCGTTGCAAGCAACGCTACGCTTCGCATCTTCGGCATTCGCCGAAGGCGCTGCGCGCTAGCCCCTCCACGACACCTCCGTTCGGCCCTTCTGGTTAACGGGGCAGGTAGATCAAGATCAAAAGCACAATTCGCTGCGCTCTTGCTGGCCAGCGCTGTACTTTTGGGCTGCTGTAGGAGCGGGCTTGCCCCGCGATGGCCCTTGAATCTTGCCGATACGTGCATTCCAGGCAGGGACCCATCGCGGGGCAAGCCCGCTCCTACGGTTGGTTTGAAAATAATTTCACTTTCGTACTGCAAGTTCTTCTTCGCCAAATCGTCGTAGTGAGACTGATCAGTAATTCATTCTCATTTGTACCCTTTGCCTGGAAGAAAACAGTGAAGTCTATCGCCCCCTCCAGTGGCTATTTCAAACACGCGCTGCTGGCCTCCACTGCCGTTGCGGCGTTGCTCGGGCCGGTCTGGGTTCAGGCGGCCGAGGTTGCCAGTGCTGCGCAAAACAGCACCCAGCAAGACCGTGAAGTCACCCTGGAGCTGCCGGCCCAGAACCTCGATCAGGCCCTGACCGCGTTCGCCGATCAGGCCGGTCTGCACTTGTTGTACACCACCTCGGATGTCGCCGGCCTGCACAGCCAGGCCCTCAATGGTCGCTACAGCATCGCCCAGGCCCTGCAGAGTTTGCTGGCCGGCAGCGGCATGAGCTGGCAGTTCAGCGATGCGCGCACGGTGATTCTGCGCAAGGCCCAGGCAACGCCGGCCAGTGTCAGTCTCAAGCCGATCGAAGTCAGTGTCGCTTCGCGTACCAGCACCGCCATCAGCGAAATTCCCGGCACTGTCTGGGTGGTCGATCAGCAGCAGCTCAACGAGCAGATCAACAGTGGGGTGAGCCTCAAGGAAGCCATCGGCAAGCTGGTACCGGGCCTGGACCTGGCGCCGGAAGGGCGTACCAACTACGGCCAGAACATGCGCGGTCGCAATGTGCTGGTGATGATTGACGGGGTCAGCCAGAACAGTTCGCGCGGGCTGTCGCGCCAGTTCGACAGTATCTCGCCGTTCAACGTCGAGCGGGTCGAGGTGCTCTCCGGCGCCAGTGCCATCTACGGCGGCGGCGCCACCGGCGGCATTATCAATATCGTCACCAAAAAGGGCGAGGAAGGCCCGGCGCGCTTTGAAACCCAGCTGGGCGCCAGCAGCGGTTTCAACAACAGCGACGACCTTTCGACCCGTATCGCCCAGTCGGTCAGTGGCGGCAACGAGCGTGTGAATGCGCGCCTGGGTATCTCGGGCGAACAGAATGAAGCCTTCTACGATGGCGCCGGTGACCAGATTTTCATCGACAACACCCAGACCGACCTGCAATACAACCGCACCATCGACGTGCTCGGCAGCCTGGGCCTGAAGTTCAACGACGAGCAAAGCCTCGACTTGCTGGCCCAGTACTACGACTCGGGCAACCACGGCAGCACCGGGATCTATTTTCCCAACTTGAATTACAACGCCCCCTCGGACCTCGAAGATGCCGAGCTGCGCAGCGGCTACTCCACCGACCTGGAGCCGCGCACCAAGCGCCTGCTGCTCAATGCCAACTACCACCACAGCGATGTACTGGGCCAGGATTTCTACTTGCAGGCGTCCTATCGCAAGGAAGACGACAACTTCTACCCGTTCCCGTACTACAACCCCGGCAAACCGGCCGGTTCCAAGGGGGTGTACTTTGCCGCCTCGCAGCAGAACTTTGAAGTCAGCAGCCTCAAGGCCTTGTTCGCCAAGCAGTGGGACACCCTCAAGCTGACCTATGGCGTGGACCTGGACCGCGAGCGTTTCAATGCCGACCAGACCACCTTCGATGCGCTGACTTCATCCGAAAGCGGCGGCCTGGACCTGGACAAGGCCAGCGAGGCCCCGCGCTACCCCAGCTACCGGGTAGACGGCCTGTCGTACTACGCCCAGCTGGACTGGCACGCCACTGACAACCTGACCGTCTCCGGTGGCGCCCGGCGCCAGCAGATGGACGTGGATGTCGGTGATTTCAAGAGCGTGCCCGGCGGCACCAACGACTACCAGGTCAACCTGTTCAACCTGGGCGCCATCTATGACTTCAAGAACGGTCATCAGGTGTGGACCAACTACGGTGAAGGCTTCGACCTGCCAGACCCGGCCAAGTACTACGGCAAGCCCGGCCTGAGTGTCGAAGACAACCCGCTGGCGGGTATCAAGAGCCGTCAGGTCGAGATGGGCTGGCGCTATGCCGACCTGGGCTGGGACGCCCAGGCCGCCGTGTACTACATCTGGTCGGACAAGATCATCACCACCGACATGGCCACCCTGACCATCAACGTCGAGGACCAGAAGAGCCGGGACTTCGGTTTCGAAGGTGCGTTGACCCGTCACTTTGAAAGCGGCTGGGAAGCGGGCAGCACCCTGCACCTGGTGCGCTCCGAGGAAGAAGACCAGGACGGCGACTGGATCAAGCGTGACGCCCGTTACGCCTCGCTGTCCAAGTCCACCGCCTTTGTCGGCTGGAAGCAGGAGGGCCGCAGCGCGCGCCTGCAGGCCAACCATGCGTTCACCCTCGAAGACGATGCCGACCACGAGATCAGTGGCTACACCACCTTCGACCTGCTGGGCAGTCAGGACACCGGCTTCGGTACCTTCAGCGCCGGCATCCAGAACCTGCTCGACAAGCAGTACAGCACCGTCTGGGGCCAGCGCGCGACGCTGTTCTACTCGCCGACCTACGGCCCGGAGTACCTCTATGACTACCAGGGCCGTGGTCGCACCTACACCCTGACCTGGTCGATGGCGTACTGAGTCAGGTGAAGGCAGCCAGCAGGTCGTCACCAAAGGCCTGCTGGGCGTCGCTGGGCACCTGGGCACGGTGGCGGGCGAGTACGAAGGGCACCTGGAAGTCGAGCGCCGGGTCCAGCCCATGTAACAGCCCGCGTTCGACCCAGGGCGCAGCGAAGTGGCAGGGCAGGTAGCCGATATGACGCCCCGACAGGATAAATGCCAGGGCACCCTCGACCTGCTCGGAGCGCGCCGCCCCCCGACCGCCCGTGAGCGGGTCGGGGTTTTCCATGAAGCGGTAGGGGTGCTCGACCGGGTCGGCTTCACGCAATAGCTCAAGGCTTACGTGCGCCTGGCCGGCGAACGGGTGGTGGCTGGCGCAGTACAGGCGCTGGGTTTCCTCGAACAGCGGCGTGTAGTCGAAGGCCGACTGCTTGCCGGAGAAGTAGCCGATGGCCAGGTCCAGGCGCTGCTGCAACAACTGGCGCTCAAGGTCGGCCGGCATGGCGCTGACCAATTCCAGGCGCACGGATTCATCACGCTGACGAAAGCGCTCGATGGCCCGGGCCAGGCGCAGGGTCACGCTGCTGTCCTGGGCTTCGGAAATACCCACCCGGACCTCGCCCAGCAAACGCCCGGCCACGCCGTTGGCCTGGTGGCGGAAGGCTTCGATCTGCACCAGCAACTCCCGCGTGGCCTTGAGCAGCACCTCACCTTTGGCGGTCAGGCGAAAGCCGCCTTTGCCACGGCTGCACAGGCGATAACCCAGCCGCGTTTCCAGGCGGGCCATCTGCTGGCTGATGCTCGGCTGGCTCAGGCCCAGCACGCCCTGGGCGGCACTGAAGCCGCCGGCCTCGACTACAGTGACGAACAGCCGCAGCAGGTGCAGGTCGAGGTCGTGCAGTTGTCCAAGCATCAAGCATTGCTCCTGCTGAATGTCAGGTTAAGTAACTTGCCATTTTAGCAATGTAACCCGGCGTGCATGCTGGCGGCATCCACTGACAAAGGTGCCCGACATGCGTACGACCCTGTGGTTGCTCCCCCTGATACTGGCGCTGCCGGTGCAGGCCGAAGATAAAGTCCTCAACCTCTACAGCTGGGCCGACTACGTGGCGCCAGAGACCTTGCAGCGCTTTGAAAAGGAAACCGGCTACAAGGTGCGCTACGACACCTTCGACACCACCGAAGTGCTGGAAACCAAGCTGCTCACTGGCGGCAGCGGTTATGACGTGGTGGTGCCGTCTTCCAGCCTGCTGGCGCGGGCACTGGCGGCAGGGGCGCTGCAACCGTTGAAGGCACAGTCGATGCCCGGCTACGGCAACCTGGACAAGGACCTTCTGGCCAAGCTGGCCGAAGTGGACCCCGGCAACCAGTACGCTGTGCCGTACACCTGGGGCACCCTGGGCCTGGGCATGAATCTTGAGGCGGTACGCCAGCGGCTTGGCGATGCGCCGCTGGACAGCCTTGACCTGCTGTTCAAGCCCGAATACGCCAGCAAGCTCAAGGACTGCGGGATCGCCATGTCCGACTCGCCCCAGGAGGTGATCGGCGTGGCCCTGCACTACCTGGGCAAAGATCCCTACAGCCGCAACAAGGATGACCTGGCGGCCGCCCAGGCGCTGCTGCAGCAATTGCAGCCCTCGATCAGCTACGTGGCCAACGGCCGGCAGATCAACGACCTGGCCAACGGCAGTGTGTGCCTGGCGCTGACCTACAACGGTGACGCGGCCATGGCCGCCGACCAGGCCCGCCAGGCCGAAAAGCCCTATCAGGTGATCTACCGGATCCCCCGCGAAGGCACGATCATCTGGCAAGACAACCTGGTCATCCCCAAGGACGCGCCGCACCCGGAGGCGGCGCGGGCCTTTATCGCCTTCATGCTGCGCCCCGATTCAGTGGCGCCGCTGACCAACACGCTGTTTTTCGCCAACGCCAACAAGGCGGCCACCGTGCTGGTGGACGAGGCGGTGCGCAGCGACCCGGATATCTACCCCTCGGATGACGTGCGCGCGCGGCTGTTTGCCGACCGCAGCATGAGCCTGGCCGACATGCGCCAGCGCACCCGCCTGTGGACCACCTTCCGTAGCCGCCAATAACAACAGAACCAGGAGCCCGATGATGGATCTCGCCCCGAACAACGACCAGGCCATGACCCGTGACAGCCTGTATGGCACCGTTGCCGAAAACACCTTTGCCGGTATCACCAGTTTTTCCCGGCGCCGTTACAGCCGCGACCTGCGCGGTGTCGATGTGGTGGTCAGCGGCGTGCCGTTCGATACCGCCACCAGCAACCGGCCGGGGGCGCGTTTCGGCCCGCGGGCCATTCGCGCAGCCTCGGTGCAGCAGGCCTGGGCCCGGCATTGGCCGTGGGCGTTCGATCCGTTCGATCACCTGGCGGTGATCGACTATGGCGATTGCAACTTCGACTACGGCAGCCCCCAGACGATACCGGACAGCATCCAGGCCCATGCCGAACACATCCTTGAAGCAGGCTGCGCTCTGCTGACCCTGGGGGGCGACCACTTCATCAGCTATCCGCTGCTCAAGGCCCATGCCCGCAAGCACGGTCCGCTGTCGCTGATCCACTTCGACGCCCACAGCGACACCTGGCCCGACGAAGAAGGCGGTGGGCGGGTCGATCACGGCACCATGTTCTGGCACGCCGCCCGTGAAGGCCTGGTCGACCCTGCGCGTTCGGTACAGATCGGCCTGCGCACCACCAACGACGATACCCAGGGCTTTGCCGTGCTCGATGCACGCCAGGTACACCGGCAAGGTTGCCAGGCGATCATCGAGGCGATCCGCCAGCGGGTGGGCGACAACCCGGTGTACCTGACCTTCGATATCGACTGCCTGGACCCAGCCTATGCACCCGGCACCGGTACGCCGGTGTGCGGCGGGCTGACCACGGTGCAGGCGCTGGAGATTATCGGTGGCCTGCGCGGCATCAACCTGGTGGGCATGGACCTGGTGGAGGTCGCACCGGCCTACGACCACGCCGATATCACCGCCCTGGCGGGTGCGACGCTGGCGATGGAGATGCTGTGTCTGTACGCCGCGCGCCACAAAGTGGACGTGTGAGTCGGAAACAAAATGAATCACGTGTAGGAGAAATCACGGTTCCCTGACGAACCTGGCGCGCCTTAGGCTATCCAATGCTTGGGCGCGTCGATTCGCGCAGGAGGTGAACCCGTGAACAGATCACTGCCGGGCCTGACCGGCCTGTCCCTCAGCCTGTTGTTGCTTGCGCCGGTCCAGGCCGCGCAGGCACCGCTGCAGCTGGCTGCCTCGCCGAACAACCCTTACAACAGCCCGATCATGCGGGCCAACCCCAATAGCCGCCAGGGCAGTGTGCAACCCGCACCGCCGGTGCGTGGCCCGTCGACCCAACCCATTCCGCGCCAGCCGACCCTTGAGAACCGGGGCATCGGTAATGGCCAGGACATGCGCCGCGAGCAGTCCGCGCCGCGCCTGGAACCCACCCGACCGCCCCGCGAGTCGACTCGCACGCCGTGATGCGGCCCCCTCGAAAGGAAACGCTGATGTCTGCACGCACCTGGATACCCACATTGTTGACGGCGGCTCTGTTGCCGTTGTTGGCCCATGCTGCTCCCGAGCGCGATTTCAAGAGCGAGGAGGGCACCGTCAAGGTCAGCACCCTGGCCGAAGGCCTGCACAACCCCTGGGCCCTGGCGTTCCTGCCGGATGGCAAAGGCATGCTGGTGACTGAACGCCCGGGCAACTTGCGCATTGTCAGTGCCGAGGGCAAGGTCGGCGCGCCGCTGGGCGGTGTGCCGGTGGTCTGGGCCCAGGGCCAGGGTGGCTTGCTCGATGTCGTGTTGTCGCCAACGTTCAAGCAGGATCGCCTGGTGTACCTGAGTTTTGCCGAGGCGGGGGAGGACGGTAAGGCGGGCACGGCGGTCGGACGGGGGCGGTTGTCGACCGACATGGCCAAACTTGAAGACTTCAACGTGATCTTCCGCCAGCAACCCAAGCTGTCCACGGGCAACCATTTCGGTTCGCGCCTGGTGTTCGACCGCGACGGCTACCTGTTCATCGCCCTTGGCGAGAACAACCAGCGCCCGACGGCCCAGGACCTGGACAAGCTGCAGGGCAAGCTGGTGCGCATCCTGCCCGACGGCACGGTACCGAAAGACAACCCCTTTGTCGGGCAGAAAAACGTCAGGCCGGAAATCTGGTCGTTCGGCCATCGCAACCAGCAAGGTGCGGCGCTCAACCCCTGGACCGGCGAGTTGTGGACCCACGAGCACGGACCTCGTGGCGGGGATGAAATCAACATCCCCAAACCTGGCAAGAACTATGGTTGGCCCATCGCGACCCACGGCATCAACTACTCGCTGCTGCCCATTCCCGAGGCCAAGGGTGAGCATGTGGATGGCATGGTCGATCCCCATCATGTCTGGGAAAAGTCGCCGGCAATCAGCGGCATGGCCTTTTACGACAACCCCCGTTTCAAGCCCTGGGACCACAATCTGTTCATTGGTTCCCTGCTGAACCAGGAGCTGATCCGCCTGCAGCTTGATGGCGACAAAGTGGTCCACGAAGAGCGCCTGCTGGGTGAACTCGATGCACGCATCCGTGATGTGCGGGTAGGACCGGACGGTTACCTCTACCTGCTCACCGATGCCGAGGATGGCCAACTGCTCAAAGTGGGCCTGGACCTGTAGGAGCGGGCTTGCCCCGCGAGACGATGTGCCTGACCAACCGCAATCGCGGGGCAAGCCCCACTGCGATCAGTCCGGGAAACGCTCTACGTCCGCTGCGCGGCCGATCGCAGCCTCGTACCTCGGCAGCGGCTACATCGCCCGTAGCCGCTGCCGACAGGCTGCGATCGACTGCGTAGCAGTCGCCAATGCGGTGATGAATGGCAGGGTGAAGACAGTTGCTTCCACCAGGTGGTTGACTGTGCCTGCTATGAAAATGTTGGCCAAGACAGTTGCTCCTACCTGAATCAGGAGCTGCCTGCAGCTTGATGGCGACAAAGTGGATGTGCAGGTGAGGCCGGGCGGTTACCTCTACCTGCTCACCGATGCCGAGGATGGCTAACTGCTCAAAGTGGGCCTGGACCTGTAGGAGCGGGCTTGCCCCGCGAGACGATGTGCCTGACCAACCGCAATCGCGGGGCAAGCCCCACTGCGATCAGTCCGGGAAACGCTCTACGTCCGCTGCGCGGCCGATCGCAGCCTCGTACCTCGGCAGCGGCTACATCGCCCGTAGCCGCTGCCGACAGGCTGCGATCGACTGCGTAGCAGTCGCCAATGCGGTGATGAATGGCAGGGTGAAGACAGTTGCTTCCACCAGGTGGTTGACTGTGCCTGCTATGAAAATGTTGGCCAAGACAGTTGCTCCTACCTGAATCAGGAGCTGCCTGCAGCTTGATGGCGACAAAGTGGATGTGCAGGTGAGGCCAGGCGGTTACTTCTATCTGCTCACCGATGCCGAGGATGGCCAACTGCTCAAAGTGCGCCTGGACCTGTAGGAGCGGGCTTGCCCCGCGAGACGATGTGCCTGACCAACCGCAATCGCGGGGCAAGCCCGCTCCTACCTCCTGCGGCTTGCCCGCGATCCGCTTCAGCACCAGAATGGGCCTTTTTCCTACAGGCCCTTTCCATGCCCGGCTCCCCCCTGCGCCTCTACCAACAGGCCATCGACCAGGACGGCTTTGTCAGTGACCCGGCCCAGGCTCAGGCTGCCAGCGCCCTGGACGCGTGCTTCAAGGCCCTGCAGCGTGGTGAAACCCCGCAGGGCGTCTACCTCTGGGGCCCGGTAGGGCGGGGCAAGACCTGGCTGATGGATCAGTTCCATGCCTGCCTGCAGGTACCCGCCCGGCGTCAGCACTTTCACCATTTCATGCGTTGGGTGCACCAGCGCCTGTTCCAGCTCAACGGCACCGCCGACCCCTTGCAGGCGCTGGCCTTGTCCCTGGCCGAAGAGATCCGCGTGCTGTGCTTCGATGAACTGTTCGTCAACGACATCGGTGACGCGATCATTCTCGGGCGCTTGTTCCAGGTGCTGTTCGAGGCCGGTGTGGTGATTGTTGCCACCTCCAACCAACCGCCCGACCAGCTATATGCCGATGGCTTCAACCGCGAGCGTTTCCTGCCGGCCATTACCGCGATCGAGCAACACATGCAGGTGCAGCCGGTCATTGGTGACCAGGACCACCGCCTGCACCCCGGCGCTGCGCAACAGCGCTATTGGGTACGCGAGCCCGGGCAGCCCCAGGCGCTGGGCGATGTGTTCACCCTGCTGCGGGGCGAGCAAGGGTGCACCGATCAGCCTGTGCAGGTGGGTTCCCGGCAGATCCAGGTGGTGCAGCGCGGCGCCACGGTGATCTGGTGCCGCTACGCCGACCTGTGCGAGCAGCCGTTGGCCGCCATGGATTTCATGGCCTTGTGCGATACCTTCAAGGCGATCTTGCTCAGTGATGTGCCCGCCCTGGGCGCCCGCCAGCGTCCGGCGAAAATTGCCCGGGGTACCGAGGACGGCGCCGAGCGGGTGGTCGCTGGCGATCGTGAGTTGCCGCAGTTGTCGATTCACGATGACAGCGTGCGGCGTTTCATTGCGCTGGTCGATGAATGCTACGACCGTCGGGTCGCCCTGTACCTTGAAGCCGAAGTACCGCTCGAAGCGCTCTACACTCAAGGGTATCTGGAGTTCCCGTTCCGGCGAACGCTGAGCCGATTGCGGGAGATGCAACTGCAACGCTTCTGTTGAAGGAGTCGATCATGCAGCCGCTTTCGCTTTCGCATTATCTATTGACCATGGCCTACCAGAACGGCTGGGCAAACCACAGGCTCTACAAGGCCTGCCTGCAATTGAGCCAGGACGAGTTCGTGGCGCAACGCTGCAGTTTCTTCGGGTCGATCAAGGCGACCCTCAACCACATCCTCACGGTGGACTGGTTCTACCTCAACGCCCTGGAATCCGAGCAGCGCGGCGAGGCGCCGGAGCCCGACACCGAACGCTTCTTCGAGCCCCAGGAACCCTTTGCCACCTGTGAAGCCCTGTATGACGAGCAGGCGCAGGCCGACCACCGCCTGATTGCCTATTGCAGCCAGTTGCGCGACGACCAGCTACAGCGCTATGTGAGCATGGTGCGGCCTGATTGGGTCCAGCGCGAACAGCGGTTGCGCCTGCTCTCGCATCTGTTCGAGCACCAGATCCACCATCGCGGGCAGGTCCACGGCATGCTCAGCGACACGTCGGTCAGGCCGCCACAGCTCGACGAGTTCTTCTGCGAGGACGAAGCCCACCTGCGGGCCCAGGACTTCGCCGAGCTGGGCTGGACCGAAGCACAGATCTGGGGGCGCTAGCGCCCCAGCCAACCGAGCAGGGCCTGATGAAAGCGCTCCGGCGCCTCGATCTGCGGCGCATGCCCAAGGCCCGGGAACTCCACCAGCTCGCCTTGGGGTATGAGCTTGCTCACCTCCTTGCCCAAGGTCTTGTAGTGACCGAGCCGGGCCTTGACCTCGGGTGAGGCGATGTCGCTGCCGATGGCGGTGGTATCGGCATCGCCGATCAGCAGCAGGGTCGGCATCTGCAGATCCTTGAATTCATAGACCACCGGCTGGGTGAAGATCATGTCGTAGATCAGCGCCGAGTTCCACGCCACCGCCTTGTGCCCGGGCCCCTGGTTGAGCCCTACCAGCATTTGCACCCAATGCTCGTACTCGGGCTTCCAGCGCCCGGCGTAATAGGTGTTGCGCTCGTAGTTGCGCACCCCTTCGGCATTGAGCTTGAGCTCGCGTTCATGCCATTGATCGACGGTGCGATAGGGCACGCCCAGGGCTTTCCAGTCCTCGAGGCCGATGGGGTTCACCAGCGCCAGGCGTTCGATCTGCCGGGGGTAGAGCAAGGCATAACGGGTGGCGAGCATGCCGCCGGTGGAGTGGCCGAGCAGGCTGGCCTTGCTGACCCCCAATTGCTTGAGCAGGGCGTGGGTGTTGTCGGCCAGTTGCTGGAAGCTGTACTGGTAATGCGCCGGTTTGCTGGAGCTGCAAAAGCCGATCTGGTCCGGGGCGATAACCCGGTAGCCGGCGTCACTCAGGGCCTTGATAGTGGTTTCCCAGGTGGCGGCGCAGAAGTTCTTGCCGTGCATCAGTACCAGGGTCCGGCCGTTGGCCTTGCCGCTGGCGGCAACGTCCATGTAGCCCATCTGCAGGGGCTGGCCCTGGGACTGGAAGTCAAAGTGCTTGAGGGGGTAGGGGTAGCTGAAACCTTCGAGTTGCGCGCCATAGGTCGGGGGCTGGGCGGCGAAGGCGTGGCTGGCGAGCAGGCCGCTCAGGGCCAGGGCGGATAAGCGCAGCATGGGGGCACTCCGTGTTGAGCCGTGGGTTCAGGCTCAGACTGTACCCGCCCGCAAGGATTCAATGTTGCATCCAGCCCAGTGTCACCAGGGCCAGCACCAGGTAGCGACCGGCCTTGGCCACGGTCACCAGCAACAAAAAGCGCCAGAACGGTTCGCGCATGATCCCGGCGATCAGGGTCAACGGGTCACCGATCACCGGCATCCAGCTCAGCAGCAGCGACCACTGCCCATAGCGCTGGTATCGCTGCTGGGCTTTTTCCAGTTGGGCGGGCTTGAACGGAAACCAGCGCCGGTCACGCAGGTGCTCGATGCCGCGGCCCAGCAGCCAGTTGACGATCGAGCCCAGCACATTGCCGGCGGTGGCAATCAGCAGCAGGCTGACCACCGCCTGCGGGTCGCGCACCAACAGGCCCACCAGCACGGCTTCCGATTGCAGCGGCAACAGGGTGGCGGCGCCAAAGGCGCTGAGAAACAGCGCCCATTCACTCAACATTCAGGGCAGATCAGTAGTTGGCGACCACTTCGTCGCGGCCATCCTGGGTCAGGCCAATGACTTCGTAGGCGTCCTTGTGATCGCCCATTTCCATGCCCGGCGAGCCCATGGGCATACCCGGTACGGCCAGGCCCTTGAGGTCGGAGCGCTTGGCCAGCAGCTTGACCTGCTCGGCCGGTACATGGCCTTCGACGAACTTGCCGTCGATCACGCCGGTGTGGCACGAAGCCAGGCGTGGTGCCACGCCCAGGCGCTGCTTGACCGCGCTCATGTTCGGCTCGACATGGTCATTGACGGTAAAGCCGTTGTCGCGCAGGTGGGTGATCCACTCCTTGCAGCAACCGCAGTTGGGGTCGCGGTAGACGTCGATGGTCTGGCCGGCCTGGGCCAGGGTGCTCAGGGCCAGCAGGCCGAAAGCGGCGATTTTCTTGCTCAACATGGTCACTCTCCAAGACTAGAAACGCAGGCGGACACCAGCGACCAGGCGGGTCTGGCCGATGTCGCCATCGTCATCACGGATCTGTTCGGCGGCATTGCCGTAGCTCCGGTTGAAACTCACGCCCAGGTAAGGGGCAAATCCACGGGTGATCTCGTACCGCAGGCGCACGCCGATTTCACTGTCGGCAAGGCCGCTGCCCTGGTCGCGGCTGGCGTCGTTGCGGCCATAGAAATTGGCCTCCAGGGACGGCTCGAGTATCCAGCGATTGGTCAGCAGGATAGCGTAACTGCTCTCCAGACGCAGCGCGGTTTGTTGACGCTCACCCACATAGGCAGTGGCTTCCAGTTCCAGGCCATAGAGCGGCATGCCCTGAATGCCGAATGCCGCCCATGCCTGGCCGCTGGCCGGTTTGAAGTCCTGGCGCACGCCGCCCACCAGTTCCCACCAGGGGCTGATGGCATGTCCCCACAGTGCCTGCAGTTCGGCCTTGTGGGTGACGCCGTTTTCACGCTCGCCTTCGGTGCGCAGCCAGAGCCGGTCGATGTCGCCGCCGATCCAGGCATTGGCGTTCCAGTTCAGCACGTCGCGGCTGTCGTAGTTCTGGTACTCCAGTTGCTCGACGATCACCGCCCAGTTGACCTGCTTGTCATGCACGGTGTGACCGGGCAAGGGCGGGAAGGCGGCGCGACGGTCGGCGTCGGTGATGGGGCGCAGGGGCGTGCGCGGCGTGTCCGGGGCCTGAGCATGATCCATGGCGCCGTGGTCCATCGTGGCGTGGTTCATAGTGCCGTGGCCCATGCTGCCGTGCTCCATCGTGCCGTGGTTCATTGCAGCATGGTCCATCTGCTGGGCACGGCCGTCTTCGCTGGCCAGCAGGGCGAGTACGGCCAGGCTGCCCAGCCATGGGCGATTGAATGGCTTATTCATCGACGCGTACCTCGCGGAACATGCCCATCTCCATGTGGTAGAGCAGGTGGCAGTGATAGGCCCAGCGCCCCAGGGCATCGGCGCTGACCCGGTAACTGCGCCGGCTCCCCGGCGGGATGTCGAGGGTGTGCTTGCGCACCTGGAAGCGGCCGTGCTCGTCCTCAAGGTCACTCCACAAACCGTGCAAGTGGATGGGGTGGGCCATCATGGTGTCGTTGACCAGGGTGATGCGCAGGCGCTCGCCGTAGGTCAGGCGCAGCGGCTCGGCGTCGGAGAACTTGATGCCGTTGAACGACCAGGCGAAGCGTTCCATGTGGCCGGTCAGGTGCAGCTCGATTTCCCGGGACGGCTCGCGGCCGTCGGGGTCGGCAAAGGTGCTCTTGAGGTCGGCGTAGGTCAGTACCCGGCGACCGTTGTTGCGCAGGCCAATGCCCGGGTCGGCGAGGTTGGGCTTGGGACTCATGGTTTGCATGTCGACCAGCGGATTGCCGGTTTCGCTGGCCGGGTGGGCCTGCATGCCGGACATGGCGCCGTGGTCCATACCCTGCATGCCGGCCATCTTGCTGTGGTCCATGCCACCCATGCCTCCCATGCCTCCCATTGCGTCCATACCGCCGTGGCCCATGTCGGCCATGGTCAGGATCGGCCGCGGGTCGGGTGCCGGCACGGGTGCGCTCAATCCGGCGCTGCGGGCCAGGGTGCCGCGGGCATAGCCGGTGCGGTCCATGCTCTGGGCATAGAGGGTGTACGCGGGCAGGTCGCCGACCTGTACCAGCACATCGTAGGTTTCCGCCACGGCGATGCGCAGTTCATCCACCGTCACCGGGTGCACCGGCATGCCATCGGCGGCGATTACCGTCAGCTTCAGCCCCGGGATGCGGAAGTCGAAGTAGCTCATGGCCGAGCCGTTGATCAGGCGCAGGCGCACGGTTTCACCCGGCTGGAACAGGCAGGTGAAGTTGCCGTCCGGGGGCTGGCCATTGAGCAGGTAGGTGTAGGTGGCGGCGCTGATGTCGGCAAGGTCGGTGGGGCTCATGCGCATCTGCGCCCAGCCCTTGCGCTCGGCCACGGTCTTCGACCAGCCGTGCAGCGCCACGTCGTCGATGAAGTCGCCGACGGTGCGCTTGTGGTAGTTGAAGGCGTCGGACTGTTTTTTCAGCGTGGCCATCAGTTCATCGGGCGCCTGGTCGCTCCAGTCGCTGAGCAACAGCACATAGTCGCGCTGGTAGCGATGAGGCTCGGGTGCCTTGGGCTCGATGACGATCGCGCCGTACACCCCGGCCTGTTCCTGCAGGCCGGAATGGCTGTGGTACCAGTAGGTGCCGCTTTGCTGCAGGGTGAACTGGTAGAGGTAGTCGCCACCGGGCTCGATGCCGGCAAAGCTCAGGCCCGGCACGCCGTCCATGTTGGCCGGCAGGATGATGCCGTGCCAATGCAGCGAGGTCGGCTCGGCCAGGCGATTGCGCACGCGCAGGGTCACTGTGTCGCCTTCGCGCCATCGCAGCACCGGGCCTGGCAGGCTGTTGTTGATGGTCAGTGCAGTGCGCGGTCGGCCGGTGATGTTGACCGGCGTCTGGCCAATGAACAGGTCGAAGTCGCGGCCGGCGAGTTCATTGCCCAGCGGGGTGCTGGCGGCAAAGGCGGGCAGGCGCCAGAGGCCAAGGCCGGCCAGGGTACTGGCGGCGGCGAAGCCTTTGACGAAGGTACGGCGGGAGGGATGTCGGAGCATGTCATTGCCAATCCAGTAGCGATGGTGGCTCGACAGTAGTCAGTGGCGACTGTCAGAAAACTGAGACGCAGATTACAGATTTGTCAGTTGCCCTCGCGCGCCTGTAATGACGAAGGCTGTAGGGCGCAGCTTTTCGCCGGCCGCTTCCTGCGTTAGCCTTGAGGGCTCAGCACCATTGGGGGCAAGGAGTATCCATGGACAAGGTCATCGTGATCACCGGCGCCAGCCGCGGCATTGGCGCCGCAACGGCACGCCTGGCGGCCCGTGAGGGGTATCGCATCTGCATCAACTACCTGAGCGACGACGAGGCGGCCCAGCGTGTGCTGGCCGAGGTGCGTGAGCTGGGTGCCGAGGCCATCGTGGTCAAGGCCGACGTGAGTGTCGAAGACGAAATCATCCAGCTGTTCCACCGCGTCGATACCGAGCTGGGCCCTGTGACCGCGCTGGTCAATAACGCCGGGACCATCGGGCAGAAAAGCCGGGTCGAGGAGGTGTCGGAATTCCGCCTGCTCAAGTTGATGAAAACCAACGTGGTCGGGCCGATCCTGTGCGCCAAGCACGCCTTGCAGCGCATGTCGACGCGCCACGGCGGCCAGGGCGGCAGCATCGTCAACGTGTCATCGGTCGCCGCCCGCCTGGGGTCGCCCAACGAGTACGTCGACTACGCCGCCACCAAGGGCGCGCTGGATACCTTTACCGTGGGGCTGGCCAAGGAAGTGGCGGGAGAGGGCGTACGGGTCAATGCAGTGCGCCCAGGCTATATCTTCACCGACTTCCACGCCCTGAGCGGCGACCCGGACCGGGTCAGCAAGCTTGAGCCAGGCATCCCCATGGGCCGTGGCGGCCAGGCCGAGGAAGTGGCCGAGGCGATCATCTGGCTGCTGTCGGACAAGGCGTCCTATTCCACCGGCAGTTTCGTCGATCTGGGCGGCGGGCGCTGATCAGCCGCCCGGGTTCTCGTCCTGCTCAAGGCGCGGCAAGTACAGATGGATGCTGGTGCCCTGGCCCGGCGCGGACTGCACCCGCGCCTGGCCACCGGACTGGCGCACAAACCCATAGACCATCGACAGGCCCAGGCCGGTGCCCTGGCCCACGGGCTTGGTGGTGAAAAACGGATCGAATACCCGCCGCTGCACCTCGGGTGACATGCCCGTGCCGTCGTCGCTGACGCTCAAGCGCAGATAGTGCCCGGGTGTCAGGTCAAGCAGCGCCGCGTCCTGGGTATCGAGCAGCACGTTGCGGGTCTCGATGCTGATGTGCCCGTAGCCCGGCAGTGCATCGCGGGCGTTGAGGCACAGATTGAGCAACGCATTTTCCAGCTGTGGCGGATCAACGAAGGTCTGCCACGGCGGGGTGCTGGTGATGACGTTGATTTCGATCTGCGGGCCGACGCTGCGACGGATCAGCTCTTCCATGCCGACCACCAGCGCGTTTACATCGGTGGGGCGCGGCTCCAGCAACTGGCGTCGGGAAAAGGCCAGCAATCGCTGGATCAACGACGCCGCGCGGTTGGAGGCTTCCTCGGCGGTGCCGAGCAAGCGGTCAACGTCCTGGTGGCGACCTTTGGCCAGCAGGTTGCGCGAGATCTGCAGGGCGCCCAATACACCGGTGAGCAGGTTGTTGAAGTCATGGGCGATGCCGCCGGTGAGCTGGCCTACGGCTTCCATTTTCTGTGACTGGCGCAAGGCTTCTTCGGCCTTGTGCAGTTGATGCTGTTCTTGCTTGAGTTCAGCCACGGCCTGGGCTATCCGTTGCTCCAGGCCTTCATTGAGCCGCTTGAGCGCGCCTTGCGCCCGTATGCGCTCGGTGATGTCCTGGAACAGCACCGCCACTTGACCGCGGCTGGCCGGTTCCATGCGAAATGCACAGATACTCAGGAAGCGTCTGGTGGCGACCAGTTCCTGTTCAAAGCGCACCGGCTCGCCCGTCAGTAACACCGGACGGTAACGCTCGATCCAGTCATCGGCCTCGGCGCCCACCATGCCCCTGAGCGTTTGCCCGACCACATGCTCGATGCCCGCATGTTTGGCATAGGCTGCGTTGGCTTCGATATGGATGTAGTCGCTGAGTGGACCGTGGGGGCCATCGAAGAACTCGATGATGCAGAAGCCTTCGTCCATGGTGTCGAACAAAAACAGATAACGCTGCCGGGCTTCGGCCAGGGCCTGTTCGATCTGTGCCTGGACGCGCTCATGGGCGTTGCGCTGCGCCAACTGGGCCTTGAGTTGCGTGTTTTGCAACTGGAGGGCCTCCAGCTGTTCGCGCAGCGTGTCGAGTTCGCTTGATGGCATACGGGAGTTCCGGCCGGGAGACCTGAAACTGTAGCGCTCCAGGCGGCACTCAACAATGCTGTCGAGGCACGCCTGGCGGTTCAGAACGAACGCACGATCCTGCCCAGGGTCTCCATGGCCTTTTCCGACTGGTCGGTCCAGGGGCTGCCGTAGTTCAGGCGAATGCAATTGCGAAAGCGCTGGGTCGGCGAAAAGATCGGCCCGGGGGCGATGCTGATACCTTGGGCCAGGGCCATCTGGAACAGCTTGAGCGAATCCATCTGCTCGGGCAGTTCCAGCCAGAGGAAATACCCGCCGGCCGGGTGACTGACCCGGGTCTGGGCCGGAAAGTGCCGGGCTATGGCCGCCAGCATGGCGTTCTGCTGCTCCTCCAGGGCGTACCTGAGCCTGCGCAGGTGGCGGTCGTAGCCACCGTGTTGCAGGTAGTCGGCGATCGCGGCCTGGGCGGGCATGGAGGCACACAGCGAGGTCATCAGCTTGAGCCGTTCGATTTTCTGCGCGTAACGCCCGGCCGCCACCCAGCCGATGCGGTAACCCGGTGCCAGGCTCTTGGAGAATGAGCCGCAGTGCATCACCAGGCCGTCCGTGTCGAACGCCTTGGCCGGCTTGGGCGCCTGCTGGGCGTAGTAAAGCTCGGCATACACATCGTCTTCGATCAGCGGCACCTGGTGCTCACGCAGCAGTTCGACCAATTGCTGCTTCTTTTCCTCCGGCATGCTGGCGCCCACCGGGTTCTGGAAGTTGGTCATGCACCACACGGCCTTGACCGGGTGCTTGCTCAAGGTTTGCGCCAACACGCCCAGGTCGATGCCTTCGCGGGGGTGTACGGGAATCTCCACCGCCTTGAGCTTGAGGCGCTCCAGCACTTGCAGGCAGGCATAGAAGGCCGGTGCCTCGATCGCCACCAGGTCACCCGGTTCGGTCACCGCCTGCAGGCACAGGTTCAGCGCTTCCAGTGCACCGTTGGTGATCAGCAGCTCCTCCATGGGCAGCATCAGCCCGCCCACCATGTAGCGCAGGGCGATCTGCCGGCGTAGCTGGGGGTTGCCCGGTGACAGGTCGGTGACCACCATGCGCGGGTCCATCTCGCGGCTGGCACTGGCCATCGAGCGCGCCAGGCGCGGCAACGGGAACAGGTGCGGGCTGGGGAAGGCCGACCCGAAGGGCACGGTTTGCGGGTCCTTGATCGAGTCGAGGATCGAGAACACCAGTTCACTGACATCCACCTCGGTGGACTCGCTGGCCTGCTCGATGATCTGTGGCTCGTTGAACTGACGCGGGGCATGGGCGTTGACGAAGTAGCCTGAACGCGGTCGCGCCCGGATCAGCCCACGGCGCTCCAGCAGGTAATAGGCCTGGAACACCGTCGAGGGGCTGACCCCGTGGGTCTGGCTGGCGTAACGCACCGACGGCACCCGCTGGCCCGGGGCCAGGACCCCGGAGCGAATCAGTTCGGCAATGTCGTCGGCGAATTTCTCGTAGCGTTTCATCATGGCTCAGGACGTTTCAACTGCTGCGAAGTGTATGTGATCAGCGATTCAATGGCGCGACAAAACGGCTGTGGGCGGTGCTGGCAACGCCGGGCTCGTCGGTGTCGACCACTTCAAAACCGATTGTCTGGGAGCTGCTCTGGGCGCGCTCGGCCAGCATCGCTACCGAAACCGGCAACTCGCTCATTTCGCCGGCGTCGAGGGTGAACTCGGTCTTGCCGTGCAACTCGAAGCCCTCGGCATCCACCAGGCGCAGGCGGTAGCGCTGCGGCAGCTGGGTCTTGTTGATGACCTTGAGGGTGTAGATGTTCTCGATCTGGCCCAGGTTGTTCTCGCGGAACAGGCCACGGTCCTTGATGACATCCATCGACACCATCGGCCGTTGCTGCAGGGCAATGACCAGAGCGCCGATCATCACCACCAGGGCGGTGACGTAGCCCAGCAGGCGAGGGCGCAGCCAGTTGGTCTTGCCGCCTTGCAGATTGTGCTCGGACTTGTAGCCGATGAGCCCACGGGCATAGCCCATCTTGTCCATGATCGAGTCACAGGCGTCGATGCAGGCGGCGCAGCCGATGCATTCCATTTGCAGGCCGTCGCGGATGTCGATGCCGGTAGGGCAGACCTGCACGCACATCTGGCAGTCGATGCAGTCGCCCAGGCCCTTGGCCTTGTAGTTGCTGTCTTTCTTGCGCGGGCCACGGGATTCGCCGCGGGCCGGGTCGTAGGCGATGGCCAGGGTGTCTTTGTCGAACATCACACTCTGGAACCGGGCGTAGGGGCACATGTGCATGCACACCGCTTCGCGCAGCCAGCCCGCATTGATGTAGGTGGCGCCGGTGAAGAACAGCACCCAGAACAGGGCGACGCCGCCCAGTTGCAGGGTGAAGAGTTCTTCGGTCAATGGCCGGATCGGGGTGAAGTAGCCGACGAACGTCAGCCCGGTGATCAGGGCGATGGCCAGCCACATTGTGTGCTTGGCCGAGCGCCGGGCCAGTTTGTTCAGGCCCCATGGGGCGGCATCGAGCTTGATGCGCTGGTTACGGTCGCCTTCGGTAACCTTTTCGCACCACATGAACAGCCAGGTCCAGGAGCTTTGCGGGCAGGTGTAGCCGCACCACACACGCCCGGCCAGTACGGTGATGGCGAACAGGCCGAAGGCGCAGATGATCAGCAGCGCCGAGAGGAGGATGAAGTCTTGCGGCCAGAAGGTGGCGCCGAAGATGTGGAATTTGCTTTCCGCCAGGTCCCACAGCACCGCCTGGCGCCCGTTCCAGTTCAACCAGACGGTGCCGAAGAACAGCACATAGAGAAAACCCGCGCCCACCAGGCGCAGGTTACGAAACAAGCCGGTGAAGCTGCGGGTATGGATCTGTCTGTCGCTGCTGGCGGTCTTCTTCTTGGCGGCGGAAGGCTCGGCAATTTCAACGATCTGGACGGGAATTCTATCGCTCATGGTTCGTCGCTCATCAGGCCTCTATCAGGCCAGAGCACTATGGCGTCCCATCTGTTTGCATAACAGGCTCAGGTATTTCGATAAAAACCGTATCAGATTTACCGCCAGAACCCTGCAGGCCTCAGATTACCGAGCCTGGCTCGGTGGTCTTGAGGTGCCTGCGACCATCCACCGCACCCGCTACAGTGAGGGCGTCGGCTTCCGCTTCGGTGATGGGAATGCGCTCACCGGCAAGCTCGGCCACCGACATGCGCAGCTGTTCATCGGTCACCACGGTGACATCGGTGGCGGCACCCTGGATGTGCAGATCGTCGCCGATCAGGGTGCAGCGTTGGTTGGTTTCGTCGATTTCAATGGGCATGCTCGCGTCCTCCGCAGGTGGGGCTTACTTGCTGTGACCCTGGCGGTGGGCGGGTTGCTGTGGGTAACCGATCAGCGGTCGGAGTATTAGTGGCCGGGTTGAGGGTCCACCTTGAAACAGTCCTTTTGCGGAGCACGCCATGGACGCCTGGTGGCATCAAGTCTGGATAACGCTGGTGGCCGAGTTTGCCGACCTCAACGATGCCAAGCAGTTGACCCAGGTCACGGTGCGCATGCTGATGGCGGCGTTGCTCGGCGGCATCCTGGGATTTGAACGTGAGCTCAAGGGCAAGGCCGCCGGGGTGCGTACGCACATGCTGGTGGCGATGGGGGCCGCCTTGTTCGTGCTGGTGCCACGCATGGCCGGGGTCGACGATGCAGCGCTGAGCCGGGTGATTCAGGGGGTGGTCGCAGGCATCGGCTTCCTTGGGGCGGGCACCATTCTTAAAGGGCATCATCAGGCGCTCAGCCACGTCAAAGGGCTGACCACGGCGGCAGGCTTGTGGATGACAGCGGCCATCGGTGTGGCGGCGGGGCTGGGGCGTGAAGCGACAGCGGTCATCAGCACCCTGCTGGCACTGCTGGTGCTGGGCATGATGCCGTGGGTAGTGGACCGTTTCGAGAAGGATGACGAGGAAGACGAAAACGAGGAAGGCAGGAAGCACTGAGGGGAGCCGAAGCTCCCCTCAAAGATTGTTGCGTGCTCTTTTTTTGTTATTGGAGGGCGGTCTATTGTTGTTTTTGGCAACCGTTGCCTCTTGAAACGGGCGATCCCCATCCGGGATCAAGAGCAAACGTATTTTTTTGAGCGCTGATCTACTCTCATCATTGCTGATCCAACCGTGACCATCGCTACCTTGGGGTAGTTTTATTGTTTTGTGTCAGGTTGCGGGGCACGCCCCGGGAAAGCACATCCTCTCCAAAAAAATCTGTTAGCTGCGTCTCTGCCGTGTTGTTCTTGTTATGTCAGAGTCGTTACGTCTTATTTTTATTGGTGTGTCACAGTTTTTATTGTTCTTGTACCAAAGATATAGCAGGTGCCGTGCCAACTTTTTAAAACCTAATAAAATCAATGGTTTAGAGTTTTTGGCAGGAAAGGGGGGCGAGAGAATTTGTCGATTTGTTTCCGTGTTACCCGGTTTTTCGCTGAAAACTGCGGGGGCGGTAACACTCAGACCTCCTGCCTGCTGTTACCGCCGCCTTTCACACCGCGTTACGGGCGCGCGCCACACGCGAGCCGTTGGCCCGACCCAGCACGGTGCTGATGCGCTGGCCGGCGAGGATCAATTGCTCAAGGTCGATGCCGGTCTCTATGCCCAGGCCCTGGAGCATGTACAGCACGTCTTCACTGGCCACGTTGCCACTTGCGCCCTTGGCATAAGGGCAGCCGCCCAGGCCTGCCACCGAGCTGTCGAACACCTGGATACCTTCAAGCAGGCTGGCATAGACGTTGGCCAGGGCCTGGCCGTAGGTGTCGTGGAAGTGTCCGGCCAGTTGCGCGCGAGGCACGTGGGCGGCGACCACCTCGAACAGACGGCGGGTAGCACCCGGGGTACCGGTGCCGATGGTGTCGCCGAGGGACACTTCATAGCAGCCCATCTCGAACAGCTCGCGTGCCACCGGTGACACCTGTTCGGCACTCACCGCGCCTTCATAAGGGCAGCCCAGCACGCACGACACATAACCGCGCACCCGCACGCCGTGCTCGCGGGCGGCGTCCATGATCGGCACGAAGCGCTGCAGGCTTTCGCTGATCGAGCAGTTGATGTTGCGTTGGGAGAAGGCCTCGGAGGCCGCGGCGAACACGGCCACTTCCTTGACCCCGGCCGCCAGGGCATCTTCAAAGCCACGCAGGTTGGGGGCCAGGGCGGCGTAGGTGACGCCAGGCTTTTGCTGGATCTGGGCGAACACCTCGGCGGAGCCGCCCATTTGCGGAACCCACTTGGGAGAAACAAAACTGCCCACTTCTATATAGGAGAGGCCAGCTGCAGTCAGGTCATCGACCAGTCGGACCTTGTCCGCCACGCTGATGGGCTGGGCTTCGTTCTGCAGGCCGTCGCGGGGGCCCACTTCGACCAGGCGAACGTTTGAAGGCAATGACATGGCGCGGTTCCTCAGGGCTCAATGGCTGTTTTTCTGATTGTTCAAGGTGGCGGCCAGCGCTTGTTCGCAGCGCTCTTCGGCGGTGTCCAGTTCCAGCTGCATTTGCTGCACGTCCAGCAGTTGCTGTTCAAGCTGTGCGCGACGCTCGGCGATCTTGGCCAGCATGCTGTGCAGCTGTTTGAGGTTGCCGCTGGTGGGGTCGTAGAGTTCGATCAGCTCGCGGCACTCGGCCAGCGAGAAGCCGATGCGCTTGCCGCGCAGGATCAGTTTGAGGCTGACCTTGTCGCGCGCTGAATACACCCGTTCAAGCCCCCGGCGTTCCGGGCTGAGCAAGCCCTGTTCTTCGTAGAAGCGGATGGCACGGGTGGTGATGTCCAGCTCGCGGGACAGGTCGGAGATGCTGTAGGTCTGGCTGCTCATGGTCAGGCTCGGGAAAAGGGCATGAGCTAACCTAAAGGCAGGTTGACGTATACGTCAAGCAAGGAATCGCGGGGCAAGCCCGCTCCTACTGTTCCGGTAGGAGCGGGCTTGCCCCGCGGCAGCATCTACCCCTGCGCCTTGGCAGCGCGCTCATCCTGCGCCACCACCGCCTGGCACAGCTCGATGATCTGCTCGCGCATCCAGCGGTTGGCCGGGTCCTGGTCGGTGCTTTCGTGCCAGTACAGGTGGGTTTCCAGTGGCGGTACGTCATTGACCGGCAGGCTCAGGTAGTTGAGCTGGTGCCGGCGGGCAAAGCGCTCCGGGACGGTCATGACCATGTCGGTCTGCTGCAGCACCTGGGACGCCATCAAGTAATGCTGGGAACGCAGGGCAATCTTGCGCTGCACGCCCATCTTGCCGAGCGCCAGATCGACATAACCCAGGCCGTTGCGCCGGCTGGAAATGTGGATGTGGGTCAGTCCCAGGTAGTCGTCCAGGCTGAGCTTGTCCTTGGTCATCGGGTGGCCCGGGCGCAAGGCGCACACGTAGCGGTCCTGCATCAGCTTGACGTGACGCACCTGGGGGTCGGTGTTGAGCGGTGCATCGACGGCAAAATCCAGGCGGCCGGCAGCCAGCTCCTTGGTGGTTTCGCGGCGCTTGCACAGGAAGCTTTCAATGATCACCGCCGGTGCCAGGCGACGCAGGCGCTGGAACAGCGGCGGCAGGATCACCGCCTCGATGAGGTCGGTCATGCTGATGCGAAAGGTCTTGTTGGCTTGCAGGGGGTTGAAGATGCGGCTCTCTTGCACCGACACGCGCAGCAGCGAAAGGGCGTTGCGCACCGGGCCGATGATGTTCTGCGCCATGGGCGTAGGCACCATGCCTTGAGCGGTGCGCACGAACAGCGGGTCGTTGAAGGTCTCGCGCAGTCGCGCCAGGGCGTTGGACACCGCCGGCTGGGTGATGCCGACGATCTGTCCGGCGCGGGTCAGGTTGGCTTCGGTGTAAATGGCATCGAAGACGATGAACAGATTCAGGTCGACCTTGCTCAGGTTCATGGGCGCCGCTCTTGTGGGTGTTATGGCTCGATCATATATCGGTTATGAATGTTTATACACGCCGAGAATAGACTAGGTGGATTTTGATCGCTGATCTAGTCTCTTCATCAGATCCCCTTTCCACTGAAGGTACTGCCCCATGGATTTCGCCTATTCACCCAAGGTCCAGGCGTTGCGCGAACGTGTCACGGCGTTCATGGATGCTTATGTCTATCCCGCTGAAGCGGTGTTCGAGCGTCAGGTCGCCGAGGGTGACCGCTGGCAGCCGACCGCGATCATGGAGGAGCTCAAGAACAAGGCCAAGGCCGAAGGCCTGTGGAACCTGTTCTTGCCCGAATCGGCGCTGGGCGCGGGGCTGACCAACCTGGAATACGCCCCCCTGGCCGAGATCATGGGCCGTTCGCTGCTGGGCCCCGAGCCGTTCAACTGCTCGGCGCCCGACACCGGCAACATGGAAGTGCTGGTGCGCTATGGCAACGAGGAGCAGAAGCGGCAGTGGCTGGAGCCGCTGTTGCGTGGCGAGATCCGTTCGGCCTTTGCCATGACCGAGCCGGACGTGGCGTCGTCCGATGCCACCAACATGGCCGCCCGAGCGGTGCGCGATGGCGATGAGTGGGTCATCAATGGGCGCAAGTGGTGGACGTCCGGGGCCTGCGATCCGCGCTGCAAGATCATGATCTTCATGGGCTTGAGCAACCCGGATGGCCCGCGCCACCAGCAACATTCGATGATCCTGGTGCCCACCGATACGCCGGGGGTGAAAATCGTCCGGCCGCTGCCGGTGTTCGGCTACGACGATGCGCCCCATGGTCACGCTGAAGTGCTGTTTGAAAACGTGCGGGTGCCCTACGAGAACGTGTTGCTCGGCGAGGGCCGCGGCTTCGAGATCGCCCAGGGTCGCCTTGGCCCAGGCCGTATCCACCACTGCATGCGTTCGATCGGCATGGCCGAGCGGGCCCTGGAACTGATGTGCAAGCGCTCTGTGGAGCGCACGGCGTTCGGCCGGCCGCTGGCACGCCTGGGGGGTAACGTCGACAAGATCGCCGACTCGCGGATGGAGATCGACATGGCCCGCCTGCTGACCCTCAAGGCGGCGTACATGATGGACACGGTGGGCAACAAGGTGGCCCGCAGCGAGATCGCCCAGATCAAGGTCGTGGCTCCGAACGTGGCCCTGAAAGTGATCGACCGGGCCATCCAGATTCACGGTGGCGCCGGTGTCAGCGCAGATTTCCCGCTGGCCTACATGTATGCCATGCAGCGTACCCTGCGCCTCGCTGACGGCCCGGATGAAGTGCACCGGGCGGCCATCGGCAAGTTCGAGATCGGCAAGTACGTACCCAAGGAAATGCTGCGCAGCGCGCATTGATGGATGACGTAAAAAACTCAGGCCCGCCCATGCGGGCCTGAGTCATTTGTGGTTGCCGGAATTGGCAGGTTGCGCTGGGCGGTCACGGGTTTTGAACAGCGACAGCACTACGCCGCCCGTCAACAGACCGAGGGTCACGCCCAGTGACAGCAGCGCCGGGACCGCTCCGATCAGGCCGTGATAGAAAATCTTGCTGCCGATGAAGATCAGCACCAGGGCCAGGGCATATTTGAGATAGACAAAACGGTGTATCAGCGCCGCCAGGGCGAAATACAGGGCGCGCAAGCCAAGGATCGCGAAGATGTTCGAGGTGTAGACAATGAAGGGGTCCTGGGTGATGGCGAAGATCGCCGGCACGCTGTCGACGGCAAACACCAGGTCGGCCAACTCGATCAGCACCAAGGCCAGGAACAGCGGGGTGGCGAACAGCACGGCCTTGCTCTGCCCGGGAGCCTTGATCCGCACGAAAAAATGCGGGCCATGCACATCATCGGTGACGCGCAGGTGGCTGCGCACGAACTTGAGGACCGGGTTATTGGCCAGGTCCGGGTGGGTTTCTTCGCGGGTGAAGAGCATCTTCACCCCGGTGAACAGCAGAAAGGCCCCGAACACATAGAGGATCCAGGCGAACTCCTGAACCAGCGCACTGCCCACGCCGATCATGATCGCGCGCAGCACCACCACCCCGAGGATCCCCCAGAACAGCACCCGGTGCTGGTACAGGCGGGGGATGGAGAAGTAGCTGAAAATCATCGCCATGACGAAGACGTTGTCCATGGACAACGACTGTTCGACGAGAAAACCGGTGTAGAACTCCAGCGCACGCTGGGCGCCCAGCTCCAGCCAGACCCAGCCACCGAACAGCACCCCGACACTGAAGTAGCCGCTGTAGAGCAGCAGGCTTTCGCGCATCTCAATGGTGTGGGCCTTGCGGTGCAGTACCCCCAGGTCCAGCACCAGCAGCGTCAGGACGATGCCGATGAACGCCAGCCAGAACCAGGCGCTGGTGCCGAGGAAGTCGTTGTCGAGAAATGCCTGCAGAGTCGCCATGCGCCCCTCCTTGATTGTCGTCGCTGCCTTGAGGATTCAAGGCGGCAGTGACTCCGACATGGCGGCTTGGCAGCCGTCAGAGGGGCCCGGCGTCACAGTTAAAAGACTAGACCCGGTGATGGTTGCAGCCCACTCGAGGCTGTAACAAAAGGTTGCCTACACAATTTCAGGAAATTTAGTACACCCAGACTTCCACTCTCCGATTGCGGATTCGACCTTCTTCAACCGTGTTGGTGGCCACTGGCAATTCATCGCCCAGGCCGATGATGTCGCGCAGTTCGGCCCCGGCCTTGACCAGTTCCCGGCGCACCGCCATGGCGCGCAGGCGCGAAAGCAGATCGGCGCGCTGTGGGTCGCGCTTGGCATCGCCGAACCCCACCAGGACGACACGCTGGTTGAGCTTGCCGTGCTGGCGCAGAAACTCGACCACGCGCTGCACATCACGCAGTGCCTTGTTGTCCAGGCTGGCATTGCCCTCTTGAAAGCGGAAATTCACCGACAGGCGCTGGGCGTTGCGTGCCAAGTCCTGGTAGCGCGCAGGCATGCCGGCCGCTGGTGTTACCGGCAGGGCCTGCACCTGTTGGCCGACAAAGCCATTGCCGGTGACGATGGCCTGGCCCTGGGCGCTCTGGGCAAACTCCACCAGCGCCCGGGCCCAGGGGGCGGGGTTTTCTGGCGGCAGGTAGAAGTACAGGCGTCGCGACAGTGGGTAGTCTTCGCTGGCCACCAGCGCCGGGCTTGGCAGCATCGGCCGCGAGGCACCGTCGACAATGGCCAGCACTTTTGCACCATGCACCGACGCCAGGCTGCTGAAGCCGATGGCGTGGCGATCGGACTGCACGGCGTTGCTCAGTTGCTCGCTGGACTCAAAACGCTGGGCGGTGGCGGCCAATGCCTGGTCCCTGGCGTCGAGTACCAGGGCCTTGAAGGTTTCAAAGGTGCCCGAGCGGTCATCCCGGGCATACAGATGAATCGGCCCGTGACCCACGCCCAGGGCGTCCCAGGTGGTAATGCGCCCGGCAAAAATTCCGGCCAGTTGCTCGGTGGTCAGCTGGGGCAATGGATTGCTGGGGTGAACGATCACGGCGACGCCGTCCAGGCCGATGATCTGCTCGCCGGCGGCGCTGCCCAAGTCGCCCAGCGGCTTGAGTGCGTCCCGCTCACTGGCCTTGATCGGGCGTGAGGCGGCAGCCAGGTCTGCCTGGCCGGCCTTGAGCGCGGCGAAGCCGGTACTGGAGCCGTGCGCGGCGATGTCGATGCGCAGGGGCTGGCCGTTGGTGTCCCGGGCATGGACCTGGATTTCGTTGGGCGTCTGGGTTGTGACGATGGATATGTCGCTGGCGCCTTGCGCGGCCAGCAAACCCTGCACCAGTGCCGGCGCCAGCGCCGCGCCGATGGTGTTGGAGCCCTGGATACGCAGCAGGGGTGCCGCGTGGGTAACGAGCGGGAACAGGCACAGCATAATCAGGCTGAGGTGGCGGAACATGCCGGCAGGCACTCGTCAGGCAAAGGATGTGCCGCAGATTAAGACAGTGGGATGACGGTTGGATGACAGCCATGTAGGAGCGGGCTTGCCCCACGATGCGAACTGACTGACTGACGGATCGCTATCGCGGGGCAAGCCCGCTCCTACAAGGAGGGTGCAGGCGTTACGCCAGTTCCAGCCAGATCGGGGCGTGGTCCGAAGGCTTATCCATGCTGCGCAGGTCATAGTCGACGCCCGCCGCCTTGATCCGCGGCACCAGGCCCTGGGACGTGAGGATCAGGTCGATGCGCAGGCCGCGCTTGGGTTCGTCTTCAAAACCGCGGCTACGGTAGTCGAACCAGCTGAAGCGGTCGGCCACTTCCGGGTGCAGGTGGCGGAAGCTGTCGACCAGGCCCCAGTTCTTCAGGCGGGCCATCCATTCGCGCTCTTCGGGCAAGAAACTGCATTTGCCGGTCTTGAGCCAGCGCTTGGCATTGTCGGCGCCGATGCCGATGTCGCAGTCTTCGGGCGAAATGTTCACGTCGCCCATCACCACCAGGGGCTGGTCGTTCTTGAACTGGCTTTCGAGCAGGTCCTGCAGGTCACTGTAGAAGCGCTGCTTGGCCGGGAACTTGGTGGGGTGGTCGCGGCTTTCGCCCTGGGGGAAATAGCCGTTCATGATGGTGATCGGCGTGCCGTCGGCATCGGCGAAGGTGCCCCAGATGAAGCGGCGCTGGGCCTCTTCTTCATCGCTGGCAAAGCCCTTGTGCAGGCTCAGGGGCGCCTGGCGCGAGAGCAGGGCGACACCGTAGTGGCCTTTCTGGCCGTGGAAGTGTACGTGGTAGCCCAGGGCCTGGACGTCGGCCAGCGGGAATTGATCGTCGCTGACCTTGGTTTCCTGCAGGCCGATCACGTCCGGCTGGTGCTTTTCGATCAACGCCGCCAACTGATGGGGCCGGGCGCGCAGGCCATTGATGTTGAACGAGACGATCTTCATGGGAAACACAATCCTGGTAAAACCCAGGATGCTAGCCGACATCGGCGCCTGCGGCCAGCGTGGCGCGTCACCCCGGAGGCTGCTAACGTGGTGCTCGGAGTGAACGTCGGCGCACCGTTCACCTCAAAGGCAATGAATGCCCATTTGCAGAGGTTTCCCAGCATGTCCGAATCGACTGCCGTCCCGGCCCAGATCCGCCTGCTCGATGGCGGCTACAGCCGCGAGGCGCGTTCCCTGCTGTATCACGCCTATCGTCATGAACCGACTTTCAGCTTCCTGTTCGAGGCCCAGCGCCCTGGCTATGACCAGCGCATTCGGGCCACGGTGCGCGAACTGGTCAAACAGCACTTTCTCCAGGATCTGCCGGCACTGGGGTTGCTGGTGGACGAGCGTCTGGTCGGCATTGCCCTGATCGCACCGCCGCAGCGGCGCCTGGGCATCACGGAAAGCTGGGCCTGGCGGATGCGCATGGTGCTCAGCACCGGGTTTCGCTGCACCCGGCGCTACCTGGATTACCAGGCCGCGCTGATGGCCTGCCTGCCGGGCGACACGGTGCACGTGTTGCCGCTGCTGGGCATACACCCGCAGTTCCAGGGCAAGCATTACGGCGAGCAGCTGCTGCAGGCGGTGCATGACTGGTGCGCGGAAGACGAGCATTCCGACGGCGTGGTGCTGGACACCGGCAACCCGCATTACCTGGCGTTCTATCAACGCCAGGGCTATCAGGAGATCGGCGAAATTGCCGTCGGCCCGGTCCGCGAGCACGTGTTCTTCCACCCCAATCCCCAGTCCTCCCGACAAGCCGCGGCATTGCCTGTATAGCAGGCAGGAGAGCCTTGGGCTCCATGCAGGCGCCAAGCTCTGGTAGCATCCGCGCCTATGACGTATTCAGGACGATTCACCTGCGGTTTGATGATATGGATTGCCAGCTTTGCCGTGTACGCACAGAGCGAACTGGTGGTTCGAGTCAAACCTGCCAACAACGAACTCAAGGCCAATGTCGAAGGCTATATCGGCAGCCTTGGTAAACGCGATGAAGAGGCGCTGCTGCGCTTCAGCCGCGGTGCCGTCGAGCAGGCGCGCAAGGCCGCTCAGGCACTGGGCTACTATCAGGCGCAGATCGACAGTGAGGTCAAACCGCCCGCCAAGGCGGACGATCATCCGCAACTGATCTTGAACATCGACCCGGGTGAACCCGTGCACTTGCGCGATGTGACCATCCGCATCGACGGCCCGGCCAGCGAACTCAAGGCCTTTCGTATCCCCAACAGCAAGGCGCTGCGCTCAGGCGAGGTGCTTAACCACGGCCACTACGAAGATGCCAAGCGCCTGATCCAGAACCAGGCCTCGCGCTATGGTTTTTTCAGCGGCCACTTTGTACGCCAGCGCCTGGCGGTCGACCCGATGGCGGGAGTGGCCGATATCGAGCTCATCTACGAAAGCGGTCCGCGCTATCGGTTGGGCAAGGTCAGTTTTGCCGGCGACACACCCTTCGATGAAACCCTCCTGCAACGTATGGTGCCGTTCAAGGCCGATACACCCTACGACTCCGAACTGATCGCTGAACTCAACAATGCCCTGCAATCGAGCGGCTACTTCGAGGGCGTGCGGGTGGACGCAGCACCCACGGCCGCCGTTGACCACAACATTCCGGTCGCCGTTCAGCTGCAAACCCGAAAGCCGCGGACCATGGGCCTGGGCCTGGGGTTCTCGACCGACGTCGGGCCGCGCGGCAAGGCCAACTGGACTCGCCACTGGGTCAACCCGCAAGGCCACAGCTATGGCTGGGAGACCGAACTGTCGGCGCCGCGCCAGAACGTGGGCCTGTTTTACGACATTCCGCTGGACCCGCCCCTGACCGACAAGCTGCGCTTTGCCGGTGGCTACCAGAATGAAGAAATCGCCGGCACCGATACGTTGAGTAAATTGCTCACGGTCGGCCCCGAATGGCACAGCAAGCTGCCCAGCGGCTGGCAGCAGGTGCTGTCGCTCAAGTTCCAGCGCGAGGAGTATCGCCTGGGTGACGACTCGGGATTGAGCACGCTGCTGATGCCCGGCGTGAGCTACTCCTACCTGCGCAGTGACAACCGTATCGATCCGCACAACGGCTATCGCCTGCAGTTCGATGTGCAGGCCGCCAAGGAAGGGCTGGTCTCCGACACCAACCTGCTGCATGCCAACGTGGTGCTCAAGGGCCTGACGACGCTGGGGCAAAACCACCGCTTTCTGGGTCGGGTGCAGTTTGGCGGCAGTGCCACCAGCAACTACCAGAGCTCGATCCCGCCGTCGCTGCGCTTCTTTGCCGGTGGCGACCAAAGTGTGCGCGGCTATGACTATCAGAGCCTGTCGCCGAAAAACTCCGACGGCGATCGCATCGGTGGCCGCTACCTGGTCGCCGGCAGTGCCGAGTACCAGTACGCCGTGGCTGAAAAGTGGCGGGTGGCGACCTTTGTCGACCAGGGTAATTCTTTCAACGATCTGGAATTTCCCAGCCTCAAGACCGGTGTCGGCATCGGTGTGCGCTGGGTGTCTCCGGTAGGGCCGCTGCGTCTGGATCTGGCCCATGCGCTGGATGACGATGGCGGTTTCCGTCTGCACTTCTCCATGGGGCCGGAACTGTGACTCGCGTTATCAAGACTATTCTCCTCGGCCTGCTGGCACTGGTGCTGCTGGCGGTGCTCGCCGTGGGCCTGTTGCTCGGCACCCAGGCCGGCAGCCGCTGGGCACTGGGGATGGTGCCGGGCTTGCAGCTTGAGGCATTTGAAGGGCGCCTGGGCGGCCAGTGGCAAGCGGATCGCGTGGTGTGGGAGCAGGGCGCTGACCGGGTCGAGCTGGTGGCGCCGGTGTTCGCCTGGTCGCCGGCTTGCCTATTGCGCATGACCTTGTGCATCGAGCGCTTGCAGGCCGAGCAGGTCAACCTGGCCTTCGCGCCCGGCGAGCCGACACCCGACAGCGGCCCGCTGCAACTGCCTGCACTGAAGTTGCCGCTGGCCATTGAACTGGGGGAGGTGCGCATCGGCCACCTGCGCCTGGACGGCAATGAGCAATTGAGCCAATTGCAGTTGGCGGCGCACTGGACCCTCGACGGGCTGAAGATCGACAGCCTGCAACTGCAGCGCGACGATCTGCACCTGAACCTTCAGGGGCTGCTCAAGCCGGAGGGCGACTGGCCGTTGCAGGCCCAGGGGCAGCTGCAATTGCCCAAGGTCGATGGCCAGGATTGGCAATTGGCCTTGCAGGTCGAGGGTGACGTGCAGAAAACCCTCACGCTGTCGGCCGACAGCAGCGGTTACCTGAATGCGCGCCTGAGCGGGCAGCTCCAGGCCCTGGCCGAGCATCTGCCGGCTCACGTGCAGATCAAGGCCGATGCCTTCAAGCCCGGCGCCGATCTGCCAGACACCCTGCAATTGAACAACCTCGACCTCAGTGCCAAGGGCGACCTGCAACGCGGTTATCAACTGCTTGGCACCGCCAGCCTGCCGGCCGAGCAAGGCCCGGTGGCGTTGAACCTGCAAGGCAAGGTCGATGCCAAGGGCGCCCGGCTCAGCGCGCTGGACCTCACCGCCAGTGCCGAGCAGCGCCTCAAGCTCACTGCCAGTGCCGATTGGCAGCAGGGCCTGAGCGCCGAGGCCACCGTCGACTGGCTGGATTTCCCCTGGCTGCGGTTGTATCCACTGGAGCAGGCGCCACAAGTGACGTTGCGCCGGTTCAATGGCCAGGTGCAGTACAGCGATGGCACTTATCAGGGCCAATTCAATGGCGACCTCGATGGGCCTGCGGGTGCGTTCAGCCTGAGCAGCCCGTTCAAGGGCGATCTGGGGCAGATTGCCTTGCCCCAACTGGCCCTCACCGCCGGGCAAGGCAAGCTGGCCGGCAGTGTCAGTGTGCAGTTTGCCGATACCCTGGCCTGGGATGCCGCCCTGGAGCTTTCGGCGTTGAACCCGGCCTACTGGCTGGCCGAGCTGCCTGGCACGCTGGCAGGGCCGCTGCGCAGCAAGGGACAGATGAAAAACGGTGAGCTCAGCCTCGATGCCGACCTCGACCTCAAGGGACGACTGCGTGGGCAACCCGCGGTGCTCAAGGCCGTCGCCACGGGGGCCGGCAAGAACTGGACCCTGGGGACACTCGATATCCGCCTGGGCGACAACCACATCAACGGCAGCGGCAGCGTGCAGCAGCGCCTGGCCGGTCAGTTGGACCTCAATCTGCCGCGCCTGGGCCAGCTCTGGCCGCAATTGCAAGGCCAGCTCAAAGGCAAGCTGGACGTTGCCGGCACCCTGGAGGCGCCGCAGGGCACGCTGACCTTGCAGGGCCAGCAACTGGCCCAGGTTGACAATCACGTGCAACGGCTGACGCTTGATGCCCGACTCGACAGCGCCCAGCGGGCAGTGATCGATCTGCAGGCCGGCAGTATTCGTCTGGGTGACACTCAACTGGGCAAGCTCACGGCCAATGGCCGTGGCGATATTCGCCAACAGCAGTTAGCGCTGGCTCTGGACGGGCCGCAGCTCAAGCTCGACCTGGGGCTCGATGGTGTGCTGGACAAGGGTAACTGGCGAGGACGCCTGGCCAGCGGCCAGATTCAGGCGGGCGGTCAGGACTGGCGCTTGCAGGAGCCGGCAAAGCTGCAGCGCTTGGCCAATGGGCAACTGGACTTCGGTGCCCATTGCTGGCGCTCGGGGCAGGCCAGCCTGTGCGGTGAAGACCAGCGCCTGGCCCCGGAGCCGCGCCTGCGGTATCACCTCAAGCAGTTCCCGTTGCAAAGCCTGGCCCAATGGCTGCCCAAGGATTTCGCCTGGCAGGGGCTGCTCAATGCCGACGTCAACCTGGACCTGCCGGCCAGCGGTCCCAAGGGCACCCTGGTGGTGGATGCCAGTGGCGGTACGTTGCGTCTGCGGGAGAAAGGCCAGTGGCTCGACTTCCCTTACCAGACCTTGCGCCTGGAAAGCACCCTGGCGCCACGCCGCATAGACACGCGCCTGGATTTTCGCGGCGAGCGCCTGGGCGAGCTTGCCCTGGTGACACAGCTGGACCCGGTAGCCCGCAATAAGCCACTGAGCGGTAATTTCCGCCTGACTGGCCTGGACCTGGCCATTGCCCGGCCGTTCGCACCGATGGTCGAGCGCCTGGCCGGGCAGTTGAATGGCAATGGCCAGCTATCCGGCACCTTGCTGGCGCCGCAGGTCAACGGCAGCCTGGCCTTGAGTGGGGGAGAAGTCAGTGGCGCGGAACTGCCGATCAGCCTGGAGGATTTGAATGTTCAGGCTTTGATTGCCGGCGAGCAGGTACAGCTCAATGGTGCCTGGAAAAGCGGGGAAGCGGGTGAGGGCAGCTTGCGCGGACAAGTCGGCTGGGGTCAGGCCCTGGCGGTCGATCTGCAGTTGCAGGGGCAGCGCCTGCCCGTCAACGTCGAACCCTATGCCGCGCTGGAGATCGCGCCCAACCTCAAGATCAGCGTGCAGGGCGACAAGCTGGCGGTGACAGGCAAAGTGCTGGTGCCCAAGGGCAAGATCACCGTACGCGAGCTGCCGCCTTCGACGGTCAAGGTCTCCGACGATACCGTGATCGTTGGCCACCAGACCGAAGAGGGCAAGGCGCCCATGGCAGTCGCCATGGACATCGATGTTGAAGTCGGCCAGGACAAGCTGTCGTTCTCGGGCTTTGGCCTGACGGCCAATCTGCTGGGGCATGTGCATATCGGCGACAACCTCGACACCCGCGGCGAACTGAGCCTGGCCGACGGTCGCTATCGCGCCTATGGCCAACGCCTGACCATTCGCCGCGCGCGCCTGCTGTTTGCCGGGCCGATCGACATGCCTTATCTGGATATCGAAGCCATCCGCCAGACCGATGACGTGATCGCCGGTATTCGCCTGAGCGGCAGCGCCGAACAGCCGACCACCCAGGTGTTTTCCGAGCCGGCCATGAGCCAGGAACAGGCGTTGTCTTACCTGGTACTGGGGCGCCCCCTGGGTACCACCGGTGAAGACAACAACATGCTGGCCGAAGCAGCGCTGGGCCTCGGCCTGGCCGGCAGCGCCGGGATCACCGGCAGCCTGGCCTCAAGCCTGGGCATTGACGATTTCCAGCTCGACACCCAGGGCAGCGGTACCAGCACCAGCGTTGTGGCGAGCGGCAATCTGACCGAGCGATTGAGCCTGCGCTACGGGGTGGGGGTGTTCGAGCCGGTCAACACGGTCGCCTTGCGTTACAAGTTGAGCAAGAAGGTCTACCTGGAGGCGGCCAGCGGCCTGGCAAGTTCGCTGGATATTTTCTACAAGCGGGATTTCTGAGGCGGGGCCTAGCGCACGGTCGCCGCTTCGATGAACTCGTTGCTGTCGGCGGTGCCTTGCGCAGGTTCAGGTGCGCGCCGGGGGGCGATCAGGTGGGTGTACTCTTCGATGAGCCGGTTGAGGGCTTCGGGGGGCTCGCAGGCCTGGAACTGCATGCGGATCTGCACTTCGTCAGGGTCTCGCCCCTCACCGCTGCGCTTGCTCTGCCCGCCCAGGGTCACGAAGAAGCGTTCGTGGTTCAGGCCCTGCGCCGCTTCGGCGTTGTCGGTGTTGAGGATCTTGACCGACAGATCGACCTGCATCCGCTCCAGCGCCAGCCCCCGGGGTGACACAAGGGCAATCAGGGGGATTTGCATCCGGTGCTGGTCATCCATGGCCACCTCGACCATTTTCGCCTTCATCGGCGCCCCCAGGGCCTCGGCGTCGTAATCGAAGAATTGGTCGAACAGCTTGATGTACTGCTGGGCGATGAGGGTGTTGGTGGCCGCCGCGGCTTCCTGAAGGCCGCGGGTGATGTCGCACAGGTCGCTGGCGATGATCGGTACATTGTTCGAGGGGCGATCGTCCACGATTTCGCACTCCATAGGCATTGAGCGTAAGCCCCTTGTTGGCCAAGGGGCTGGGTTGATGGCAGTTCCGGCACGGCACGGATGCGTCGACTCAGGCGCTCGGGCGCGCGTTGTTGGCCTGATCGGGCATTGGCAAGGCGTTGTCGGTAGGCAGCTTGTCGAGGTTCCCGGCCTCTGTGTCCGGCAACATGACCGGCTTGGTCGCAGCGTCAGTCAGGAAGTCGATTACCCGCTGCAAGGCCTCCGGTGGTTCCTGGCGTCGGACCTTGGTGTTGAACGCGTAGCGAGCCCGGGTATCGGTCTTGCGCGTCTGGCTGGATTTGTGACTGACCTGGCCCCTTACATTGAGCTTGAACGGTCCCCACCCCAGTGACGCACCAAAGCTTGCCGTACCCGCTGTTTCGCTGGCGCTCTCGGCTTGCTGGCTGATCGTCAGTTCAAAGTCGATGTTGCCTTCTTCAATGACGATGTTGGGGTGGGTCACCGCGGCAATCAGGGGGATCTGCATCTTTTTCGAGACCGTCCCCTGATACACCCCTTGCTCGTCGGTGATGGTCTCGTCGTAGTCGAACTGGATGGAGACGGCCTTGCCCTCCTGGATGCACACACCCATGAGGAAGTCGGCGTAGGACTTGCTGGCCGAGGTCTGGGCCTGAATCATTGCCTGCAAGGGGCCGGAGATCATTCGGTCCAGCGGCAGTGCGTTCAATACCGAGCCGATCAAGCTGTTATCGATGGTGGCCATGGGGCTTTTCCTTGTCGTCGATGCACGTCAGTGTGCGGGTAGGCGTGGGTTGCTCAAGCCGATCAGGTCGAAAGGCCCTGGGGCGCACAAGCTTCCTGGCGGCGGATGTTGCCGATCTGGCGCAGGCTCAATCCGTACTTGTTGGCCAACATGCTGCGTGACAGGCCATCGGCGCTTTCGCGCTGGATCTGTTGATTGCGCAACTGGCGAAGAAAGTGGTCGACCTTGGGGATTTCCAGGGCCATGCCGGCGTAATGCTTGATCAGGGCGTCCAGCGCCTCCGGAGGCAACACCTCGGCCAGGGCGGTGCGCTCACGATGCTTGGGGATGTATTTGGGTCGCCCCCCGTAGGCGCAGGTCAGGTTGTAGGCATGCTCGATACCCAGGCATTGGACGAGCATTTGCAGTGAGTGGGGCAGTTGGTGGACGTCGATGCGTTCCAGGTCCTGTAGCTCCATGATGACTTCCTTCTGGGGAGTGATTGGGCATCACCATGGTTGAACATCCGGACGGGTCGTAACAGGCTGCAAGCACGGCAGGAGGGGTAGGGTTTGTGTATGAGGTTTGTAGGTCTGAGGAGCCGTTTAAATGGGAAAACGACACGCCATTTGCCCGCAGCCGTTGTTCCGCCGTTGGCGCTCGCTGACAGGGGTGGCCAGGTAGGGCAACCCATGAACATCAGCACGGACGCGCCAGCAGCAGGCTGATCTGCCCCAGGTACGGTGCAGGTCGAGTCAGTGCATGGGCGGGCAGGGTGCGCCAGTCGACCAGGACGCAGAGGGCGTTGAGCGTGCGGTCGGCCTGGCTGCCGATCGACTGTGAGCGGAACTCGCGGCGATACAGCACCTGGGTCCGGTTGACGGCGCTGGTTTCGCTCGGATCGCTCAACGTCAGGCTCACCGCTTTGGGGAGCAAGGCCTGGGGCAGGGTGAAGTAGGCGGTCGTCGGCTGGCTGTCGAGGTGTCCGGCCAGGCGCGAGCGCTGCCATAGCTGTTGCCATTGGCTGGCGCCGGCCGAATCGGCCAATTGCCTGCCGAGCGTGTGGCGTTGTTCAGGTGAGAGCGTAGCGGTGGGCACTGCCTGGGCGTTGAGGCAGGCCAGCAGGGCGAAGCTGCTGAGAAGGCGGCAGGTGAGCATGGCGGTCGTCCGTTTGTCCGGGGAGAAGCTCGGGACGCCATGGTTTCAACTGCAAGGTGGCTGCAAAAGGAGGAAATTGTCCGGCTGCGATGTATGATGCGCACGGCCCGACCAGGGCCTTTACCCCGATGTCGCAAGGATTAATCAATGACTCAAGGTCAACGCCTGAAATACTCCATTCTGATCTCCCTGCTGGTGCTGGGGATCATGCTCGGCCTGTCCTACCTGCAGAAACAGGGGACGATCAGTGAGCAAGTGTTCCAGTACATTGCCATTGGCGTGGCCATTGCCGTGGTGGTGGTCAACGGCATCATGCGCCGCAAGGTCAAGCCTTGAGGTGACTTGCGTGGCCGGCGTTCGCCGGCCATTCACTCAGCGTGTGCGGGTGTGCTCGAGAATGTTGCGAGCCTCGGCATTGAGGCTGTAGCACTTGTCGCTGCCCATGCTGATCACGCCTTCGGTACTCAAGCGCTTGAGCACTTCGCGCACACTGAGAAACGACAGCGGGATATCCAGCTGTTCAAGCTGGCTATGCACCCCGCGCACACCGATGCTGCGACCGTTCCTGTCAGCCATGTGCAAGGCATCGATGACTTTGAGGCGGATCAGGCTGGTACGCAGCCCGTACGAGCGCAGCAGCTCGCGAATGTGTTCGTTGCCGTGACGCTCGGTATCGCCGCCGCTCGCGGTGTTGGCCAGGGCTTGCCGAGCCTTGTGCTTGGGTCTGTCGGCGATCACCGACTGCTGCTGGTTGTACATGTGAATACTCCTTTTCGTGGCCAGTCCAGGTCTGTGAAAAATGTTCCCTACACCCTATAAGACGAACGAGCGTGGAAAAACTGCAGTGCCTGGTGAAATAAATTTATCGGGCCACTCAGGTAAAGACGTATCTGAGCGGTCAATCCCGTAAATTTAATGGCTGCACGTCGGTGCAGGAGTATCCGTGAGCCCAGCGGCTGTGGTCCTGTGTAGGAGCGGGCTTGCCCCGCGAGAGGCCGGTACCGCCAGCAAAATGGCTGTTGTCTGAACCATTGATCGCGGGGCAAGCCCGCTCCTACCGGTCCGGTCGCAAGACGGTATCTTCAGGGTCTGCGGTTCCCTGGTTGCTACCGTGGGGAAAGTTCGCTCCCGCTGTGAACCAGTTCTTTGAGTAACAAGCCAAACGCCAGGTCTACCTGCTCCGGGATCGGCAGATAGACCGTGTGCCCATCTCCCGGCGCCACTTCGATTGCCGCCCCCTGGCGATCACGTAACTGATGCAGGTCGAAGTGATAGTTGCCACGCGGCGTCATCAGTTCCAGGTGATCGCCCAGGGCAAAGCGGTTCTTGACCCGTACTTCGGCCAGGCCGTCGACGCGCTCACCGGTCAGTTCGCCGACAAACTGCTGGCGCTCCGACACCGAGTTGCCGCGCTGGTAGTTCTGGTATTCATCATGCACGTGGCGGCGCAGGAAGCCTTCGGTATAGCCGCGTTGGGCCAGGGATTCGAGGTTGAGCATCAGGCTGCGGTCGAACGCACGGCCGGCCACCGCGTCGTCGATGGCCTGGCGATAGGCCTGGGTGGTGCGGGCACAGTAGAAATGCGATTTGGTCCGGCCCTCGATTTTCAGCGAGTGCACGCCCATGCGGGTCAGGCGCTCGACATGCTGGACGGCACGCAAGTCCTTGGCGTTCATGATGTAGGTGCCATGCTCGTCTTCAAACGCCGGCATGTCTTCGTCCGGGCGGTTGCTCTCCTGAAGCAGGAACACCTGGTCGGTCGGTGCGCCCACACCCAGGGTCGGTTGCACTTCACGGACGATATCGCCGCTGGCGTCTTCGGTGGCCGGTGTGGCGCTGTACTTCCAGCGACAGGCATTGGTGCAACTGCCCTGGTTGGCGTCGCGGCGGTTGAGGTAGCCCGACAGCAGGCAACGGCCGGAGTAGGCCATGCACAGGGCGCCATGGACGAACACTTCCAGCTCCATGCCCGGCACGTGCTGGCGGATCTCTTCGATCTCTTCCAGCGACAATTCCCGGGACAGGATCACGCGGGTCAGGCCCTGGCTGCGCCAGAACTCGACGCTGGCCCAGTTCACCGTGTTGGCCTGGACCGACAAGTGGATCGGCATCTGCGGGAAATGCTGGCGCACCAGCATGATCAGGCCCGGGTCGGACATGATCAGGGCGTCGGGGGCCATTTCGATCACCGGTGCCAGGTCCTTGAGGAAGGTCTTGAGCTTGGCGTTGTGCGGGGCGATGTTGACCACCACGTAAAAGCGCTTGCCCTGAGCCTGGGCTTCCTTGATGCCGAGGGCCAGGTTGGCGTGATCGAACTCGTTGTTGCGCACGCGCAAGCTGTAGCGCGGTTGGCCGGCATACACGGCGTCGGCGCCGTAGGCAAAGGCGTAGCGCATGTTCTTCAGGGTGCCGGCAGGGGCGAGCAATTCGGGTTTGGCAAGGAGGGTCATGATTGCGCCGGGGTAAAAGGCGCGGATGCTAACGCTATTGCGGCAAGCGACTATTGATCTGCATCAAGGGCACTTTTACCTGGGCGCTGCGCACTAACGTTGTGAACAGCAATGGAGCGCACATGAACCAAACTGCCCAGCAGCACAAGGCCCTGATCCTATTCCTGGCCCTGGTCACCATCGCCTTTATCTGGATACTGCTGCCGTTCTACGGTGCGGTGTTCTGGGCGGTGATCCTCGGGATTCTGTTTGCGCCGATGCAACGGCGGCTGCTTTTGCGCCTGGGCTGGCGCCGAAACCTGGCCGCAGGCGTGACATTGCTGGTGTGCCTGATGATCGCCATTTTGCCGGTGATCGTGATCAGCACCTTGCTGGTGCAGGAAGGGGCGGCGTTGTACCAGAAGATCGAAAGCGGCCAGTTGGACATCGCCGGCTATCTCGAACGCTTCCAGCAGCTGCTCCCGACCTTTGTCCAGAATGGCCTGGACCGCATGGGCCTGGGTAACTTTGAAGGCATGCGCGACAAAATCGCCAAGGGGGCGATGCAAGGCAGTCAGTTTTTTGCAAGCCAGGCCTTCAGCTTTGGGCAGGGCACCTTCGACTTTTTGATCAGCTTCGGCGTGATGTTGTACCTGCTGTTCTTCTGCCTGCGTGACGGCGCCGAACTTGCGCGTAAAGTGCGCACCGCAGTGCCGTTGGCTGAGCAGCAGAAGCGCCGCCTGCAACTGAAGTTCAACCGCGTGGTACGCGCCACGGTCAAGGGCAACCTGGTGGTGGCCGTGACTCAAGGGGCCCTGGGGGGAATCATCTTCTGGGTTTTGGGTATCCCGAGCCCGTTGGTCTGGGGCGTGCTGATGGCATTTCTGTCGTTGCTACCGGCCGTGGGGGCTGGCATCGTCTGGGCGCCCGTGGCCATCTACTTCCTGGCGACCGGAGCGATGTGGCAAGGGGTGGTGCTGGCCGCCTTCGGCGTGTTCGTGATCGGCCTGGTGGATAACCTCTTGAGGCCGATGCTGGTGGGCAAGGACACGAAAATGCCGGACTACCTGATCCTGATCTCCACCCTGGGTGGCCTGGCCGTGTTCGGCCTCAATGGCTTTGTGATCGGGCCGCTGATCGCCGCGCTGTTCATCTCCAGCTGGGCGATCTTCGTTTCAACCAAGCCGCAGGTGCAGTTGCCCAGTTAGCGGAAGCTGTAGGACACCCCGGCATAGACCCCGAAACCTTCACCCGGCGTTGAGCGGGCAATGTCCTGGCCGCGGTCGTTGTAGCCCGGTGTGACGGTGGCAGCGTAGCGCTTGTTGGTCAGGTTGCGCAGGTCGAGCCAGGTCTGCCAGTCCTGTTTTGGCGAGTTGTAGCCCAGGGTCGCACCGAGCAGGGCGTAGGCGTCGGTAGGGTCGCTGTTGGCGTAGTCGACCTGGACCTTGGAGGCCATCTGGGTGTTCAGGCCAGCGTATAGGCCGCTGGGCAGGTCGAAGCGCAGTTCGGCCTGGTAGTAGTGCATCGGGATGCCCGGCAGGCGGTTGTCGCCAAAGGTATCGTCGTCGCGGTAGTGGAAGTCGCTGAAGGTGTAGGCCTGACGCAGCGACAGCTTGCCCACGCCCCCACGCTCCCACAGCAGGCTGTCCAGGCCGGCTTCCACCCCCTGGTGCACGGTAGGGCTGGCGTTGAACTCGGCGGCCGGAACACCCGGCACGATCTCGACGGCCAGCAGTTCATGACGCACATCCGAGTAGTACCAGGCCAGGTCCCAGCGCCCGATGGCCGCCTCACCCCGGGCACCCAGTTCAAGAGTGGTGGCGGTCTGGTTTTGCATCTCGATGGGCTGGGTCTGCAGGCCATTGACCGCTGGCGAACTCCAGATCAGCGCCCAAGGGTGTGGCGGCTCGACCGAGCGGCTGAGGTTGCCGTAGAGCTGCAGGTCAGGGGTCAGGTCGTAGCGCAGCCCCAGGCGCGGCGCGTAGTCCCAGTCATGCTGGCTGACCTTGCCGCCGTTTTCAGGGTAGGTGACGGCGCTCTCGCGGCGGGTGTAGATCATCGCCAGGCCCGTGCTCAGCCACAGGTCCGGGATCAGCTCCAGCTCGTTGCCCAGGTGCACGACGCTGTCGGAGCCCTGGTAGCTGAAGTCACGGGTACGGGTACCCACCGGCATCTCGGGCTTCGATTGCACCCGCACGAACTCCGATGCGCCGCTGTTGGGCAGGTGCTTGGTGGTGCGCCAGCCGACGGTTGTGTTGCTCTCAAGGCCGAACAGGGTGTCGCGACGGAAGTAGTTCAGGGTGCCGCTGACATCGGTGTAGGCCACCTTCAGGCGGTTGGCGCCTTCGCGCAGGTCCATCGGGTAGTCGTGATAGACCAGCCCCGCTTCCAGGCGCGAATCGTCGTTCAGGTAGAAGGTCGTCTTGTTACCCAGCCAGGTACTGCCCGGTTGCGGGCGGCTGGCGTCGCGACTGAGGTACAGCGGGTTGGCTGCGCGTGGATCATGCTTGATCTGGTCTTTGGTCAGGCGTCCGGCCAGGTCGTTCTCGGTTTCCCGGTAACGCAGGTAGAAGCGGGTTTCCAGGTTCGGGTTGAAGCGGTAGCCGACGTTGGCAGCGATGCCCTTGCTGCTGCCGCTGCTGTGCTCCTGGTAGCCGTCGTACTCGGAATCGGTCAGGGCCACGTAGTAGTCCAGGTCCCCCAGCACCTGGCCCGAGCTGATCTGGCGTTTGGCATAACCCCGGCTGCCCAGCTCGTAGCGCACCTGCAACGGCGCAGCGTCATGGCCGGTATGGGTGACATAGTTGATGGCGCCGCCCAGGGCCAGGGCGCCGCGGTCAAAGCCGTTGGCACCGCGCAGTACTTCGGCGCGGCTCAGCCACAGCGGCTCGAACAGTTCGTACGGGGTACCACCCGGGCCGGTCAGCGGCAAGCCGTCGAACTGGGTGTAGACGCCGGAACCGTGGCTGCCCGGGGCGCGGTTGATGCCCGAGCCACGAATCGAGAGCTTGATGCCGTCGTTACCTGCCGATTGGGCAAATACCCCTGGTTGGTAGGCCAGGACATCCTGATTGCTGGCGACCCGGCCTTGCTCCACGCGCTGCATGTCGATCAGGTTGGTGGCACCAGGCACGTGCCGCAGGCGCTCACGAGCGTCCTGCAGTTCACTTTGTTCCTGTTCCTGGATCAGTACCTGACCGAGTTCGATGCCTTCGCTGGCCTGGGCCGAGGCGGCGCAGGAGATCAGCAAGGCGAGGGAGGAGCGGGGGAGGGTGGGACGCATCGAATGGGGTTCCGGGACTGTGAGCGGGTATCTGACGTCGCAATCATCAGACGAAGCACAGTCGCCGATTTGTGCCAGTACACCAGGTAAAAACAAAACACCCCGCCGAGGCGGGGTGTTTGCTGTTGCATCGCTGATCAACCGATCAGTTGCAGGCCTGCATGTTGGACCATGTCCAGCAGTGGTTGCGGGTACACGCCCAGCACGAAGGCGAGCAGTGCGATAGCCAGCAGCATGACGCCGCCGGTGCGCTGTTCCCAGTTCAGCGGGGCATCGTGACGACGCAGGTTAGGCTCGATCAGGAACAGGGTGACCATGACGCGCAGGTAGTAGAACACGCCGATGGCACTACCGATCACCAGGGCACCGACCAGCCACCACAGCTGCGACTCGACGCCGGTAGCAATGATGTAGAACTTGCCGATGAAGCCTGCGGTCAGCGGGATACCGGCCAGCGACAGCATCATCACGGTCAGTACGGCGGTCAGGTACGGACGGCGCCAGAACAGGCCGCGGTACTCGTACAGCGCATCGGCGTCACGACCGTTGTAGGGCGAGGACATCAGGGTGATCACACCGAAGGCGCCCAGGCTGGTGATCACGTAGGTGACCAGGTAGACACCGATCGCTTCCACGGCCAGGCCCTTGCTCGCCACCAGGGCGATCAACAGGTAACCGAAGTGGGCGATGGACGAGTAACCGAGCAGACGCTTGAGGTTGCTCTGGGTCAGCGCCAGGAGGTTACCGACCAGGATCGAGGCCACGGCGATCACCGACAGCACGGTGGTCAGCACGCCGCTGCTGGCAGCAGGGGAGAGCATGAACAGGCGCACGACTACGGCGAACACGGCAACCTTGCTGGCGGTGGCCAGGAAGGCGGCTACCGGAGCAGGTGCACCTTCGTACACGTCCGGGGTCCAGAGGTGGAACGGTACCAGCGACAGTTTGAACGCCAGGCCGACCAGCATCATGCCCAGACCCAGCTGAGCCAGCAGGCTTGGCATGTTGGTGGCCGCCAGGGCCTTGCCGATGCCATCGAAGCTCAGGCTGCCAGCGTCAGCGTAGAGCAGGGCCATACCGAACAGCAGGAAGGCCGAGCCTGCGGCCGACAGCACCATGTACTTGATGCCGGCTTCGAGCGAACGCTTGTTGAAGAACGCATACGCCACCAGACCGTAGACCGGTACCGAGAGCAGCTCCAGGCCGATGAACAGGCCGGCCAGGTGCTGCGCGCTGACCAGTACCAGGCCACCCAGGGCAGCCATGAGGATCAGCAGGTACAGTTCTTCGCGGTTGCCCGGGTAGCCTTTGCCGCCGTCACCCAGGTAGGCATGGGCGAGGGTCACGCAGGCCAGGGTGGCGATCAGGATCAGCGCCATGTACAGGCAGGCGAACTTGTCGATGGTCAGCAGCGGGGTGACCGCCAGAGGCACGACTTTCAATACCGGGATGATCGACAGCAGGGCCAGGTTCAGGCCCACGGTCGACAGCAGGAAGGTTTGCGAGTGGTTGCGGCGCCAGGCGATCGCCAGCATCACCACGACAACGGTGATGGTGGTGATCAGCAGCGGCGCAAGCGCGATAAAGTGTTGAATCGTCAGGTCCATAGCGCTCTTACCGGGCCGAAGCGAGTTGAGTGAAAGCGGTACCGATCCACTGCTGCACACCGCTCATGGTGGCGGCAGAAGTGTCCAGGAACGGCTGCGGGTAGATGCCCAGCAAGATCAGCAGGCCAGCCAGGCCCAGTACCATGATCATTTCGCGGGTATCCATGCCAGCCAGGACTTCATCGGATTTCGCAGGGCCGAAGTAGGCACGGTGGATCATGATCAGCGAGTAGACCGAACCGAACACCAGGCCGGAAGTGGCGATCACAGTGACCCATGGGGAACTGACGAAGGCACCGATCAGGATCAGGAACTCACCGACGAAGTTACCGGTGCCTGGCAAGCCGAGCGAGGCGGCTGCGAAGAACAGGCTGATGGCCGGCAGGTAGGCGATACGGTGCCACAGGCCACCCATCTGACGCATGTCACGGGTATGCAGGCGCTCGTACAACTGGCCGCTGAGGATAAACAGCGCCGCAGCCGACAGGCCGTGGGCCAGCATCTGGATCACTGCGCCTTGCAGGGCTTGCTGGCTGCCGGAGTAGATACCGATCAGTACGAAGCCCATGTGCGAAACGCTGGAGAAGGCGATCAGACGCTTGATGTCGGTCTGGGCGAAGGCCAGGAACGCACCGTAGAAGATCCCGATCAGACCGAGGGTCATGGCGATCGGCGCAAACTCGGCCGAGGCATTCGGGAACAGCGGCAGGGCGAAACGCAGCAGGCCGTAGGCAGCGGTTTTGAGCAAGATACCGGCCAGGTCGACCGAACCTGCGGTCGGTGCCTGGGCGTGAGCGTCAGGCAGCCAGGAGTGGAACGGTACCACCGGCAGCTTGACCGCGAAGGCGATGAAGAAGCCGAGCATCAGCAGGTATTCGGTGCCCGCCGGCAGGTCGGCCTTGAGCAACTGGGTGTAGTCGAAGGTGATCACACCGGTGTTGCTGTAGTTGACCAGTACCAGGCCCAGGATCGCCACCAACATGATCAGGCCGCTGGCCTGGGTGAAGATGAAGAACTTGGTTGCCGCGTAGATCCGGGTCTTCTTGCCGTCGGAGGAGCTGTGACCCCAGAGCGCGATGAGGAAATACATCGGCACCAGCATCATTTCCCAGAAGAAGAAGAACAGGAACAGGTCCAGGGCCAGGAACACACCGACCACGCCGCCCAGGATCCACATCAGGTTGAGGTGGAAGAAGCCGACGTGACGCTGGATCTCTTTCCAGGAACACAGTACCGAGAGCACACCGAGCAGGCCGGTAAGCAGGATCATCAGCAGCGACAGGCCGTCGAGGGCCAGGTGCAGGCTGATGCCGAAGCGCTCGATCCACAGCACTTTGAATTCGACCGCCCACTCAGGCGCAGCGCCTGGTGCAGGGGCCAGGGTGTAGTCCCCGTTGGCCCACAGCCAGAGGCCGATACCAAGCAGCAGGGACATGGTCAGCAGCGCAATCCAGCGCGGCAGGGTGGCGCCGAAGCGCTCACCCAGCCAGCACAGCAGGCCGCCGATGAAGGGGATCAGGATCAGCCAAGGCAAAATCATGACGGGCTCAATTCCTTTCGCAAAGTCGCAAGGTTCATATCAGACCGCAGCCATAACAACGGCACCGAGCACAAGCACGGCACCTACGGCGATCGAAGCGGTGTACCAGCGCAGCTGACCGGTTTCGGTTTTGCTCATGGCGGCATGACCGCCCTTCGCCATACGCGGAATCAGGCCAATGCTGCGGTCAACCGGATCCTTGCGCAGGATGTGGCTGATCAGCAGGTAAGGTTTGACGAACAGCTTGTCGTAGATCCAGTCGAAGCCCCAGGCGGCGAACCACCAGGCCGAGAGGACGCGGCCGATGCCGCTGTTGGCGATGGCCGTGACCAGGCGACGCTTGCCCAGGAACAGCACCGCGGCCAGCAGGATACCGGCGATGGCGATGGCGCCCGAGGCGATCTCCAGGCTGTGCTTGGCTTCGCCGCCGGCATGGCCGACGCTCTGCGGCAGTACGCCCGCCAGTGGTGGATGAATCCAGGCACCAACGAAGGTCGACAGCACGATCAGCACGCCCAGCGGCAGCCAGTGGGAGATACCGTGGCCAGCATGGGCTTCGGTCTTGGCTTCGCCGTGGAAGGCGATGAAGATCAGGCGGAAGGTGTACAGCGAGGTCATGAACGCACCAACCAGACCGGCGTACAGCAGGCCGTTGTTGCCGCTGGCGAAGGCTTCCCAGAGGATTTCGTCCTTGGAGTAGAAGCCTGCGGTCAGGATCGGCAGGGCAGCCAGGGCGGCACCACCGACGATGAAGCTGGCGTAGGCCAGAGGCAGTTTCTTCCACAGGCCACCCATCTTGAAGATGTTCTGCTCGTGGTGGCAGGCAACGATCACCGCACCGGAAGCAAGGAACAGCAGGGCCTTGAAGAAGGCGTGGGTCATCAGGTGGAAGATCGCGCCGTCCCAGGCGCCAACGCCCAGGGCCAGGAACATGTAGCCGATCTGGCTCATGGTCGAGTAGGCGAGGATACGCTTGATGTCGGTCTGGACCAGGGCGGCAAAGCCGGCCAGCACCAGGGTCACGCCGCCGACCACACCGACCAGGTGCAGCACGTCGGGTGCCAGGGCGAACAGGCCGTGGGTACGGGCGATCAGGTAGACGCCCGCGGTCACCATGGTTGCGGCGTGGATCAGTGCCGAAACCGGGGTAGGGCCCGCCATTGCGTCTGCCAGCCAGGTCTGCAGCGGCAACTGGGCGGATTTACCGACCGCGCCACCGAGCAGCATCAGGGTGGCCAGGACCATCCAGAAGTCGCCTGCCTGGAATTTCTGCGGCGCCAGGACCAGCAGCTCCTGGACGTTCAGAGTGCCCAGTTGCTGGAACAGGATGAACAGGCCGATGGCCATGAACACGTCGCCGATACGGGTGACGATGAAGGCTTTGAGTGCCGCGTTACCGTTGTTGCGGTTGCTGTAGTAGAAACCGATCAACAGGTACGAGCACAGGCCTACGCCTTCCCAACCGAAGTAGATGAACAGCAGGTTGTCGCCCAGGACCAGGAACAACATGCTGGCAATGAACAGGTTGGTGTAGGCGAAGAAGCGCGAGTAGCCAGCTTCACCGCGCATGTACCAGGACGCGAACAGGTGGATCAGGAAACCCACGCCGGTGACCACGCCGAGCATGGTGACCGACAGACCGTCAACGTACAGGGTGAAGTTCGGCGCAAAACCGTCCACCGACATCCACTGCCACAGCAGTTGGCTGTACGCGCCGCCTTCCGGCGGTGCAACGTTGAACTGCCAGATCACGTAGGCGGCCACGGCGGCCGAGAGGCCTACCGAACCGACGCCGATCAGTGCTGAGAGGTTCTCCGAGAACCGTCCACGGGAGAACGACAGCAGCAGGAAGCCGATCAGGGGGAATACGAAAGTCAGAAAGATAAGGTTCATCCGCGCATCTCACTGGCTGCATCGATGTCGAGAGTGTGGAAGCGGCGATACAGCTGCAGCAGGATCGCCAGGCCGATACTGGCCTCGGCGGCTGCCAGGCTGATCACCAGGATGAACATGATCTGTCCATCCGGCTGCGCCCAGCGGCTGCCGGCGACGATGAAGGCCAGAGCAGAGGCGTTCATCATGATTTCCAGGCTCATCAACACGAAAAGAATGTTGCGGCGCACCATCAGGCCAACGAGGCCAAGGCAGAACAGGATGCCGGCGACTGCCAGACCGTGCTCGAGAGGGATAGCTGGCATGTGATTACTCCTTCGCCTCGTTGCGGCCGAGGTGGAAGGCCGTCACCGCTGCGGCGAGCAGCAGCATCGAGGCCAGTTCCACCACCAGCAGGTAGGGACCGTAAAGGCTGATGCCGACGGCCTTGGCGTCGACCGTGGTGTGGCCGATGCTGGCACCGCTTTCGTTGCTGAACAGCACGTACAGCAATTCAAGTAGCAGCAGCGAGGCCAGGACCACGGGGCCCAGCCAGATACCCGGCTTGAGCCAGCCACGTTCCTGGGCGACCGAAGCCGGGCCCAGGTTGAGCATCATCACTACGAAGACGAACAGCACCATGATGGCGCCAGCGTAAGCGATCACTTCCAGGACACCGGCGAACGGGGCGCCAAGGGCGAAGAACGTCATCGCCACGGAGATCAGCGAAATGATCAGGTAGAGCAGGGCGTGCACGGGGTTGGTGTTGGTGATCACCCGAAGGGTGGACACCACAGCGACACCGGATGCGAAATAGAAAGCGAATTCCATCTTTCTTCCTTAAGGGAGCAAGCTCTTCACGTTGATCGGCTCGGCTTCGTTCTGCGCGGCGCCTTTCGGCTTGCCGGCAACAGCCATACCTGCAACACGGTAGAAGTTGTAGTCAGGGTTCTTGCCTGGACCGGAGATCAGCAGATCTTCTTTCTCGTACACCAGATCCTGACGTTTGAACTCGGCCATCTCGAAATCCGGCGTGAGCTGGATTGCGGTGGTCGGGCAGGCTTCCTCGCAGAGGCCGCAGAAAATGCAACGGGAGAAGTTGATGCGGAAGAACTCCGGGTACCAACGACCGTCTTCTGTTTCGGCTTTCTGCAGCGAGATGCAACCGACCGGGCACGCCACGGCACACAGGTTGCACGCTACACAGCGCTCTTCGCCATCCGGGTCGCGGGTCAGGACGATGCGGCCACGGTAGCGTGGCGGCAGGTAGACCGGCTCTTCGGGGTACTGCAGGGTGTCACGTTTGCGAAACCCGTGAGAGAACACCATCACCAGGCTGCGCAGCTGAGTGCCGGTGCCCTTAACGATGTCGCCAATATATTTGAACATGGGTCAAATCCTCACTGGGCCGCAACAGCTGGCGTGTTGAGCAACACGAGCGCAGCGGTCACCAGCAAATTGATCAGGGTCAGCGGCAGGCAGAACTTCCAGCTGAAGTCCATCACCTGGTCATAGCGCGGGCGCGGAATCGAGGCGCGCAGCAGGATGAACAGCATGATGAAGAACGCGGTTTTCAGGGCGAACCACAGGAACGGTACTTGCGGCAGGATGCCGAACGGACCGTGCCAGCCACCGAAGAACAGGGTTACCAGCAGCGCCGAGATCAGGATGATGCCGATGTACTCACCCACGAAGAACATGCCCCATTTCATGCCGGCATATTCAATGTGGTAACCGTCGGCCAGTTCCTGTTCTGCTTCCGGCTGGTCGAAGGGGTGACGGTGAGTCACGGCCACGCCAGCGATGAAGAAGGTGCAGAAGCCAAAGAACTGCGGAATGATGAACCACAGGTTCTGTGCCTGGTAGTCGACGATGTCACGCATGTTGAACGAGCCAACCTGCGCCACGATACCCATCAGCGCCAGGCCCATGAACACTTCGTACGACACGGTCTGGGCCGAGGCCCGCAGGCTGCCGAGCAGGGCGTACTTGTTGTTCGAGGCCCAGCCGGCGAACAGTACGGCGTACACCGACAGACCCGCCATGGCGAAGAAGAACAACAGGCCGATGTTCAGGTCCGCGACACCCCAGGTCGGGGTAATCGGCACGATGGCGAAGGCGATCAGCAAGGCACTCATGGCCACGACCGGCGCCAGGGTGAAGATCATCTTGTCGACGAAGGGCGGGTTCCAGTCTTCCTTGAAGAACATCTTCAGCATGTCGGCTGCGATCTGGAACATACCGAACGGGCCCACACGGTTCGGACCGTAGCGGTCCTGCCACCAGCCCAGCAGGCGCCGCTCGACGAAGCTGAGCAGCGCACCGCAGACCACCACGGCCAGCAAGACCACGACGGCCTTGACGACGGTGATGATCACATCGATCACTTCGGGGGTGAACCAGGTCATTGTGCTGCCTCCTGCAGGCCTTCGACGGATGCACCGAAGATGGCTGGCGGGATACCGGCCAGGCCTTTCGGCAGGGCAACCAGGCCAGCGCCCAGTTCTTCATTGACACGCAGCGGCAGACGCAGGGTCTGGCCAGCCACGTTCAGGCTGAGCATCGCACCGTCGTTGACACCCAGGCGGTCGGCCTCGGACTTGGCCAGCGCGACGTAGGCTTGCGGGATGCGCTCTTGCACCGGCGCGGCGCGCGAGGAATTCTCTTCGCTGCCGAACAGGTGGTAGAACGGCACCGCCTGCCAGGTGCCACGGGCCGGGGAGAACGCGCCCGGAATAGCGGCGAACCAGTTGAGCTTGTCACCCTGGGATTCGATCAGGCGGGTACCTGGGTCGCCTGCACGCAGGTGACCACCGACCTCGTCCTGGAACTTGTTCCAGGCCTGTGGCGAGTTCCAGCCCGGGGACCAGGCGAACGGCACTTGCGAGCGTGGTTCGGCCGAGCCCGAGTAACCTTCCATGGAGAACGCGAAGGCGGTGTCTTTGTCTTGTGGGGTACGCGGTTCGTGCACGCTGATGTTGGCGCGCATGGCGGTACGACCGGAGTAACGCAGCGGCTCACGGGCCAGCTTCATGCCTTTGATGCGGAACGCGGCCGATGGCGCGGCATTGACGATGCCGGTCAGTTGCGGGGCGGCCGAGGCGCAGGCGCTGGTGACGTGGTCCAGTTGAGTCCAGTCCACCGGCTTGTTCAGCAGGGTGGCACGCAGGGCGTGCATCCAGCGCCAGCCTTCGTGAACCAGGATGCTGCTGTCCAGGTAGGTGGGGTCGAACACTTGGAAGAAGCGCTGGGCGCGGCCTTCCTGGCTGACCAGGGTACCGTCGCCTTCGGCGAAGCTGGCCGCCGGCAGCACCAGGTGGGCGCGGTCGGTGGTGGCGGTTTTCTGGTGGTCGGCAACGATGATCACCTTGGCGGCGGCCAGGGCAGCGTCGACCTTGGCGGCCGGTACGCGGCTGTACAGGTCGTTTTCCAGCACGACGATGGCGTCGGCCTTGCCGGAAATCACTGCGTCCAGGGCGGCGTCGATGGACTCGCCACCAAGCATCGCCATGCCCAGGCTGTTGGCCTCAGGGACCACCAGGCTCAGGGAGCCGTTCTTCTCGCGCAGCTTCAGCGCCTTGGCGATGTTGGCAGCAGCTTCGATCAGGGCCTTGGAGCCCAGCGAAGTACCGGCAACCACCAGCGGACGGTTGGCGGCAACCAGGGCGTCGGCGATGCGCTTGGCCAGTTCCAGGGCTTCGGCGTCCAGGCCTTCGACGGCTGGAGCGCTTGGGTCGATGGCATGAGCGACGGCGAAACCGATGCGCGCCAGGTCGTCGGGAGCGGCGTGTACGCACTCTTCGGCGACGTCATCGAGCTTGGTTTCGGCCAGGCTGGCGATGAACAGCGGGTACATGGCGTGCTGGCCGATGTTCTTCACTGCAGCGTCGAGCCAAGGCTGAACGCGCATGGCATCGGCCATGGCCTCGGCCTTGCCCTTGACCGACTGGCGCAGGGCCAGGGCGACGCGGGCGGCGGTCTGGGTCAGGTCTTCGCCGAGGACGAACACGGCGTCGTGGTCTTCCATTTCGCGCAGGGTAGGGACCGGCAGCGGGCTGTCGTTCAGCACCTGCAGGGCCAGGCGCACGCGCTCCAGCTCACCGGCTTCCATACCCGAGTAGAAGTGCTCGGCACCGACCAGCTCGCGCAGGCCATAGTTGCTTTCGAGGCTGGCGCGTGGCGAGCCGATACCGACGATGTTGCGACCGCGCAGCATGTCGGCGGCCTTGTCCAGCGCTGCGTCCAGGCTCAGCTTGGTGCCATCGGCCAGCAGCGGCTGACGTGGGCGGTCGGTGCGGTTGACGTAGCCATAGCCGAAACGGCCACGGTCGCAGAGGAAGTACTGGTTGACCGAGCCGTTGTAGCGGTTCTCGATACGGCGAAGTTCGCCGTAACGCTCACCCGGGCTGATGTTGCAGCCGCTGGAGCAACCGTGGCAGATGCTTGGGGCAAACTGCATGTCCCACTTGCGGTTATAGCGCTCGGAGTGGGTTTTGTCGGTGAACACACCGGTCGGGCAGACCTCGGTGAGGTTACCGGAGAACTCGCTTTCCAGCGCGCCGTCTTCAACGCGACCGAAGTAGACGTTGTCGTGGGCACCGAACACGCCCAGGTCGGTACCGCCGGCGTAGTCCTTGTAGTAGCGCACGCAGCGGTAGCAGGCGATGCAGCGGTTCATCTCGTGGGCGATGAACGGGCCGAGTTCCTGGTTCTGGTGGGTACGCTTGGTGAAGCGGTAGCGGCGCTCGTTGTGGCCGGTCATTACCGTCATGTCTTGCAGGTGGCAGTGACCGCCTTCCTCGCAGACCGGGCAGTCGTGCGGGTGGTTGGTCATCAGCCATTCGACGACGCTGGCACGGAATACCTTGGCTTCTTCGTCTTCGATGGAAATCCAGCTGCCATCGGAGGCAGGGGTCATGCAGGACATGACGATACGACCACGGGTGTCGTTCTCGTCGGTGTACTGCTTGACCGCGCACTGGCGGCAGGCGCCAACGCTACCGAGCGCCGGGTGCCAGCAGAAATAGGGGATGTCGAGGCCTAGCGACAGACACGCCTGTAACAGGTTGTCTGCGCCGTTGACTTCGAGCTCTTTGCCGTCTACGTGGATAGTGGCCATGGTTCAAAGTTCTTCGTTGGCCCGCATGTGCGGGCGTGGCTAATGGAAAACTGTGTGCCTGCAGCCCGCTACAGGCATCCCCGAGCGAGCTGAGCAAGCAGCGGACGGCACGGACCGTCCGCATTTTTATTCGTTATGCGCCGACGACGATTGGCTTCGCCAGGTCCGGGCGCAGGGCAGTGGCTGCAGGAGCAGTCGCAATGCCGGCCTCGAACTCGGGGCGGAAGTACTTGATCGCGCTACCCAGCGGCTCCACAGCACCTGGTGCGTGTGCACAGAAGGTCTTGCCTGGGCCGAGGAAACCGACCAGGCCCAGCAGCGTCTCGATGTCGCCTTGCTGGCCCTGGCCTTGCTCGAGGGCGCGCAGGAGCTTGACGCTCCACGGCAGGCCATCGCGGCACGGGGTGCAGAAGCCGCACGATTCGCGGGCAAAGAACTCTTCCATGTTGCGCAGCAGCGACACCATGTTGATGCTGTCGTCCACGGCCATGGCCAGGCCAGTACCCATACGGGTGCCGACCTTGGCGATGCCACCGGCGTACATTTGCGCATCCAGGTGTTCAGGCAGGAGGAAGCCGGTGCCGGCGCCACCTGGCTGCCAGCACTTGAGCTTGAAGCCATCGCGCATGCCGCCGGCGTAGTCCTCGAACAGCTCGCGGGCAGTCACGCCAAAGGGCAGTTCCCACAGGCCAGGGTTCTTGACCTTGCCGGAGAAGCCCATCAGCTTGGTGCCGTGGTCTTCGGAACCTTCGCGGGCCAGCGACTTGTACCAGTCGATGCCGTTGCCGACGATGGCCGGCACGTTGCACAGGGTCTCGACGTTGTTCACGCACGTCGGCTTGCCCCAGACGCCCACGGCGGCAGGGAAGGGCGGCTTGGAACGAGGATTGGCACGGCGGCCTTCGAGGGAGTTGATCAGTGCGGTTTCTTCACCGCAGATGTAACGACCGGCGCCGGTATGGACGAACAGCTCGAAATCGAAGCCGCTGCCCAGGATGTTCTTGCCCAGCAGGCCGGCGGCCTTGGCTTCTTCAACCGCGCGGTTGAGGTTGCGCGCTGCGGTGGTGTATTCGCCACGCAGGAAGATATAGCCGCGGTATGCCTTGAGCGCACGGGCGCTGATCAGCATGCCTTCGATCAGCAGATGGGGCTGTTGCTCCATCAGCATGCGGTCTTTCCAGGTGTTGGGCTCCATTTCGTCCGCGTTGCACAGCAGGTAGCGGATGTTCATGGATTCGTCTTTGGGCATCAGGCCCCATTTGACGCCGGTGGGGAAGCCCGCACCGCCACGACCCTTGAGGCCGGAATCTTTCACGGTCTGGACGATATCGTCCTGGGACATTTGCGCCAGGGCCTTGCGGGCAGCGGCGTAGCCGTCCTTGGCCTGGTACTCGTCGAGCCAGATCGGCTCGCCGTCGTCACGCAGGCGCCAGGTCAGCGGATGGGTTTCAGCCGAACGGGCGATACGGTTGGCCGGGCCGAAGGAAGTGATGGTCATACGTAACCCTCCAGCAGTTTGGAAACGCCAGCAGGCTGGACGTCGCCAAAGGTGTCGTCGTCGATCATCAGCGCCGGTGCCTTGTCGCAGTTACCCAGGCAGCACACAGGCAGCAGGGTGAAGCGACCATCGGCGGTGGTCTGGCCCAGGCCGATACCCAGCTCGCTCTGGATCTGGCTGACCACGGACTCGTGGCCGCCGATGTAGCAGACCATGCTGTCGCAGACGCGGATGATGTGCCGGCCAACCGGCTGACGGAAGATCTGACTATAGAAGGTAGCCACGCCTTCGACGTCGCTGGCAGGAATGCCGAGCACTTCGCCGATGGCGTAGATGGCACCGTCAGGTACCCAGCCACGTTCCTTCTGGACGATCTTCAGGGCTTCGATGGACGCCGCGCGCGGGTCCTCGTAGTGATGCATCTCGTGCTCGATGGCCGAGCGCTCGGTTTCGCTCAGGGCGAAACGGTCGGTTTGGATAAGCGTGCTGTTCATGCTTAGCGGTCCACGTCAGCCATAACGAAGTCGATACTGCCCAGGTACGCAATGAGGTCCGCGACCATGCTGCCGCGGATCACCGAAGGGATCTGCTGCAGATGCGGGTAGCTCGGAGTACGGATCCGGGTGCGGTAGCTCATGGTGCCGCCGTCGCTCGTCAGGTAGTAACTGTTGATGCCCTTGGTCGCCTCGATCATCTGGAAGGATTCGTTGGCCGGCATGACCGGGCCCCACGAAACCTGCAGGAAGTGAGTGATCAGGGTTTCGATGTGCTGCAGGGTGCGCTCTTTCGGTGGCGGCGTGGTCAGCGGGTGATCCGCCTTGTACGGGCCTTCCGGCATGTTGCGCAGGCACTGGTCGATGATGCGGATACTCTGGCGCATCTCCTCGACACGGACCATGCAGCGATCGTAGGCATCGCCGTTGTGGGCCAGCGGCACTTCGAACTCGAAGTTCTCGTAGCCGGAGTAAGGGCGGGCTTTGCGCAGGTCGAAGTCCAGGCCGGTGGAGCGCAGGCCGGCACCGGTGACGCCCCATTCCAGGGCCTCTTTGGTGTTGTACTGGGCAACGCCGATGGTACGGCCCTTGAGGATGCTGTTCTGCAGGGCAGCCTTGGTGTACTCGTCCAGGCGCTTTGGCAGCCATTCGACGAAGTCCTTGACCAGCTTGTCCCAGCCGCGCGGCAGGTCGTGGGCTACGCCACCGATGCGGTACCAGGCCGGGTGCAGGCGGAAGCCGGTGATGGCTTCGATCACGGTGTAGGCGCGCTGGCGGTCGGTGAAGGTGAAGAACACCGGGGTCATGGCGCCGACGTCCTGGATGTAGGTACCCAGGAACAGCAGGTGGCTGGTGATCCGGAAGAATTCGGCGAGCATGATGCGAATCACGTCGACCTTCTGCGGTACCTGGATGCCGGCCAGCTTCTCGACCGCGAGCACGTACGGCAGGTTGTTCATCACCCCGCCGAGGTAGTCGATACGGTCGGTATAGGGAATGAAGCTGTGCCAGGACTGGCGCTCGGCCATCTTCTCGGCACCACGGTGGTGGTAGCCGATGTCCGGAACGCAGTCGACGATCTCTTCACCGTCCAGCTGCAGCACGATACGGAAGGCACCATGAGCCGATGGGTGGTTCGGACCCAGGTTGAGGAACATGTAGTCCTCGTTGGCGCCGTGGCGCTTCATGCCCCAGGCTTCAGGGTTGAAGCGCGCGGCTTCTTCCTCGAGCTGCTGCTTGGCCAGGGTCAGGCTGTACGGGTCGAATTCGGTGGCGCGGGCAGGGTAGTCCTTGCGCAGCGGGTGACCTTCCCAGGTCGGCGGCATCATGATGCGGGTCAGGTGCGGGTGGCCGGCAAAGTCGATGCCGAACATGTCCCAGACTTCACGCTCGTACCAGTTGGCGTTCGGCCAGATACCGGTGACGGTAGGCAGGTTCAGGTCGCCCTCGCTCAAGGCTACCTTGATCATCACGTCGCTGTTCCGTTCCACCGAGAGCAGGTGGTAGAACACGCTGAAGTCGGCACCTGGCAGGCCACGGCGCTGGGTGCGCAGACGCTCGTCCACACCGTGCAGGTCGTAGAGCATGCTGTACGGCTTGGCGACATTGCGCAGGAAGCTCAGGACTTCCTTGAGTTTGGCGCGGGTAACCCAAAGCACCGGCATGCCGGTGCGGGTTTCCTGGGCGACGAACGCCTCGGGGCCGAATTTGTTGTTCAGTTCGACGACCACATCCTGGTCGTCAGCCTTGTAAGGCGGGATATAAATAGCGGTGTCCGCTGTCATGGTCTCGGTCGCTTTCGGTCAACGTAGAGAATGAAGCCAGGCTGCCTGTCGCGCACGCGCAGGCAACAGATAGCTGGATCAGACTTCGTCGGGGCTGCGCAGGTTGGTGACCTGGATGCGCTGTTCACGGCGTTGCTCTTTCTGCGACGGCATCTCGGCACGGTAAATGCCTTGATCACCGACAACCCAGGAAAGAGGACGACGCTCCTGGCCAATCGACTCCTGCAACAGCATCAGGCCTTGCAGGAAGGCTTCAGGGCGAGGCGGGCAGCCAGGCACATAGACATCCACGGGGAGGAACTTGTCGACCCCCTGAACGACCGAGTAAATGTCGTACATGCCGCCGGAGTTGGCGCACGAACCCATGGAAATGACCCATTTCGGTTCGAGCATCTGCTCGTACAGGCGCTGGATGATCGGCGCCATCTTGATGAAGCAGGTGCCGGCGATGACCATGAAGTCGGCCTGACGCGGCGAGGCCCGGATGACTTCGGCGCCGAAGCGGGCGATGTCGTGGGGCGCCGTGAAGGCCGTGGTCATTTCCACGTAGCAGCAGGAGAGGCCGAAGTTGTACGGCCACAGGGAGTTTTTACGCCCCCAATTGACCGCGCCACTGAGTACATCTTCAAGCTTGCCCATGAAGATGTTCTTGTGGACCTGGTCCTCTAGCAGCGAGTCGGAGACGGTTTCCCGTTCACCGATTGGATACTGCTCGTTAGGCGCATCCGGGTCGATTCTGGTGAGATTGTATTGCATTGCCAAAGCCTCATTGTTTCAGCTTCGCTTGCCGCTTACGACGAGCTTCCGGAGCCCAGTCAAGGGCGCCCACTCGGAATAGGTAGACAAGGCCTGCCAACAGAATTGCTATGAAAACGAGAGCTTCGACGAATCCGGTCCAGCCGCTTTCGCGGACGGACACAGACCATGCAAAGAGAAAGAGGGCTTCGATATCGAAGATCACGAACAGCATCGCGACCAGATAGAATTTGGCTGACAGGCGCAAGCGGGCGCCGCCAGTGGGCAGCATGCCGGACTCGAAGGGTTCGTTCTTGCTGCGGCCCCAGGCCTTGCTACCGAGCAGGGCGGACAGGCCGAGCATGAAGGCACAGAGGCCAACGACACCCAAAAGGAAAATGGCAAAGCCCCAGTTGTGGGCGATGAGTCCTGTCGAATCGGGCATGCTGAAAAATCCTTATACAGAGACCAGTCTCTGCGGTTTGAAAAGAAGTAGAGCAGTGACGATATGTCGCAGCGGAATCTATCGCGCTGATTTTATGGGTAAACCCGGTGCAAGTAAAATTTCTGCAGCAAATTTATTCGTAGCATTAAGAACAAAAATCTTTCGTAACAGCCTGCAGGCCACGTGGCGCGGGCATTGCCCCAGGTTTTGTTAATTATGTTTCTTGCAAAGCGTAATGAACCTGAAACTTCGTAATGATAATTAATATCATTTGTGGGTATAAGATTAGTCCTACTATCGAGGTCAACTACAAAGTTGTGCAACATTGCCATCACCTGCAAGTTTCAGGGCTTGCTGTTCTAACTGATTTTTTCTCGTACTGCTGCGCTCTGGATCAAGGCTTTTGACGATTTCCCGGCAAGCGCCGAGGCGGCGATGGCCCATTGTCCCAGCCAGTAGGCAACGATGATCAGGTAGGGCGCTGCGGAGAACTGGCCGACAAAACGGTCAATGCCGATCAGGCTGTCAGAAAACACAAAGGCGACAGCCCCCAGCGCTGCCAATCCGCCACAGGCCAGTGCGCGCCATAGCATGGCGGTGATGGCCAGGGCGTAGACCGTCACCGGAATCAGCAGCTCGCCCAATCCGTGACTGATCAACACGCCCAGCAATGCCGTGCCGACGATAGTCGAGCCCACCAAGGCCAGGGGTGCCAGGCGGCGCGTTGCGCCCAGGTAGGCGCGCAGGTAGGCCAGGTGGGCGCAGAGAAACGCCGCAAGGCCGAATACGAACAGATCGCCGGGGGCGGCGAGAAGGATGTCGCCCAGCAGCGAGAAGCCCAGGCCAATCATGATCCAGTGCCGGTAGCGACCAGGCTCGGCAGCCCCCAACCACACTAGCAGCGCAATCACCGGAAGGGGTTTGACGGCAAGGCCCAGCAGCGGCGACTGGGTGGCCAGTGCATATATATAGAGGGCAGCGCCGAGCAGCGCCAGGCCGAGCAGGGTGATGGGGCGGGGCATGGCCGATCCTTGGAAATCGTGTGCGCTAAGGATAGCCAATGGAAATTTATAAGAAAGTGCCGAATCGGCCACATCGCCGGGCACTGTAGGGGCATGCTTATCCTGCGATCAGAAAAGACAAAACCCGGAGCCCCATCACAGGCCCCGGGTTTTGCGTTTCACCCGAATCGGTTACCGCTGATCAGTGATCAGTGGAACTGCTCTTCTTCGGTCGAGCCGGTCAGTGCGGTTACCGAAGACTTGCCACCCTGGATCACGGTGGTCATGTCGTCGAAGTAGCCGGTGCCGACTTCCTGCTGGTGCGCCACGAAGGTGTAGCCTTTCGATGCGTCAGCGAACTCTTGCTCTTGCAGTTTCACGTAGGCGGTCATGTCGTTGCGGGCGTAGTCGTGCGCCAGGTTGAACATGCCGTGCCACATGTTGTGGATACCGGCCAGGGTGATGAACTGGTGCTTGTAGCCCATGGCCGACAGTTCGCGCTGGAACTTGGCGATGGTCGCGTCGTCCAGGTTTTTCTTCCAGTTGAAGGAAGGCGAGCAGTTGTAGGACAGGATCTGGTCCGGGTATTCCTTCTTGATTGCTTCGGCGAAGCGACGAGCTTCTTCGAGGTCCGGCTTGGCGGTTTCGCACCAGATCAGGTCGGCGTACGGCGCGTAGGCCAGGCCACGAGCGATGGCTTGATCCAGGCCTGCACGTACTTTGTAGAAGCCTTCCTGGGTACGATCGCCGATCACGAACGGCTGGTCGTACGGGTCGCAGTCACTGGTCAGCAGGTCAGCGGCGTTGGCATCGGTACGGGCCAGGATGATGGTCGGTACGCCAGCAACGTCGGCAGCCAGGCGGGCGGCGGTCAGCTTCTGTACGGCTTCCTGGGTCGGAACCAGTACCTTGCCGCCCATGTGGCCGCATTTTTTCACCGAGGCCAGTTGGTCTTCGAAGTGAACGCCGGCGGCGCCTGCTTCGATCATGTTCTTCATCAGTTCGTAGGCGTTCAGTACGCCGCCGAAACCGGCTTCGGCGTCAGCCACGATCGGTGCGAAGTAGTCGACGTAGCCGTCATCACCTGGGTTCTTGCCGGCTTTCCACTGGATCTGGTCGGCACGACGGAACGAGTTGTTGATGCGCTTGACCACGGTTGGAACCGAGTCCACTGGGTACAGCGACTGGTCGGGGTACATGGACTCGGCCGAGTTGTTGTCGGCAGCCACTTGCCAGCCGGACAGGTAGATAGCCTGGATACCGGCCTTGACCTGTTGTACTGCCTGGCCGCCGGTCAGGGCGCCCATGCAGTTGACGAAATCTTTTTCTGGGCGGAAGGACGGGTGTGCACCCTGGGTGACCAGCTTCCACAGCTTCTCGGCACCCATGCGGGCCAGGGTGTGCTCAGGCTGGACCGAGCCACGCAGACGTACGACATCAGCAGCGGTGTAGGTACGGGTCACGCCTTTCCAGCGCGGGTTTTCGGCCCAGTCTTTTTCGAGGGCTGCAATTTGCTGTTCGCGTGTCAGTGCCATGGAAATAAACCTCGTCGCATCGGTCTTGGGTAAAAAATTCTCGCTCACACAGCGCAGATCAGAAGCCTGGCGTAAGTCATGTTCAGCGAAATGTGCGACGGTCGAACGATGGGGCTCGAAGAGGGGAAGTGAGCAGGCGTTGGCGAGGTTTTCGCTGCAGGGTGGCTCGTGGTTGCCGAACTGCAGTGAACAGTGCTGCCGGGTGCCTTTTGATGCGCTTCCGTCCCTCGGGACAACTTCGTTCCAGTCGCAATCTCGTCAAACTGCCTTGTGGGCTGTACAGACACGGGCCGACTCAGGTGGGTAGGTTAGAGTGCGGCTCGAAGGCCCTTGCCAGGGCCTCTGATTAGCGGGAGCGGGGCCATCATGCCTCTACGGATTGTGGTCGTCAAATGTTTTGTAGTGCTTTTTTATCACCACTACATCTTTCGTCTGATTCGACTCATCAGTCAGTTTCGAGGTCTTTGGTCGAGGCCTTGATTTACCTGGCTTCAGTCCATTGCGTCGACTTTTACCCGCAAAGTCATGTTTTCACCGCGCTGGGTACTGTAACTGAGGGTTGAAGCGCCGCGATCGGCCTGGCTCTGCTGATTGACACCTGCCAAGGTGATCCACTCACCCAGCTTGCCGGTGACGGTTGTGTCGGTACTTTGTACTTTCACTACATCGGGACGTTCCAGGCTCATCCGGTCATTGTTGGTGCTGATGCTCAAGTGAACGGTCTCTCCGGTGACGCTGGCGGTGACGTAGAAGCCCTGGGTGACGTTGCGGTACTGGGTATCGCTTTGAATACGTCCGTAGCCATCCGTGCTGGTGCTGGTGATCGGAATGCTCTGCCCGACCTGGATCAAGGCAGGGCTGCCCTCACTGGCCTGTACCTGCTGCATGCCGCCTTCGCGGTTGGCGGTGCCATAGTGGATGATGCGAGCGTTGCCGCGGTTGTCCTGGAAGTTGCTGTCGTTGTTGTCGACGCTGATCAGCAGGCGGCGTGGGGCGGTATCCAGTTGCACGAGCAGGGTGCGCAGATCGTCGATCTGTTCGGGGCTGGCGTTGACGATCAGTTTGTTTTCAAAGGCGCTGACCGTACCGCTTTTACCGAGGAAGGATTGCGCGGCGGGGAGCAGTTCGGCGCTGGTGCGATGGTTCAGCGGCAGGACTTCGGTGGCGGCCAGCGTACTGAGGCTGAACGTCAGAAGCACAGAGGCAAGAAGAGGGCGTAGCGGCATGTCCATTATCTCCGCAGGTGGAGTGGACATGATGGCAAATTTGCTGTGGTTTTGCTGATCTGATCGCGGGGCAAGCCCACTCCCACAGGCATTGTGGGAGCGGGCTTGCCCCGCGATTGTGCGCTTATACCAGCTCGCGCGACTCGCGAACCATGTCCACGTGCGGAATGCCTGCTTCGAGGAACTCCTCGCTGACCACCTTGAACCCGAGGCGCTCATAGAACGGCGTGGCATGTACCTGGGCGCTGAGCATCTGCTGCTTGAGGTCGCGGTTCTGGGCTTCGACGATCACTGCTTGCATCAGTGCGTCGCCAACCTTCAGGCCGCGCCAGTCCTTGAGGACCGATACCCGGCCGATCTGACCGTCGGCCAGCAGGCGGGCGGTGCCGATGGGGTAGTCGCCTTCAAGGGCCAGGAAGTGCACGGCGGTGTTGTCGTCGGCATCCCATTCCAGCTCAGGGGGTACGCATTGTTCGGCAATGAACACGGCTTCACGAATGCGGCGGATATCAGCGTTGTCTTTGTGCCAATCGGCGAGGCGAACCCGAATCTTATTCATTGGCAAATCCCAGGCTTCCTTGTTTGACCAGTTCGCAGATCAAGGTAATGCCTTGATCGTTTTCAAGCCACTGCTCAAGGTTTTCGATGTGCAACGCATCGGCGGCGCAGATCAGCTTGAGCAGTTCGCGCAGGTCGCCCGGCAGCAGGCGGCTCTGGCCGCTTGCGAACAGTAGCAGATTGTCATCAACTTCCGACCAGGCCAAGCGTGCGCTCGGGTTGCGGATCAGGATTGCGCCCTCGGCCAGGCTCTCGATCAAGTCGACTTCATCCAGCGGTTCGCCACTGACCAGTTCCGGGTAGCGCGGCTCTGTCATGAACTGGCCGAACCAGGTCAGCAGCAGGCGCTCATCACCCATGTGCTCGGTCAGCAGCTTCTTCAGGCGATCGAGCGTGTCGTGCTGGATCTGGTGCGGGTCGCTGACCGGCTGGGCGTCGGCGTCGGTGTAGCGCTCTTCATCCGGCAGGAACTGGCTGAGGAAGTCGGTGAAGTGGGTCAGCACTTCAGCGGCGCCCGGGGCGCGGAAGCCTACCGAGTAGGTCAGGCAGTCGTCTTCGGCAACGCCGAAGTGGGCCAGGCGTGGCGGCAGGTAGAGCATGTCGCCGGGTTCCAGGGTCCACTCGTCGCTCTGCTCGAATTCAGCCAGGATGCGCAGATCGGCGTGCTCCAGCAGTGGGCTGTCGCTGTCGCACATCTGGCCGATTTTCCAGTTGCGCTTGCCTTGGCCCTGCAGCAGGAACACGTCGTAGTTGTCGAAGTGCGGACCCACGCTGCCACCTGGGGCGGCGAAGCTGATCATCACGTCGTCGATACGCCAGCTCGGCAGGAAGCGGAAGTGCTCCAGCAGTTCGTGGACCTCGGGTACGAACTGGTCGACGGCCTGCACCAGCAGGGTCCAGTCGCGCTCGGGCAAGGTGCTGAAGGTGTCTTCCTCGAACGGGCCGCGACGCAGCTCCCAAGGACGCTCGCCGTGTTCAATGACCAGGCGCGATTCGACTTCTTCTTCCAGGGCCAGGCCGGCCAGTTCGTCGGCGTCGATCGGGCTTTCAAAGTCCGGGAAGGCCTGGCGCACCAGCAGAGGTTTCTTCTGCCAGTAGTCGCGCATGAATTCACGGGCTGTGAGGCCGCCCAACAGCTGCAGTGGAGTATCAGGATTCATGTGTAACCTATTGAAAAAAAGTAATTTTCTTTCGGTAATAAAAACGCCCGGCTGAGCCGGGCGTTTACGCGCAGGGCGTAGATCAGATGCGTTTGGCTTGAGCCACAGCGTTACCGATGTAGGAGGCTGGGGTCAGCTTCTTGAGCTCTTCACGGGCTTCGACAGGCATGTCCAGGCCATCGATGAAGGTCAGCAACGCTTCAGGGCTGATGCCTTTGCCACGGGTCAGCTCCTTGAGCTTCTCGTAGGGGTTCTCGATGTCGTAGCGGCGCATGACCGTCTGGATCGGCTCGGCCAGGACTTCCCAGCAGGCGTCCAGGTCTTCGGCGATACGCTGGGTGTTGATTTCCAGCTTGCTGATGCCCTTGAGGCTGGCCTCGTAGGCGATCACGCTGTGGGCGAAACCGACGCCCAGGTTGCGCAGCACGGTGGAGTCGGTCAGGTCACGCTGCCAGCGCGAGATCGGCAGCTTGCTGGCCAGGTGCTGGAACAGCGCGTTGGCGATACCCAGGTTGCCTTCGGAGTTCTCGAAGTCGATCGGGTTGACCTTGTGCGGCATGGTCGAAGAACCGATTTCGCCGGCGATGGTGCGCTGCTTGAAGTAGCCCAGGGAGATGTAGCCCCAGATATCGCGGTCGAAGTCGATCAGGATGGTGTTGAAGCGGGCGATCGCGTCGAACAGCTCGGCGATGTAGTCGTGGGGCTCGATCTGGGTGGTGTAGGGGTTGAACACCAGGCCCAGCTCGTCTTCGATGAAGGCGCGGGCGTTGGCTTCCCAGTCGATCTGCGGGTAGGCCGAGAGGTGGGCGTTGTAGTTGCCCACGGCGCCGTTGATCTTGCCCAGCAGTGGTACAGCGGCAACTTGTGCGATCTGGCGCTCGAGGCGGTAGACGACGTTGGCCAGCTCTTTGCCCAGGGTGGTTGGCGACGCCGGTTGGCCGTGGGTGCGCGACAGCATCGGCACGTCGGCGAAGCGGTGGGCCAGCTCACGGATCGACTGGGCGATCTGGCGCATCAGCGGCAGCAGCACGTCGTCACGGCCCGCGCGCAGCATCAGGGCGTGGGACAGGTTGTTGATGTCTTCACTGGTGCAGGCGAAGTGGATGAATTCACTTACCTTGGCCAGTTCCGGCAGCTTGGCAGCCTGCTCCTTGAGCAGGTACTCGATGGCCTTGACGTCGTGGTTGGTGGTGCGCTCGATTTCCTTGACGCGCTCGGCGTGCTCGAGGGCGAACTCATCGGCCAGGCCATTGAGCAGGGCATTGGCTTCGGCGGAAAACGCTGGAACTTCAGCGATTTGCGGGTGAGCGGCCAGGCGCTGCAACCAGCGAACCTCGACCAGGGCGCGGAAACGGATCAGGCCGTATTCGCTGAAAATAGGGCGCAGGGCCTGGGTTTTGCCGGCGTAGCGGCCGTCAACAGGGGAAACCGCAGTGAGCGAGGAAAGCTGCATGGGGTGTTCTCGGACAGTCAGGCTTTGAAAAGGGCGCATATCATACATGAAAAACGCGCCCGGGTCGGGTGGCTGACAAATGGTCTGCCGGTAAATCGGGTGGATATGTGCTGGCTTTATCGCGGGTCAAGCCCGCTCCTACAGCCGCGTTGCGGTTAGCCGCGCAACATCGGATACAGTTCTTTGAGCAGTTTGCGCCGGCTGATCACCAACTGCCAGCGGTGTCCACCCAGCTGGCGCCACAGGCGTGCGGCGCGAATGCCTGCCAGGAGCAGGGCACGAATCTTCGAGGCATTGCTCGGCTGTTGCAGGTGGCGCATGTCGCCGTGCACCTGGATGCGCTGGCGCAGGGTGCTCAGGGTGTCCTGGTACAGGGCGCCGCTGGAGGCAATGACGTTCTCGTGCACCAGGCCGAAATGCTCGGCCTGGGACTGGATCTGCGGCAGGCGGTTGCCAATGACGTCGAGCATGTCGCCACGCTTGGCCAGCTGGCGTTCAAGGCCCAGCATCGACAGTGCGTAACGCAGTGGCTCGCGCTGCAGGCTGCCCGGGTCGCGCTCAAGGGCGCTGGCCAGGGCGCGGTAGCCGTCGCGCAGGTTCAGGTCGTCGCCGCCGAACACTTCCAGGGTGTTTTGTGGGTCGCGTACCAGCAGGCTGCCGAGCATGCAGCCCAGGTTGGCTTCGCTGGCCTGCCCGGTGCGGGCGATGCGGTCGACCAGCACGGCGGCCTGGAACACCCCGCCCAGGGCGATCAATTGCTCTTGAGTCGAGCTCATCAGTGGGCGCTCCACGGCTCTGCCGTTTCGATCACGCCACCGCCCAGGCAGATTTCGCCATCGTAGAAGACCACCGACTGGCCGGGGGTAACCGCGCGCTGGGGTTCGTCGAAGACGGCGCGGTAGCCGCTTTCGGTGAGTTCCAGGGTGCAGTCCTGATCGCTCTGGCGGTAGCGGACCTTGGCGGTCAGGCGGCGCGGGCTGGACAGGTCGATCGGGTTGACCCAGAAAATTTCCGAGGCAAGCAGGGCGCGGGAAAACAGCCATGGGTGTTCGTTGCCCTGGCCGACCACCAGCACATTGCGGCTGAGGTCTTTCTCCAGCACGTACCACGGCTCGTCGCCGGCGTCTTTCAGGCCGCCGATACCCAGGCCCTGGCGCTGGCCGATGGTGTGGTACATCAGGCCATGATGGCGGCCGATCACTTCACCGTCGGTGGTCTGGATCTCGCCCGGCTGTGCCGGTAGGTACTGCTTGAGGAAGTCGCTGAAGCGACGCTCGCCGATAAAGCAGATGCCGGTGGAGTCTTTTTTCTTGGCCGTGGCCAGGCCGTGTTTTTCGGCGATGGCGCGAACTTCAGGCTTTTCCAGCTCGCCCACCGGGAACAGGGTGCGGGCAATCTGCTCGCCGCCCACGGCGTGCAGGAAGTAGCTCTGGTCTTTGTTCGGGTCCAGGCCCTTGAGCAGCTCGGTGCGCCCGTCAGTATCGCGGCGGCGCACGTAGTGGCCGGTAGCAATCAGGTCGGCGCCCAGCATCAGAGCGTAATCGAGGAAGGCCTTGAACTTGATTTCACGGTTGCACAGGATGTCCGGATTCGGCGTGCGCCCGGCCTTGTATTCGGCCAGGAAGTGCTCGAACACGTTGTCCCAGTACTCGGCGGCAAAGTTGGCGGTGTGCAGCTTGATGCCGATGCGATCGCACACAGCCTGGGCGTCGGCCAGGTCTTCGCGGGCGGTGCAGTATTCGGTGCCGTCATCCTCTTCCCAGTTCTTCATGAACAGGCCTTCCACCTGGTAGCCCTGCTCCATCAGCAGGAGGGCGGAGACGGAAGAGTCCACGCCGCCGGACATGCCGACGATAACGCGCGTCTTTTCGGGTTCGTAAAGGGCTGGACTGGTCATAGGTACCGGCTGTGTATCTGGAAAAAGACGACGATTCTATCAAACTGCGGCCTACAAGGCATCGTCACCGTCAGTCGCGTATCAGTGTCAGGCTGTGCAGTGGCCCTGTCAGGTAGTCATCGATGCAGCGCGGCACCAGCTCGCTGCGCCAGCGTTCGGGGTCTGCCAGCAGTTCGTCGCGGGTCAGCCATACGGCGCGGACGATATCGCTGTCCAGGGCGCGCTGGGGGTGATGCCGGAGGGGGCGGGCGGCGAAGCAGACGCGTTGGTAGGTCACGCCATTGCTGGGGGCGGTGTAGAGGTAGATGCCGACGATACCGGTCGGTTCGACGTCCCAGGCGGTTTCTTCGAGGGTTTCGCGGATGGCGGCCTCGATCAGGCTCTCGTTGGCTTCGAGGTGGCCGGCAGGCTGGTTGAAGACATGTTTGCCGGCCTTGAACTCCTCGACCATGAGGAAGCGGCCCTGGTCTTCGACGATGGTGGCGACGGTGATATGGGGGCGCACGGTCGATTCTCTCCCTTGGTTGTAAGCTTCAAGCTGCAAGCCACAAGTTAAAGCCCGCTTGTTCTTGTGGCTTGCAGCTTGAAGCTTGGAGCTAAAGAAAACCCCGGTGCGTGGCCGGGGTTTCTTTTTACTGCTTCAAGCTGCTTCTCTTACAGTGCGGCAATCGCGCTGTTGAGGGTCTGGCTTGGGCGCATCACTTTGGCGGTCAGCTCGGCATCCGGGTAGTAGTAACCACCGATTTCAGCCGGCTTGCCCTGAACGGCGTTGAGCTCGGCGACGATGGTCGCTTCGTTCTCGGCCAGGGCTTTTGCCAGTGGGGCGAAACGCGCTTGCAGGGCGGTGTCGTCGCTCTGTGCAGCCAGTGCCTGGGCCCAGTACAGGGTCAGGTAGAAGTGGCTGCCGCGGTTGTCGATGCCGCCAACCTTGCGCGCAGGGGACTTGTTGGTGTCCAGGAACTGGCCGGTGGCCTGGTCCAGGGTCGCCGCCAGTACCTTGGCTTTCGGGTTGTCGTAGGCGCTGCCCAGGTGCTCCAGGGAAGCAGCCAGAGCCAGGAACTCGCCCAGCGAATCCCAGCGCAGGAAGTTTTCTTCAACCAGTTGCTGTACGTGCTTGGGTGCAGAGCCGCCAGCGCCGGTCTCGAACAGGCCGCCGTTGTTCATCAGCGGCACGATCGACAGCATCTTGGCGCTGGTGCCCAGTTCCATGATCGGGAACAGGTCGGTCAGGTAGTCGCGCAGCACGTTACCGGTGACGGAGATGGTGTCCTGGCCTGCGCGGATGCGCTGCAGGGAAACCTTCATCGCCTCCACTGGCGCCAGGACGCGGATGTCCAGGCCGGTGGTGTCGTGATCCTTGAGGTACTTCTGGACCTTCTCGATCAGCACGCCGTCGTGGGCGCGCAGCGGGTCGAGCCAGAACAGCGCCGGGGTGTTGCTTGCGCGGGCGCGGTTGACGGCCAGCTTGACCCAGTCCTGGATCGGCGCGTCTTTGGTCTGGCACATGCGGAAGATGTCGCCCGCTTCGACGTCCTGGGCCAGCAGCAGGTTGCCCTTGCCGTCAACCACGCGGATTACGCCCTCGGCCTTGACCTGGAAGGTCTTGTCGTGGGAACCGTACTCTTCGGCTTTCTGCGCCATCAGGCCAACGTTCGGAACGCTGCCCATGGTGGTCGGATCGAAGGCGCCGTGTTGCTTGCAGTCTTCGATGACGGCCTGGTAGATGGTTGCGTAGCAACGATCCGGGATCACGGCCTTGGTGTCTTGCAGTTGGCCTTCGGTGTTCCACATCTTGCCCGAGTCACGGATCATCGCCGGCATCGAAGCGTCGACGATAACGTCGCTCGGTACGTGCAGGTTGGTGATGCCTTTGTCGGAGTTGACCATGGCCAGTGCCGGACGCACGTCGTAGACGGCTTTGATGTCGGCTTCGATCTGCGCTTGCTGTTCAGCTGGCAGGGCCTTGATACGGGCGTACAGGTCGCCGATACCGTTGTTCAGGTTGAAACCGATCTCGGCCAGTACATCGGCGTGCTTGTTCAGCGCGTCCTGATAGTACTCGGCAACGATCTGGCCGAACATGATCGGGTCGGAGACCTTCATCATGGTGGCTTTGAGGTGTACCGACAGCAGTACGCCCTTGGCCTTGGCATCTTCGATTTCGGCGGCGATGAATTTACGCAGCGCCTTGGTGCTCATCACGGCGCAGTCGATGATTTCACCGGCCTTGACGGCGGTTTTTTCTTTCAGAACGGTGGTGTTGCCGTTCTTGTCCAGCAATTCGATGCGCAGGCTGTCATCAGCTTCGATCAGTGCGGCTTTCTCGCTGCCGTAGAAGTCGCCCTGGCTCATGTGGGCCACGTGGGACTTGGAGTCGGCAGCCCAAGTGCCCATTTTGTGCGGGTGCTTGCGAGCGTAGTTCTTGACCGACAGCGGCGCGCGGCGGTCGGAGTTGCCTTCACGCAGGACCGGGTTCACGGCGCTGCCCTTGATGCGGTCGTAGCGAGCCTTGGCTTCTTTCTCGGCATCGGTGCTGGCGGCTTCAGGGTAGTCGGGAACGTTGAAGCCCTTGGCTTGCAGTTCCTTGATCGCGGCCTTGAGCTGCGGTACCGAGGCGCTGATGTTCGGTAGCTTGATGATGTTGGCTTCTGGCGTGGTTGCCAGTTGGCCCAGTTCTGCCAGGTGGTCGGCCACTTGCTTGTCGGCGCCGAGCTGTTCAGGGAAGGCAGAAAGGATGCGGCCGGCCAGAGAGATGTCCCGGGTTTCTACGGCGATGTCGGCGCAAGCGGTGAAGGCTTCGACGATGGGGAGCAGTGAATAGGTGGCGAGGGCGGGGGCTTCGTCGGTGAAGGTGTAGATGATCTTGGATCGGGTGGGCATATTCGGGTTAACTCTCTGTTTTGCTGAGCGTGCGCAGAATCTCGAGGTGCGCAGGGTAGGCGCTTCACTCAGACACATCTATGAGCAGAAGGTCGAGGGTTCTGTGCGGTGATGGTGGATTGCATCAGTCGAGTGTCAAACGGCTGAACTGCGGTAACAGCCCAGTCTTGCAGGGGCCTGCGGGTCTCGTTCCAGACGGTGCGCCCCCAGTGACCCTTTGGTCACCGGCGGAGTATACCAAACCCTTGGTCTTAATCATCAAGATCAACGCGACCGAGCGGCTTTTTTAGACCAAAGATGTAGGTCGGTGCGCCCCATTTCGGGGCATTCGCCCGCATGGTTCCCGTTGCCGTGCAACTGGGTTACGCTCTGGGGATCCAGATGACGTACCACACCAAAAAAAACGGAGTGCAGCATGGGATACCAGAAAATCAAGGTTCCGGCAGTCGGCGACAAAATCACCGTCAACGCAGACCATTCTCTTAATGTTCCTGATAATCCGATCATCCCGTTCATCGAAGGCGACGGCATTGGCGTCGACGTCAGTCCCGTCATGATCAAAGTGGTTGATGCTGCTGTAGAGAAAGCCTATGGGGGCAAGCGCAAGATTTCCTGGATGGAAGTCTATGCCGGCGAGAAAGCCACCCAGGTATACGACCAGGACACCTGGCTGCCCCAGGAAACCCTGGATGCCGTGAAAGATTACGTCGTCTCCATCAAGGGTCCGCTGACCACCCCGGTCGGTGGTGGTATCCGCTCGCTGAACGTTGCCCTGCGCCAGCAGCTGGACCTGTACGTGTGCCTGCGCCCGGTGGTTTGGTTCGATGGTGTGCCAAGTCCGGTGAAAAAGCCTGGCGACGTCGACATGGTGATCTTCCGTGAGAACTCCGAAGACATCTATGCCGGTATCGAGTGGAAGGCCGGCTCGCCCGAGGCGCAGAAGGTCATCAAGTTCCTTAAAGAGGAAATGGGCGTTACCAAGATCCGTTTTGATCAAGACTGCGGTATCGGCATCAAGCCGGTGTCCAAGGAAGGCACCCAGCGCCTGGTGCGCAAGGCCCTGCAGTACGTGGTGGACAACGACCGCAAGTCGCTGACCATCGTGCACAAGGGCAATATCATGAAATTCACCGAGGGTGCCTTCAAGGACTGGGGCTACGAAGTGGCCAAGAACGAATTCGGTGCCGAGCTGCTCGATGGCGGCCCGTGGATGAAGTTCAAGAACCCGAAAACCGGCCGTGAAGTCATCGTCAAGGATGCCATCGCCGACGCCATGCTCCAGCAGATCCTGCTGCGCCCGGCCGAGTACGATGTGATCGCCACCCTCAACCTCAACGGCGACTACCTCTCCGACGCCCTCGCGGCAGAAGTGGGGGGTATCGGTATCGCGCCAGGTGCCAACCTGTCCGATACCGTGGCCATGTTCGAAGCCACTCACGGTACTGCGCCGAAATACGCCGGCAAAGACCAGGTCAATCCGGGGTCGGTGATTCTCTCGGCCGAGATGATGCTGCGTCACCTGGGCTGGACCGAAGCCGCCGACCTGATCATCAAGGGCACCAATGGGGCTATCAAGGCCAAGACCGTGACCTATGACTTCGAGCGCCTGATGGATGGCGCCACGCTGGTCAGCAGCTCCGGTTTTGGTGAGGCGCTTATCAAGCACATGTAATAAAAAGCAGGCAAACAAAAGCCGACCCGCTCGCAGGAACGGGTCGGCTTTTTATTGCGTTCAGCGATCAGGCGCCAATGGTGCTGTCTACTGTGGCGGTGGCGGCTGGCGCGGCGTCGACTTTTCTATTGGCATCCTGGATTTCGATGGCGTGCAGTCCTTTGGGTCCTTGGATAATTTCAAACGTGACGGCCTGGCCGGCTTTCAACGTTTTGTAGCCATCCATTTTGATGGCGGAATAGTGAGCGAAAAGGTCGTCGCTTTTCCCTTCTTCGTTGATGAATCCGTAGCCCTTGGCATTGTTGAACCACTTGACTTTACCGCTTGCCATCCTCATATCCCTCTGCAAAGGACTCCATCACTGGAGTATCATCCACTCCATCCGCATATGAACCTGCGAAAATTCTGGTTGACTGCGCGGATCTTTATCGACCACGGTGGGTTCTTATTGGTTGTAACACCGTTTTGCCGATAGTCAAGGTCGGACGACAGTCGTTCAAACGTCGGCTTTGCGGTCAACCCACAACCTTAACCTGTCGAAATGATGAATTTCTTTCCATGCATGTACATAGCCAGATTCGACTAACATTCAATCAGGATCGCCCGCAATCGCATGAGGACAATGGCTCCGGCCTGGCCGTTCAGGAAGCCAAGCCAGCGCTGCAGGCGCCACCCATGTACAAGGTGGTTTTGTTCAACGATGACTACACACCGATGGATTTCGTCGTCGAAGTGCTCGAGGTGTTTTTTAACCTGAATCGCGAGCTGGCGACCAAGGTCATGCTGGCCGTCCACACAGAAGGACGGGCAGTGTGCGGATTGTTTACCCGCGACATCGCCGAGACCAAGGCCATGCAGGTCAACCAATACGCCAGGGAAAGCCAGCATCCGCTACTCTGTGAAATCGAGAAGGACGGTTAATCGCCGACCACTTGGGTATGAGGTGAAGCTATGTTAAACCGCGAGCTCGAAGTCACCCTCAATCTGGCCTTCAAGGAGGCACGATCGAAGCGTCATGAATTCATGACCGTCGAACACCTGCTGCTGGCATTGCTGGATAATGAGGCCGCTGCCACCGTTTTGCGTGCCTGCGGCGCGAACCTCGACAAACTCAAACACGACCTGCAGGAGTTCATTGACTCCACCACGCCGTTGATCCCCGTACATGACGAGGATCGCGAGACCCAGCCAACCCTGGGCTTCCAGCGTGTATTGCAGCGCGCAGTCTTCCACGTCCAGAGCTCGGGCAAGCGTGAAGTCACCGGTGCCAATGTGCTGGTGGCGATTTTCAGCGAACAGGAAAGCCAGGCGGTGTTTCTGCTCAAGCAGCAGAGCGTCGCTCGAATCGATGTGGTCAATTACATTGCCCATGGCATCTCCAAGGTGCCGGGTCATGGTGAGCACTCCGAAGGCGAGCAGGACATGCAGGATGAGGACGGTGGCGAAACATCGTCGTCGGGCAATCCCCTGGATGCCTATGCCAGCAACCTCAACGAACAAGCCCGTCAAGGCCGCATCGATCCGCTGGTCGGTCGCGAGCTGGAAGTCGAGCGCGTAGCGCAGATCCTTGCGCGTCGGCGCAAGAACAACCCGCTGCTGGTCGGTGAGGCCGGTGTCGGCAAGACCGCCATCGCCGAAGGCCTGGCCAAACGTATCGTCGACGGTCAGGTGCCAGATCTGCTGGCACAGAGCGTGGTGTATTCCCTTGACCTGGGCGCGCTGCTGGCCGGTACCAAATACCGCGGCGACTTCGAGAAGCGCTTCAAGGCGCTGCTCGGTGAGCTGCGCAAGCGCCCTCAGGCGATCCTGTTCATCGACGAGATTCACACCATCATCGGTGCCGGTGCGGCATCTGGCGGTGTGATGGACGCCTCCAACCTGCTCAAGCCATTGCTGTCCTCGGGTGATATCCGCTGCATCGGTTCGACCACCTTCCAGGAATTCCGTGGCATCTTCGAGAAGGACCGGGCCCTGGCGCGGCGTTTCCAGAAGGTCGATGTCAGTGAGCCATCGGTGGAAGACACCGTAGGTATCCTGCGCGGCCTCAAGGGGCGCTTCGAGACCCACCACAATATCGAGTACAGCGACGAGGCCCTGCGCGCAGCCGCCGAGCTTGCGGCGCGCTACATCAGCGATCGGCACATGCCGGACAAGGCCATTGATGTGATCGACGAAGCCGGTGCCTACCAGCGCCTGCAGCCGGTCGAGATGCGCGTCAAGCGTATTGATGTGCCGCAAGTTGAAGATATCGTCGCGAAAATTGCCCGAATCCCGCCAAAACACGTCACCAGTTCCGACAAGGAGCTGCTGCGTAACCTGGAGCGCGACCTGAAACTGACCGTGTTTGGTCAGGATGCGGCGATCGACTCGCTGGCGACTGCCATCAAGTTGTCTCGTGCTGGTCTCAAGTCGCCTGACAAGCCTGTCGGTTCGTTCCTGTTCGCCGGCCCTACCGGTGTCGGTAAGACCGAGGCGGCACGTCAGTTGGCCAAGGCGCTGGGGGTCGAGTTGGTGCGCTTCGACATGTCTGAGTACATGGAGCGTCATACCGTGTCGCGCTTGATTGGTGCCCCTCCAGGCTATGTCGGGTTCGACCAGGGTGGCTTGCTCACTGAGGCGATCACCAAGCAGCCGCACTGTGTGCTGTTGCTCGATGAGATCGAGAAGGCCCACCCTGAAGTCTTCAACCTGCTGCTGCAGGTGATGGACCACGGCACACTGACTGATAACAACGGGCGCAAGGCGGATTTCCGCAACGTGATCGTGATCATGACCACCAACGCCGGTGCTGAAACCGCGGCGCGAGCCTCCATTGGCTTCACGCAGCAGGATCACTCCTCGGATGCGATGGAAGTGATCAAGAAGAGCTTCACGCCAGAGTTCCGCAACCGTCTGGACACCATCATCCAGTTTGGTCGCCTCAGTCACGAGACGATCAAGAGCGTGGTGGACAAGTTCCTCATCGAGCTGCAGGCGCAACTGGAAGACAAGCGCGTTCTGCTGGAAGTAAGCGATGCGGCACGCAGCTGGCTGGCCGCTGGCGGTTATGACGCACAGATGGGGGCGCGGCCGATGGCGCGGCTGATCCAGGACAAGATCAAGCGGCCGCTGGCCGAGGAAATCCTGTTCGGTGAGCTGGCTGAGCATGGCGGCGTGGTACACGTCGACATTCGCGATGGCGAACTGGTGTTCGACTTCGAGACCACGGCTGAGATGGCGTAGCGGTTGACTGATCGCGGGGCAAGCCCGCTCCTACAGAATTTGTAGGGGCGGGCTTGCCCCGCGGTGCTTTCAAGGCAAACAAAAAAGCCCGGCATATAGCCGGGCATTTTTTGTTGGTGCTGCTTATCGGGCGCGGTAGGTGATGCGTCCTTTGCTCAGGTCATAGGGCGTCAGTTCGACGCGGACCTTGTCACCGGTCAGAATACGAATGTAGTTCTTGCGCATTTTTCCAGAGATATGCGCGGTAACGACGTGCCCATTTTCCAACTCCACACGGAACATGGTGTTGGGCAGGGTGTCGACGACAGTGCCTTCCATTTCGAAGCTGTCTTCTTTCGACATGCAGTAAAGCCCTCGGTGTCCAGTTAATGGCCCGGTGCACGACTGCGCCAGGCAAAAAAAGTGGCGTGCATTGTGCCCGAAAAATGGACTTCAAGCCAATGATTTCAGTTCAGGGTTACCCAGCGCTGATTGATCAACAGCTCGATGGGGCGGTACTGGGTCTTGTAGTTCATCTTTTTGCAGTTTTTGATCCAGTAGCCGAGGTAGACGGCGTCCAGCCCCAGGCGCAGGGCTTCGGTGATCTGCCAGAGGATGGCGTAGCGGCCCAGGCTCCTGCGTTCCTCGTCGGGCTCGTAGAAGGTGTAGACCGCCGAGAGGCCATTGGGTAGCAGGTCGGTGACAGCCACGGCGACCAGGCGGCCATGCAGGCGGAATTCGTAGAAGCGCGAAAACGGCAGGTCGCGGACCAGGAACGTAGAGAACTGATCGCGGCTGGGCGGGTACATGTCACCGTCGGCATGCCGTTGCTCGATGTAGCGCCGGTACAGCTCGAAGTACTCTTCCTTGAAGGCCGGGCGCGCGGGGGTGACGGTCAGGTCGGCGTTGCGCTTGAGAATGCGCTTTTGCTGGCGGTTGGGCAAAAAGCGTGCAGACGGAATCCGCGCCGGTACACAGGCGTTGCAGTTCTGGCAATGCGGGCGATACAAGTGGTCGCCACTGCGCCGGAAGCCCATTTCCGACAGGTCTGCGTAGACATTCACGTCCATCGGCTGGCTCGGATCGAGAAACAGCGTGGTGGCTTGTTCGTCTGGCAGGTAGCTGCAGGAATGGGGTTGAGTGGCATAAAACTTCAACCGCGCCAGCTCTGTCATGATCAACCCCTCGGGAGGTGCGTTTGAATTAAGTGTAAGCCAGCTGGAAAAACTCGCCTAGCAAACCCAGCTGGCGCTGTTGGGTTCATCCAGGTAGCGCTGCAAATAGTCGGCAAAAGTCGCGCGGGGGATGGCGCGTGCGCCCAGGCTGTGCAGGTGGTCGGTGGGCATCTGGCAGTCGATCAGCACGAACCCCGCTTGCTGCAGGTGTTCGACCAGGCTCACGAAGCCGACTTTCGAGGCGTTGTCGGCGCGGCTGAACATCGACTCGCCGAAAAACAGCCGGCCCATCGCCAGGCCGTACAAGCCGCCGACCAGCTCGCCGTCCTGGCGCACTTCCACCGAGTGAGCGAAACCCTGCTTGTGCAGCGTGAGGTAGGCCGCCTGCATGCTGTCGGTGATCCAGGTGCCGTCGGCGTAGTCGCGGGGAGCGGCGCAGGCGCGGATCACGGCAGCAAAATCCTGGTCGAAGCTGACCTGGTAGCGACCCTGGCGCATGAGCTTGCGCAAGGAGCGCGACACATGAAGTTCATCGGGGAACAGTACGGTGCGCGGATCGGGTGACCACCAGAGGATCGGCTGGCCATCCTGGTACCAGGGGAAGCAACCATGGCGATAAGCCTGCACCAGGCGCTCGGCGCTCAGGTCGCCGCCAGCGGCGAGCAGGCCATTGGGGTCGCGCAGGGCTTTGTCCAATGGGGGGAAGGTCAGGGTGTCGCGGCTCAACCAGGTCAGCATCGTCGTTCTGTGATGGAGGAGGGGAGGGTGGTCAGGATCGCCTGAAAGCGTATCGCGGGACAAGCCCGCGCCCACCGGCGATGCGCTAAAGCAACTTGCGCCCCCCTTTGTTGTCACACCTGCGTAAAAACACCGCATAAGCCTTTGTCACAAAAGAAAATGCGTGCTCAAATTGCTGTATAGGAAATTGGCCCCCGTTTACGCTTCCTTCTGGCGTGCCGTCATGGCGGTAGGCGGGCAGTAATGTTAAAAGTAGTGGTTTGTTGACTGTTCAATTGGGTCAATCACTGTTGGACGCGCATTAAGCGCAGGAATAGAAGCGTTTTGAAGAAATCCACCGCGACATCGAATCCCTTGCCTGTGCCGCTTTGGCGCCAGCAGCTGCATTATCGCCTCAAGGAAGGTGCGCTGATCGCCATGGGGGCGCTGTGCCTGTACCTGTGGATGGCGTTGCTGACGTATGACCAGGCCGACCCAGGCTTCAGCCACACCAGCAATGTCGAGCAAGTGCAGAACGCCGCCGGCCGTGCCGGTGCCTATTTCGCCGACATCCTGTTCATGGTGCTGGGCTATTTCGCCTATATCTTCCCGCTGCTGCTGGCCATAAAGACCTGGCAGATCTTCCGTGAGCGCCACCAGCCCTGGCAGTGGAGCGGCTGGCTGTTCTCCTGGCGCCTGATCGGCCTGGTGTTCCTGGTGCTCTCGGGCGCGGCGCTGGCGCATATCCATTTTCATTCCGCCGCAAGCCTGCCGGCCTCGGCCGGGGGCGCGCTGGGTGAGAGCCTGGGCGACCTGGCCAAGAATGCCCTGAACGTGCAGGGCAGCACCCTGATGTTCATTGCCCTGTTCCTGTTCGGCCTGACGGTGTTCACCGACCTGTCCTGGTTCAAGGTCATGGACGTTACCGGAAAGATCACCCTCGATCTGTTCGAGCTGTTCCAGGGCGCCGCCAACCGCTGGTGGGCCGCCCGCAACGAACGCAAGCGCCTGGTGGCCAAGCTGCGCGAGGTCGACGACCAGGTGCACGACGTAGTGGCTCCAGTGGTGCCGGATCGACGCGAGCAAGCCAAGGCCAAGGAGCGCATCATCGAGCGCGACCAGGCCTTGAGCAAACACGTTGCCCAGCGTGAGCAACAGCCGGCCCCGGTGATCATGCCGGCCCCGGTCAAGGCGCCAGAACCCAGCAAGCGTGTGCAAAAGGAAAAACAGGCCCCGCTGTTCGTCGACAGCGCTATCGAAGGCACCTTGCCGCCGATCTCAATCCTCGATCCGGCCGAGAAAAAGCAGGTCAATTACTCGCCCGAATCCCTGGCCGGTGTCGGTCATCTGCTGGAAATCAAGCTCAAGGAGTTCGGTGTCGAAGTCTCGGTGGATTCGATTCACCCCGGCCCGGTGATTACCCGTTACGAAATCCAGCCGGCTGCAGGCGTCAAGGTCAGCCGCATCTCCAACCTGGCAAAAGACCTGGCGCGTTCCCTGGCGGTGACCAGTGTGCGTGTGGTCGAGGTCATCCCCGGCAAGACTACCGTCGGTATCGAGATTCCCAACGAGGATCGCCAGATCGTGCGCTTCTCCGAAGTGCTTTCGTCGCCTCAATACGACGAGGCCAAGTCGCCAGTCACCATGGCCCTGGGCCACGATATCGGCGGCAAACCGGTGATTACCGACCTCGCCAAGATGCCGCACCTGCTGGTGGCCGGTACCACCGGCTCCGGTAAGTCGGTGGGCGTGAACGCCATGATCCTGTCGATCCTGTTCAAGTCGGGCCCGGAAGACGCCAAGCTGATCATGATCGACCCGAAAATGCTTGAACTGTCGATCTACGAAGGCATTCCGCACCTGCTCTGTCCGGTAGTCACCGACATGAAGGACGCCGCCAATGCCCTGCGCTGGAGCGTGGCGGAGATGGAGCGCCGCTACAAGCTGATGGCGGCCATGGGCGTGCGTAACCTGGCGGGCTTCAACCGCAAGGTCAAGGATGCCGAAGAGGCGGGCGAGCCGATCTACGACCCGATGTTCAAGCGCGAAAGCATGGATGACACGCCGCCGCTGCTCAAAACCCTGCCGACCATCGTGGTAGTGGTGGACGAGTTCGCCGACATGATGATGATCGTCGGCAAGAAGGTCGAAGAGCTCATTGCCCGTATCGCCCAGAAGGCCCGGGCTGCCGGTATCCACCTGATCCTCGCCACCCAGCGTCCGTCGGTGGACGTGATCACCGGCCTGATCAAGGCCAACATCCCGACCCGTATGGCATTCCAGGTATCGAGCAAGATCGACTCGCGGACCATCATCGACCAGGGCGGTGCGGAACAGTTGCTCGGTCACGGTGACATGCTTTACATGCCGCCAGGCACCAGCTTGCCGATCCGTGTGCATGGCGCCTTCGTTTCCGACGATGAAGTCCACCGCGTGGTCGAGGCCTGGAAGCAACGGGGTGCGCCGGACTACAACGACGATATCCTCAATGGCGTCGAAGAGGCCGGTAGCGGCTTTGAAGGCGGCGGTGGTGGCGGCGACGGCGATGATGCCGAAACCGATGCCCTGTACGATGAAGCCGTGCAGTTTGTGCTCGAAAGCCGTCGTGCCTCCATTTCTGCGGTCCAGCGCAAGTTGAAGATTGGCTACAACCGCGCCGCGCGAATGATCGAGGCCATGGAGATGGCCGGTGTGGTGACCGCCATGAACACCAACGGCTCACGCGAAGTGATTGCCCCAGGGCCGGCCCGCGACTGATGAACCACCCAGCCTGCGGCCTGTAACGGCCGCAGGCCCACTCATATTGCAACGAGGATTTCCATGCGCCTGATTCGCATGATGTTGGTTTCCGCTATTGCCCTGTCCAGCGCCTGCGTGTTTGCCGGTGAGCAGGATGTGGCGCGCTTGACCCAACTGCTGGAAAAATCCAGGACGATCGAAGCCCGTTTCTCCCAGCTGACCCTGGACGCCAGCGGTACCAGCCTGCAGGAGACCGCAGGGCAGATGTCGGTACAGCGTCCCGGCCTGTTCTACTGGCACACCGATGCACCGCAGGAGCAGGTGGTGGTGTCGGACGGCAAGACGGTCACCCTGTGGGACCCGGACCTGGAGCAGGCAACGATCAAGAAGCTCGATCAGCGCCTGACCGAGACGCCAGCGCTGCTGCTGTCCGGTGATGTGTCGAAGATCAGCCAGAGCTTCGACATCACCTCCAAGGAGCAGGGCGACGTGATGGACTTCACGCTCAAGCCGAAAACCAAGGACACCCTGTTCGACTCCCTGCGCCTGTCGTTCCGCAAAGGCCTGGTCAATGATATGCAACTGATCGACAGCGTCGGTCAGCGCACCAATATCCTGTTTACCGGGGTCAAGGCCAACGGGGCGATTCCGGCGAGCACGTTCAAGTTCGAGATCCCGAAAGGCGCCGATGTCATTTCGGAATAAGAGGTAGTAGCAGCGCCCATGGACCTGTTTCGTAGCGATCCCGTAGCCCAGCCTCTGGCCGCGCGCCTGCGCCCGGCCAACCTGGATGAGTACGTCGGCCAGGAGCACCTGCTGGCCCGTGGCAAGCCGCTGCGCGAGGCACTGGAACAGGGTGCGCTGCACTCGATGATCTTCTGGGGCCCGCCGGGTGTCGGCAAAACCACCCTGGCGCGCCTGCTGGCGCAGTTCTGCGATGCCCACTTTGAAACCGTCTCGGCCGTGCTGGCCGGGGTCAAGGAAATCCGCCACGCGGTGGAAATCGCCAAGCAGCAAGCAGGGCAGTACGGACGACGGACCATCCTGTTCGTCGATGAAGTGCACCGCTTCAACAAATCCCAGCAAGATGCCTTCCTGCCCTATGTCGAGGATGGCACGCTGATTTTCATCGGCGCCACCACCGAAAACCCCTCCTTCGAGTTGAACAACGCCTTGCTCTCACGGGCGCGGGTGTACGTGCTCAAAAGCCTCGACGAGGCCGCGCTGCACAAGTTGGTAGGGCGAGCACTGAGCGAGGAGCGTGGCTTGGGCAAGCGCCAGCTGCGCTTGGGCGACGAAGCCTTCAAGATGCTCATGGCGGCCGCCGACGGCGATGGCCGGCGCATGCTCAACCTGCTGGAGAACGCCTCGGACCTGGCCGAAGACGGCAGCGAAATCGGCGTGGAACTGCTGCAGAGCCTGCTGGGCGACAGCCGTCGACGTTTCGACAAGGGCGGCGAAGCTTTCTACGATCAGATCTCGGCGCTGCACAAGTCAGTGCGCGGCTCCAACCCTGACGGCGCGCTGTACTGGTTCGCGCGCATGCTCGATGGCGGCTGCGACCCGCTATACATTGCCCGCCGCGTGGTGCGCATGGCCAGCGAAGACATCGGCAACGCCGACCCCCGCGCCTTGAGCCTGTGCCTGGCGGCCTGGGACGTGCAAGAGCGCCTGGGCAGCCCCGAAGGCGAGCTGGCAGTGGCCCAGGCGATTACCTACCTGGCGTGCGCACCGAAAAGCAATGCTGTGTACATGGGCTTCAAGACGGCCCTGCGCGAGGCGGGCGAGCATGGCTCGCTGGAAGTCCCGCTGCATCTTCGCAATGCACCGACCAAGCTGATGAAGCAACTGGGCTACGGCGACGAATACCGGTATGCCCACGACGAGCCAGATGCCTACGCTGCCGGCGAAGACTACTTTCCCGACAACCTTGAACCGCGCCAGTACTACCAGCCTGTCCCGCGCGGTCTGGAGTTGAAGATCGGCGAAAAGCTCAAGCACCTGGCCGAGCTGGACCGCAAGAGCCCACGGCAGCGGAGAAAACCATGATTGCCATAGTCGCTGCCGTCAGCGCGGGGGGCATTGCTGGCACCTTGCTTCGCTTTGCCACGTCCAATTGGGTCAGCGCCCACTGGCCACGCCACTTCTATCTCGGTACGCTGGCGGTCAATCTGATTGGCTGCCTGTTGATTGGCGTGCTGTACGGGCTGTTCCTGCACCGCCCGCTGGTGCCGGTCGAGTTGCGTGCCGGCTTGATCGTCGGCTTTCTCGGCGGCCTGACTACCTTTTCATCCTTTTCACTGGATACCGTGCGCCTGCTTGAAAGCGGGCAGGCGCCGCTGGCCTTCGGCTATGCTGGGCTCAGCGTAATGGGCGGGCTGCTCGCAACCTGGGCTGGCCTGTCTTTGACCAAATTCTGAACCAACGAGAGAACGATATGCTCGATTCCAAACTGTTACGCGGCCAACTTCAGGAAGTGGCGGACCGCCTGGCCTCCCGTGGCTTCAACCTGGATGTCGCGCGCATCGAAGCACTGGAAGAACGCCGCAAGGTGGTGCAGACCCGCACCGAACAACTGCAGGCCGAGCGTAACGCCCGCTCCAAGTCCATCGGCCAGGCCAAGGCCCGTGGTGAAGACATCGCGCCGCTGATGGCCGACGTCGAGCGCATGGCTGGCGAACTGGCCAGCGGCAAGGTCGAGCTGGATGGCATCCAGGCTGAACTTGACGCCATCGTGCTGGGCATCCCCAACCTGCCGGACGAGAGCGTGCCGGTCGGCGCCGATGAAGATCACAACGTTGAAGTGCGTCGCTGGGGCACCCCGCGCAGCTTCGACTTCGAGATCAAGGACCACGTCGCCCTCGGTGAACTGAGCGGTGGGCTGGACTTCGAGACCGCTGCCAAGCTGTCGGGCGCCCGTTTCGCCCTGCTGCGCGGCCCGATTGCCCGCCTTCACCGCGCCCTGGCGCAGTTCATGATCAACCTGCACACCAGCGAGCACGGCTACGAAGAAGCCTACACCCCGTACCTGGTACAGGCACCGGCGCTGCAAGGCACCGGTCAGTTGCCCAAGTTCGAGGAAGACCTGTTCAAGATCAGCCGTGACGGCGAGGCCGACTTCTACCTGATCCCGACCGCCGAAGTGTCGCTGACCAACATCGTGGCTGGCGAGATCCTCGACGCCAAGCAACTTCCGGTCAAGTTCGTTGCCCACACCCCGTGCTTCCGTAGCGAGGCCGGTGCCTCGGGCCGTGACACCCGCGGCATGATCCGCCAGCACCAGTTCGACAAGGTCGAGATGGTCCAGATCGTTGAGCCAAGCAAATCCATGGAGGCCCTGGAAGGCCTGACTGCCAACGCCGAGCGCGTTCTGCAGGCCCTGGAACTGCCTTACCGTGTACTGGCGCTGTGCACCGGCGACATGGGCTTCAGTGCGGTCAAGACCTATGACCTGGAAGTCTGGGTGCCGAGCCAGGACAAGTACCGCGAAATTTCCTCGTGCTCCAACTGTGGCGACTTCCAGGCCCGCCGCATGCAAGCGCGCTGGCGCAACCCGGAAACCGGCAAGCCTGAGCTGGTGCACACCCTGAACGGTTCGGGCCTGGCGGTCGGTCGTACGCTGGTTGCCGTGCTGGAAAACTACCAGCAGGCCGACGGTTCGATCCGCGTGCCGGACGTTCTCAAGCCTTACATGGGTGGCGTCGAGGTCATCGGTTAAATGGAGTTCCTGCCGCTGTTCCACAAGCTGCGCGGTAGCCGTGTACTGGTTGTCGGCGGAGGCGAGATTGCCTTGCGCAAATCCCGCTTGCTGGCTGATGCCGGTGCTGTGCTTCGCGTGGTCGCGCCTGAAATCGAAGCGCAACTGGCCGAGCTTGCCCGGCACAGCGGTGGTGAAATCCTCGGTCGCGGCTACCAGCCAGCCGACCTGGATGGCTGCCAGCTGATCATCGCCGCTACCGACGATCCTGCGCTCAATGCCCAGGTCTCCGCGGATGCCCACCAGCGCTGCGTGCCGGTGAATGTGGTCGATGCGCCGGCGCTGTGCTCGGTGATCTTCCCGGCGATTGTCGACCGTTCACCGCTGGTGGTGGCAGTGTCCAGCGGCGGCGATGCGCCGGTGCTGGCGCGGCTGATCCGGGCCAAGCTGGAAACCTGGATTCCGGCAGCCTACGGCGAGTTGGCCGGGCTTGGCGCGCGTTTTCGCGATAAGGTCAAGGCACTCTACCCGGACGTCAATCAGCGCCGCGGTTTCTGGGAAGATGTGTTCCAGGGCCCGATCGCCGAGCGACAACTGGCCGGGCAGGGCGCTGAAGCCGAGCGTTTGCTGCAAGCCAAGATCGACGGCGCCAGCTACCAGGCCCCGGGTGAGGTCTACCTGGTGGGGGCGGGCCCCGGTGATCCGGACCTGCTCACCTTCCGCGCCTTGCGCCTGATGCAACAGGCCGACGTGGTGCTCTATGACCGTCTGGTGGCCCCGGCCATTATCGAGTTGTGCCGTCGTGATGCCGAGCGTATCTATGTCGGCAAGCGCCGCGCCGACCACGCTGTGCCACAGGAGCAGATCAACCAGCTGCTGGTTACCCTGGCGCGCCAGGGCAAGCGTGTGTTGCGCCTCAAGGGCGGTGATCCGTTCATCTTCGGCCGGGGTGGCGAAGAAATCGAGGAACTGGCCGAGCAGGGCATCCCGTTCCAGGTGGTGCCGGGAATTACCGCGGCCAGTGGCTGCTCGGCCTATGCCGGGATTCCACTGACGCACCGTGACTACGCCCAGTCAGTGCGCTTTGTCACCGGTCACCTCAAGGACGGTACCAGCAACCTGCCCTGGAACGACCTGGTGGCGCCTGCCCAGACCCTGGTGTTCTACATGGGGCTGGTGGGTTTGCCGACCATTTGCGCCGAGCTGATCCGTCATGGGCGCGCGGCTGATACGCCGGCCGCACTGGTGCAGCAAGGTACTACGCCGAACCAGCGGGTGTTCACTGGCACCTTGGCTGATTTACCTGCGCTGGTAGCGGAGCACGAAGTGCATGCGCCGACGTTGGTGATCGTCGGCGAAGTGGTCCAGTTGCGAGAGAAACTGGCCTGGTTCGAGGGCGCGCAGCCCTGAAAGCATCGCGGGGCAAGCCCGCTCCTGCCGTAGGAGCGGGCTTGCCCCGCGATCATTTCCGCCTCTATTTCTCCCAGATTCCCTTCCCGGGCAACCGCTCCCGATCATGCCCCACCCCAAAATCCTGCAACGGCCCCTTGGGCACGATCCCGTTCGGGTTGATGGTCTTGTGGCTCATGTAGTAGTGCTTCTGGATATGCTCGAAGTTCACCGTCTCGGCCACCCCCGGCCACTGATACAGCTCCCGTAGCCAGTTCGACAGGTTCGGGTAGTCGGTCAGGTGCCGCAAGTTGCACTTGAAGTGCCCGTGATACACCGCATCAAAGCGGATCAGGGTGGTAAACAGCCGCCAGTCAGCCTCGGTCAGGTATTCCCCGGCCAGATAACGCCGCTCGTCCAGCCACGCTTCCAGGCAGTCCAGTTCGGCAAACACCTCATCAAACGCCTGTTCGTACGCCTGCTGTGAGGTGGCAAAGCCTGCGCGGTATACGCCGTTGTTGACTGCCGGGTAGATTCGATCATTGAGCCGGTCGATCTCGGCTTGAAGCGGTTCTGGGTAGAGGTCCAGGGTATTGCTGGTCAGGTCATTGAACGCACGGTTGAAGATGCGAATGATCTCGGCCGACTCGTTGTTGACGATGCGTTGTTCCTGCTTGTCCCACAGTACCGGTACCGTGACCCGGCCGCTGTAGTGCGGGTCGTCACGGGTATAGCGCTGGTGGAGAAAGTCCAGGTTATCGAGTTTATCGCCAGTGGAGCCCTGGCCCTGGTCGAACGTCCAGCCGTTCTCGCCCATCAGCCAGCTGACCACCGATACATCGATCAGGTTTTCCAGGCCCTTGAGCTTGCGAAAGATCAGCGTTCGGTGGGCCCAGGGACAGGCCAGCGACACATACAGGTGATAGCGCCCGGCTTCGGCAGCGGGCAACTGATTGTGGCGCTGCGTGCTTTCGCGCTGGAACGCGCCGTCCTTGCTGCTTTTGTACCACTGGTCATGCCAGCGTCCATCGATCAACAGGCCCATGGGGAACTCCTTGGTGATTCGCTCGAATATAGACCCAGTGTACGGGCCTGGGTTTGAACGAATAGCGCAAAGTCTTCGCCTGTTTGATCGACTGAGTTGATGAATCGCTAGATTAGGCGTTGATCCCAGTAGGCCTGGGCCTGGGCAAAGGCTGCTTCGCGCGACTGGCCTAGGCCGCGCAGGGCCAGCGCCATCGTTGCCACCACCGCCAATTCGCCGTAACTGTCGCGGGATTCGCCGCGCCACACCGCCAGAAGCTGTTCAGGCTCAAGGCTGGCGGGCTTTACGTGGCGCTGGGCGACCCGGGCAGGCCATTCTTCGTCCCAGTCCTCACCGTTGGCGGTGCCGTACAGGTGGCTGCTGGTGTCGGGATTGATCTCGATCTCGCCGCCATCGCCCTTGACCACAATGGCGGTATCGCCGAGCAGGCGGCTGGCCTCGCGGTGTACGGCCTGGTAGCCGGGGTGGAAGATACTTTGCAGGCCACAGCGGGCGCCTAGGGGGTTGAGCACCCGGGCCAAGGAGTGGATCGGCGAGCGCAAGCCCAGGGTGTTGCGCAGATCGATCATGCGCTGCAGGCGCGGCGCCCAGTCTTGCAGCGGAATGAACGCCAGATGCTGGCTGTCCAGAGCCTGGGCAACGGCGTTCCAGTCGCGGCACAGGGGGATGTGCAGCAGTTCCAGGACCTGCTCGGTGTAGAGGCGTCCGGCCGTATGCGCGCCGCCGCCGTGCAGCAGGATGCGCACGCCATTGGCGGCCAGGCACTTGGCGGCCAGCAGGTACCAGGGCAGGTGGCGCTTTTTGCCGGCGTAGCTGGGCCAGTCGATATCCACTGCAATCTGCGGAGCGTGTAAACGCGAGCGCAGTGCCTCGGTGAAGCCTGCCAGCTCCTCCGGGCTCTCTTCCTTGTGCCGCAGCAACATCAGGAAGGCGCCCAGTTGGGTTTCCTCGACCTTGCCGTCGAGCAGCATGCCCATCGCCTCGCGGGCTTCTTCGCGGTTCAGACCGCGGGCGCCGCGCTTGCCTTTGCCAAGAATGCGCACGAACTGGGCAAAAGGGTGTTCGGCCGGGGTTTCGGTGATCAGCGGGCGAGGTTCGGTCATATGCAGTTGGTCGGCTTCGGCAGGCCCGCAAGCTTTGCGGCGAGTTTGGCGGGAGTGCCCTTGAACAGGCGGTTGAGGTGCATGCTGTTGCCTTTTTCCGGCCCCAGCTTGAGGGCGGTGTACTTGATCAGCGGACGGGTGGCCGGCGACAGCTCGAACTCCTGGTAGAACCCGCGCAGCAGGGTGAGGATCTCCCAGTGTTCGGGGGTCAGCTCCAGTTGCTCGTTGTCCGCCAGTGCCTGGGCGACTTCATCGGACCAGTCGCCCAGCTCGACCAGATAGCCGTCCTTGTCCAGGGCGATGCTACGGTCGCCAACAATCAGGGTGCTCATAACCAGCTATTGACCTTGTCGTAGTCCAGCGACAGCGCCACGAACGCTGGATAGTCGATTGCGCGGATGCCTTCATCTGCATTGATCGCGCGTGCTTGCAGGTCTTCTTCAAGGGCGAACAGCCGCCCTTGCAGGTTGCTCGCTTGCAGCGTGGCCAGCGGCACGCTGCCGGGTTGCAGGGCATACACTGCATCGCCACACAGCAACACGCCGTCGTGACTGCCGAGCAGGCGCAGGCAACTACTCAGGCGATTGTCGCCAAAAGGCGAGTGGGATATTACGTGCAGGGTGCTCATCAGAGGGTTACCACCTGGTCGAAACGGTCGATCAACGCGGCCAGCGCGGTGTCATCCAGCACCTGCACTGACAGGCTCAGGCTGTCAGTATTCAGGCCACGTTCTATGAGGCTGCTGCTGGCGGCGAACAGCTCTTCGACGCCAAACATCGGCAGGGCCTGCAGATTGGCGGCGAGGTTCTTTTGCTGCACCTGTGCAGGCTGTTGCCCCGGCGCGAGCTGAAACACACCGTCATCGAGAAACAGCATGCCCAAGGGCAGGTCGAAAGCGCCGCCGGCCAGGGCAATGTCCAGGGCTTCGCGGGCGGACGGGCCGGCCCACGGCGCCTGGCGGCTGATAATCAGCAAGGACTTGGCCATTTCAATCGCCTCCAAAGCAGATCAGCCGATCGGCGCTTTGCGCGCCTTCATGCAACTGGCCAAGGCCGGACAGCTCCCAGGGCGCTGGCAGGTTCACCGCCGGGCGTTGGTAGCGCTGGGCTTCCTCGGCGTTGAGCACGCCACGGCGCAGGGCGGCGGCAATGCACACGACGGCATCAAGGCCATGCTCGCTGATAAAGGCACGCCACTGGGCGGCGACGTCCAGCTCATCCTGCGGCGAAACCACATTGCCAGACGCGCTGTGTACGCCGTCTTGATAGAAAAACAGCCGAACGATCTCGTGCCCGCCAGCCAGCGCCGCCTGGGCGAACAGCAAGGCACGACGGGAAGAGGGCGCATGGGCCGGAGAAAAAACCGCGATGGCGAACTTCATGGAAGGCTCATTCAGCAAAACTGCGCCAATCATAAAGCAAAAAGCCCGCAACGGCTGCGGGCTTCTGTAGGAGCGGGCTGGCCCCGCGAGGGGCCGCCAGGCGGCTCCATCACCTCAAGCCTTCTCTTTATGCTCAGGCAAGAACCAGTTCAACACCAGCGCACAAATCCCGCCGGTAGCCACACCCGACTCCAGCACATTGCGCAGTGCCGACGGCATATGTGCAAGGAACTCCGGCACCTGGGCCACACCCAGGCCCAGCGCCAGCGACACGGCAATGATCAGCAGCGCACGGCGGTCCAGGTTGATGCTGGCGAGGATATTAATCCCCGATGCTGCCACCGCACCGAACATCACCATGGCTGCACCACCGAGCACCGGCTCCGGCACCGCCTGGATCACCCCGGCAACACTCGGGAACAGGCCGAGAATCACCAGCATCGCGGCAATCCACACACCGATATGACGGCTGGCGATACCGGTCAGCTGAATCACCCCATTGTTCTGGGCGAAGATCGAGCTGGGGAAGGTATTGAATACCCCGGCCAGCAGCGAGTTGGCGCCGTTGACCAGCACGCCCCCTTTGATCCGCTGCATCCATAGCGGGCCTTCCACGGGCTGGCGCGATACCTTGCTGGTGGCGGTAACGTCACCAATGGCTTCCAGCGACGTCACCAGGTAAATCACCAGCATCGGAATGAACAGTGCCCAGGAGAAGCCGAGGCCGAAATGCAACGGCATCGGCACCTGGAACAGCTCGGCTTCATGCATGCCGGTGAAATCCAGGCGACCCAGATAGCCCGCCAGGGCATAGCCCACCGCCAGGGCAATGACAATGGCGCAGCTGCGCATCCACACCAGCGGAATACGGTTGAGCACGACGATAATCGCCAGCACCACACCCGACAGCAGCAGGTTCTCGCCATTGGCGAAGGTGCCGTTGCCCATGGCGGTAAAGCCGCCGCCCATGCTGATCAGGCCGACCTTGATCAGGGTCAGGCCGATCATCAGCACCACGATACCGGTCACCAAGGGCGTAATCAGGCGTTTAACGAACGGCAAAATGCGCGAAATGCCCATTTCCACGAACGAGCCGGCAATCACTACACCGAAGATCGCCGCCATTACCGCTTCCACCGGCGTGCCTTGCTTGACCATCAGCGCGCCTCCGGCGATCAACGGCCCGACAAAGTTGAAACTGGTGCCCTGAACAATCAGCAGCCCGGCGCCGAACGGCCCGAAGCGACGGCACTGAACAAAGGTGGCGATCCCGGAAATCACCAGCGACATCGACACGATCAGGTTGGTATCGCGCGCGGAAACCCCCAGTGCCTGGCAGATCAACAGCCCTGGCGTCACGATCGGCACAATAATCGCCAGCAAATGCTGCAGCGCAGCCAGCATCGCGATCAGCGGCCGCGGCCGATCCTCAAGGCCAAGAACCAGTTCATTGACCTGCGCAGGTGCGCCGGGCCCTTGCTCGATTGAACTCATGGGAGTGCTGCCCCGGAAGAAAAAAGGAGCGCATTCTACGGGGTAATCCCCCTCACCGCCACGCCCACGGCAGGAACGGGTTTGCCCTGGGATACAAAACCACCGCCCACAAAAAAGCCCGCCGAAGCGGGCTTTCTCACACATTCAAGAGCGATCAGTCATCGCGACCCATCAAGCCGAACAATTGCAGCAGGCTGACGAACAGGTTGTAGATCGATACATACAGGCTGACAGTCGCCATGATGTAGTTACGCTCGCCACCGTGAATGATTGCGCTGGTCTGGAACAGGATGCAGACCGACGAGAACAGCACGAAACCGGCGCTGATCGCCAATTGCAGGCCGCTGATCTGGAAGAACAGGCTGGCCAGCACCGCACCCATCAGCACAAAGAAACCGGCGGTGATGAAGCCACCGAGGAAGCTCATGTCCTTGCGGGTGATCAGCACGTAGGCCGACAGGCCACCGAACACCAGCGCGGTCATGGCGAAGGCCGAGCTGACCACTTCAGCGCCACCGGCCATGCCCAGGTAACGGTTGAGGATAGGGCCGAGGATAAAGCCCATGAAACCGGTGAGGGCAAAGGTAGACACCAGGCCCCAGGCCGAATCACGCAGCTTGTTGGTGAGGAAGAACAGGCCATAGAAGCCGATCAGCACCACGAAAATGTTCGGGTAGCCAACGCGCATCTGCTGCGCGATGAAGGCCATGACGCCACTGAAGGCGAGGGTGATAGCCAGCAGCCCGTACGTATTGCGCAGGACCTTGCTGACCTCCTGCTGCTCGATCTGCTGGCCGTGATTGACGGCATAATCCTGTTCGCGCATGGCGACACTCCTGTGGGTTTGAAACGTTCAGATGCAAAGATCATAACAGAGCATTGGAAAACAGCCCTATCGAGAGTTTGACAGCTTGTTTCATTTCGGTATTATGGCGCCCGCAATACGAGGAAGCGTGGCCGAGTGGTTTAAGGCAACGGTCTTGAAAACCGTCGATGGGCAACTATCCTAGAGTTCGAATCTCTACGCTTCCGCCATCTTCAAAGCCCTGATTATTCAGGGCTTTTTGCGTTTCTGGCGCTCCAGTTTTTGCCCTGTCAGGCGCCAGGTCGTTTCCGCATTGTTCCCATCATTTCCGCAATTCAATACGAATACGCCTCAATCTGGAAGCCTAGGCAGGCATTCCTAACCCTCATTGAGCACGGTTCTTTGCCATCAGCTGCGTGTGGTGGGAGGGGCGTTCACACCCATTCTGCATTAGTCAGCGCTCCTGGGTGGCAAAACGTGCTCTACAGCGTCTGGAAAATAGGTGTTGCAAGTCGCTAGAATGAAGAGTTTCTGTTTATTCCCCTTGTTACTATTAAGGATACGAAAGTGACAGGCCATAGCATCATATTGAATGATCTCCCCACTTTAACGGACCGCTTGGGGTGGGAGTCCGAGCTTGATAGGATGCGAGAGCGCATAGAAAATTGCCCTACGCCTCATGTCATTGGTATTCATGGAAGCTGGGGGAGCGGGAAAACGAGTTTTATGCGGCAATTACAGCGACGCCTCGGTGGTAAGTGTGACGAAGCGGGGGCTGTGCAGTCGCCCTCGTCAGCTCGTATTCCAACGAATAATAAGGTAGTTACTATCTGGTTTGATTCTTGGCGGTACCAGCACGAGCCAAATCCGGTGGTTGCACTTATCCAAGAAATGAGACGTCAGTTCGCTGCCATTCCAAGTGTCGTTGCCAAGTTCAAAAAAATTGGCGAGATATCACTACGGTACACTCTGGATGGGCTCGGGGATATTGGTAAGGCAATAGGATATGAAGGAGTAGTGCCGAATGCAGGTGCTATTCAGAAAATTGGTGAGGCTTGGGAGAAGAGCAATCTAGCTGAAAAGCTTGACTCAGATTCAATTAGAACTCATTTGCACAACACGATAGTAACACTTCTCCCTAAGGATAATAGTGGTCGTGTCGTTATATTTATTGACGACTTGGATCGTTGTAATCCCCGTGCCGCGTTTAAGTTACTTGAAGGGTTAAAGATTTATTTAAATTTACCAAACTGCGTTTTTGTATTGGGGATGAATGAAACTGTTCTGACCGATGCGATCGGTGAGGAGATTTTTTCAATGTCTTCTGCCTCTGCAGGCGAGAGGCATTTGCGTGCTAGTCATTATTTGGAGAAAATCTGCACCGATATCTATCGTTTGCCCTTGCCGGCTAATACCGCAGGTCTGTTCTCGGCACTTTTGTCTGCTGCTACAGATATAAATAAAGTGAGCGCATTCAATTTGGCTGTAGGGGAGAATGTGTGTTTGCCGCCTAACCCGAGAAGATTGAAGGCGCTGGCTAATCAATGGGTGCGTTTTTCAGGTTGTTTGCCATTTCCTGATGATCTTGATGGGCAAAAAATATGGGCTGTCAAAGTTTTGGTGGCATCATATATTCATCAGTTCCATAGGGATATTTGGGAAAGGTGGCATTTTGATCCTGATTTTTGGTCAGAGTGTGTTGCTTGGTGTAGTGGCGAGAGAAGTAAAAATTTAGAAGGGGCTGATATGTCTCCTGCATGGGCGAGCTGCTTGAAACTTACAACTCGAACTTACCTGGGAGATACTAGGAACCGTCCGGCCTGGTCGGTTGAGTATCCCAACCCCGGGGACATAGATATTTTTTGGATTGACGAAATAGTGCGGGAGTATCGCGATCATTTGCTACCACGTGATTTCATTCCGCTTCTTGAAGGCCGTCAAATACCGAGAGCACTATAGTTATGGATACTAAAAGAAGCTTCAATCTCTGGGATGAACCCCAGTTGCGAACGTATTTAGGGGTGATTAATCGGCGATGTGGCGTCGTGGAGACCCTTGCATTGCCTGCAATGAGGGATCTCCCGCCTGTAAAAATTGAAACATTGTTCGTGCCTCCGCTTCTTTCTTCAACTGCAGTCACTGCCGATAGCTCTCCCGAGTCTTGGCCCAAAGGAAAGAGCCTGCTTGAAGAGTTGGACGATTCTCCGAGATTAGTGATCTTGGGCGATCCAGGGGGGGGCAAAACTACGCTAAGTAATTGGATCGCCTGGCGTATCACATCAGGCGCTACTGCGCCTCTGCCTTCCCGGTTAACAAATGTACTTCCTTTGCCCTGTGTGCTCAGAGAGCTCGAAAAGGAATGTTTTGCAGAGACTCAAGGTATTAAAGAGCTCGCCAATCACATAGTAAGTAAAGTTTTGGGGAGCGCGCGAGCAGAAGACTTGGCTCCTGTCCTAGAGAGCTGGATCGACTCTGGGAGATTTATTCTAATACTAGATGGGGTAGACGAAATACCTTTAGATGACCGGGTTGCAGTCGGTCGATGGATGAGAGAGGCGCAACGAAAGGATGCTTGTGTTTTAGCCACCTCGCGTATTGTCGGTTATGACGACTATCCTGTTGACTCTTCATTAAGAACGGCGCATCAAAGAATTGATTCGAATGAAAGATCTTTGAGGAAAGGGTTCGCGTTTGCTGACTTGGATGGTGCCACGGAGGTGGTCTCTACCAAAGAAAAGCCATGGGCGGAAGTTAGGTTTTTGATGCCATTTGATTGGAGTCAAATATCTGATTTTTCTAGGAATTGGTATAGGCAAAGATGTGCTTCCGATAAAGAGGCAAAGGAGAAAACATCCGATCTGTTGGCGGCATTGAATCAGTCTGAAGTTACAGTCAAGTTGGCGCGCACCCCAAACCTATTAAGTTTGATGGCTATTGTTCATAGGGAAAGAGCTCATTTGCCGGATGGTAAGGCTTTACTCTATGAGGAAATTGTTAATGCCTATATAAACACCATTGATAGTCAACGGAAAATTATTCAGGGAGATATTCTAGGAAGCTATAATTGGAGGGAGAAAAAAAGCTGGCTTTCCTATGTCGGATTCAAAATGCAATGTGCTAGAAAAGAGCAAACTCGCCAAAATGTAGGGATACTTGTCTCGGAAAAGCAGGTGATTTCGTGGATTGAGGAATCCATGAAGGTATCAGGTGTTCGTGATACGCGTGAGGTCGCTTGCGAGTTTCTAGACTGGGTTGCTCGTCGAAGTGGTTTGCTACTTCCGCGCGGCGAGGGCTATTATGCATTCGTGCATCTGAGTTTCCAAGAATATTTTTGTGCATGCCATTTAGAGGTTTGCGTAGTTTCGCCAGACTTTGCAGACCAGACGTCTAAAAAGAAATCGGATGTTCATATTCATGATTTCGCACAATGGGCAGATAAAAGTCACTGGCTTGAGACTTTGATTTTCTTGTTTGAGATACTATCAAACGAGCGAAGTCCGAAATGGGTAGAGAGTCTAGCTAAATCTACATATCCACAATACCCACAACTCGAAAATATTTTCGGTGCTAAATCAAGTTTGGCGGGTCGGCTTCTTAGTAATAAACATATTAAGCTTTCACGTATTTGGTTGGATTATCTGGCAACTGTTTCTTGTTTGGCAGCATACCAGGATTGGGACAGCGGTTCGGATGAGTTGGCTCGAGTTTTAATCTCTTCGGGGTATGCCTTGGTACTGGGTGAAGAGATAGATGAGGAGTCTTCAGATGAAAAATTCAATAGGCTTCCTAGTTCATCTGATGTATTTATATCCTCGAATGTGAGGTTTTTGATATCACGGGGGGGCGTGAAGTTAACACATTCATTCTTGTCCGAGTTTACACAGCTGCGAGCTTTGTGCTGTTCGGGGGTAGAGCTAGTTGATCTATCGGCAGCTAATAGCTTGAAATATCTAGAGACTCTTGTTGTCGAAAACTCACAGTTAATAAATGCAGAATGCATAGCGAAATTTAAGAAGTTATTTTATGTCGAGTTTAAGAGCGTAAGGCAGTCTGGGTTAGAGGAGATTAAGTCGCGTTGCAATGTGCGCTTCTCCGCTTTTCATGAGGTAGAGCTGAAGTCGCTAGGGTTCTTGGCGTATTGGAAAAAACTTCAAACTCTTCATTTGGAAGATATTAATGTTGTTGATGTTTCTGCGCTTAAGGCGTTGACTGAATTAGAATTTCTAAATTTTACTAAAATGCCGGTTTATGATGTTAGCTGCTTGTCTCGGCTGAAAAGTTTGGATTACTTATGTATCTCGGACTGCCCTGTTGATTCGCTTTCCTGCCTGTCTGGAAATAGGAAAATTAACACTTTGAGCTTGAAGGGTCTGAAGATATCAAGTCTTGATTTCGTATCGAAGATGGCAGGTTTACAGGGGCTTTTTGTTGATCATTGTCCGATTGATAGCTTCTCGGGTGTTGCATCGACTGAGCTAAGATATTTGTTTATGAACAAGCTTTCGATAGAAAGTATTGAGGGTGTCGAAAGGTTGACTGGCTTGCATTCGTTAGTACTTCGAGATCTATCCGTGAAAGAAGTATCGGCTATTGGGAATTTGAAAAGCCTTGAATTACTTCGCCTCGATGGAATGCCAATTGAAACTTTGGATTGGGTCAAAGGTCTTTCAAATCTGATCCATTTGGGAATTGTATCGACGAGTATTCAAGATCTTAGTCCTTTGCTAAAATTGAAAAAGCTTAAAGAGGTTGTGGTTGGTAAGGATGATGGTTATGATATGCAGGTAGTTGACAAGAGTAAAAAGATAACATTTACTGCAATTTGAGTAGTCGCCAGTTACGAGGCTTGGACGGCCTAGCATAAATTAGTTAGGCCAAACGACAGTCTCGTAATGGTATATGCTTACTAAAAATTTAGCGCGTAGGTTTTACCACCTCGCCAACTCTGCGGTATACAGTCTCTGTAATTCGTTTATCGGTATGTCCGAGAAGGCGGCTGGCATGTGTTAGATCAATGATTTCGCTTGCCGCTTTAGGTCGAATATCTCTAAATTGGAACTGCTGGATCTGCTCGGCCAGTACTGTATCCTGGTTTTCGAGCGCCTGTTCGGTGGCTGATTTCCTAGCACCATCGAACCTGAGGCGCAGCATCGACGAAGTTACATTCCTACCATCCTGTGTGGTGATCAGATACGGATTGCAGACACAGCGTTCTTTTCGCTGCTGCAATAGGCGTTTTAGAAGCAGTCCCAGCCCGTTTATCTGGCCACTTGATTCTAATTGAATCCGCAGTTTCTTAGATGTCTTGCCCTGAGCCACCTGGAGGTGGCCATCTACGCAATCGGTTGCACGCATCGAGAGCACATCAGTCGGGCGCTGCCCTGTCAGGTATGCCAGATCCATCGCGTCTCGTAACTCGGATGCAGCCCAACGATAGACCGCATCCCAGATCTCTGGTCCGGCATAGAAGTCACGCGGCCGCTCCTTATTCTTCCGCACCCCGGCGGCAGGGTTCTCCATTTTAGTGATGCCCCATTCCCGCGCCAAGTTGTAGATGTGTGAGAGAAGGGATATCTCACGGTTAGCGCGAACCTTGCCCGATCGTTTGTCCCTGTACTGGGCAATAATCTGTGGTGTGATGGCATCAATCGGGGCCTCACTGAATGCTGCCCTGAGTTGCCTCAGCGAGAGCAGGTTGTCCTTCTGGGTCCTGGGCATCTTGCTGGGAATCACATCACGCTCATATCGATTGAAGACATCTCCAAGAAAGCGAACAGTCTTGGGTACGGCTTTGCGATCAAGCCTCGCCCATTCCATTTTGGCAACGTCTAGGTCGGTACCCAGAGGGATTTCAATCCGCTTGCCGTTCTCATCGCGGCCGTCATAGTAGTAGCCGACCCACTGGGCCCCGCTTTTAAGATTGCGAACCCGCCGCAGCATTCGCGGCGGGAGGTCACGGTTTACTGCTTTCTTGATACGCATCGTTCAACTCACTCGTGCCAAATCAAGGGCCCAGGTTTCGGCTACTGTGTTGGAGATTGATGGTTTAACTCCCGCTAGCTTCAAGCGTGCGTATATCCTTCCTACAACTGGGCGTCTTGCGGCAGTGAGTACGTGTCGCCAGCCATTTTGATTCAGCCATTCGATTTGACGGGAGGGGATCTGATAGCCAGTGATTGCTGCGATTTCTTCTTCGGCCAGTACTTCGCTCATTGGAGTGGATTTGCCGCATTCCTGCAGGTCGTGCACCAGAATGTTCTTGGACGGACAATGGTTGGCGGCAGGCTTCATGCCGATTCTCCTACCTTGGTGGTGGTGGCCGGGATATTGCGCAAATTGTCGTGAATGCGTTGGGCAAGGTTCTGGATGCCGCGGCATTCGTTGTGGGCTCGGACGCACCAAGGCTCGGTCCCTTTCGCCGTTTTCCAAGTGCGCTGGGCTAATTGCAGGGTCTCTGCAGCTTTGGTCAGTTGTTCATAGTCACTTTTGGTCACCGCGAGCCCGGTGTAAGACATCATCCGGGCTTCCAGCTCGCTGATGGTGCCTTTGAGGTTGGCGACGGAGATGTGATGTTTTCGCTGATCGGCTTCGGCCTGGACGGCGGCCTCGGCCAGGTCGTCTCTCAGCGATTGAATCTGCAGCTTGAAGTCTGCTTTCTGAAGGTGCTTTCCGGCGTCAAGCCCCAGGGCGAATGAGCGGGTTCGAGCTTTCGCGATCAGGAAGGGGAGAACGATGAGCGCTGTCAGCCAGAGAATTCCGGCGCCGAGTGCGTATTGGTGCGGTTGCATGTGCTGTGCTCCTTAATAGCTCGCCACCGAGCAAGGTGAGGGGCGGTGGCGGGCTGGGTGCCCCAGGTGGCCGGGGCCGCCTAGTTCAAGCGGATCGCGTAGTTTGTTGAGCCTGGTGGTCGAGGTAGTCAGCGAGGTTGTGCAGGTAAACCACGTGGTGTGCCTTTGCAGAGTTGTGCAGCTTGTTCAGCCGCAACTTGATCTCGCCTTTGTTGATCAGCTCCCTAAACCGTCGGTCTGAGCCGATGTGAGGGAAGTAGCGCTCCCTCACTGCGGTCAGCGTCGGACAGGGGGTGGTCCACTCGCTGCGCAGTTGTTCCAGCGTGTTCATGCGCACTCCCCGAGCGCCTCGGGGGCGAGCTGAAGCTTTGCTAGCACTGCTGCCGCTAGCTGCTCTTTGCTAGCGGCTGTGACAGCTGCGCACACCTCTCCCAGGTCGTTGGTCACAACCGCGCCGAGGGGAATCTTCCGGTTGACGGTAGTGATGACGTAGGCGATCTGGCCGCGCTGCAGGACCTCGTTCACGCTCTCTTGGGCTTCCAGAAGGGCGAGCGCTTCTTCGGACTGGGCGCCGGAGTCGGCCCTGCCATTAGCCAGGTCTTGCAGGAAGTCCCGCAGTTGCTGGTACTTGGCCGACGGATCGCGGGGCAGAGCCAGTGAGCTAACGAGCGGGCCCAGTGTCACCTTGATATGGTGCGTGGTGTGGTCGTTCTCGACGTCGATCTGGGCATCCATCGATGTCTCAAGGCGACGCAATTGGCAGGTGGCTTTGCCGCCGTGTTCGAGGGTGCGCTGGAGCAGCATGACTCGGTGAAGGGGGATATTGAACTCGCTCATGCGGTACCCCCGGCGCAAGGGATTGCGTGGGCTTTCCCTGTTAGGGAGACGACAACCTGCAGGCCGGTGCGGCGCTGGAAAGCTTGGATCTTGGCCAAGCTACTACAGGTGGCGGGATGGATGAGAACTGCTTCTGATCCTTTGTGCTGTGCTGATTTCATTGGTCCGTGTCCTTATGTGAGAGGATGACACGGGCTGAAATTAGCAAAAGCTAATTAGTATATCAATAGCAAATGCTAAATTAATTTGGCGTGGCTGTGCCCCAGCGATTAAACCGGTAGATCACAGCGAGAAGGGGGCTATAGCTTTTTTGTGTTCCAGGCGAGCAGTACACGCGCCTGAATATGCATCCTGTCGATCATCGATTCGTCGATGGTAATCGGCGGGTAAACGGGATTGTCTGAAATCATTCGCAGCACACCGCCGGTCAGCCGCTGGAGACGTTTGATATAGAGGTCTCCGTCTAGCGTGAACACGTAAATGGCGTCGGTTTTGACCTCAGTAATGCCGCGATCAACGAGCAGTGCATCACCATCTACGAACGTCCCGGACATGCTATCGCCTTCGCCCGTGATGATTGCGAGATTGTCGATCTTCGAGAAGGTGAGGCCCTGCATCCTGAGCCAGTCGAGGTGAACCGTCATGTCGCGGATCACTTCAATGTGCATTCCTGGGGCTACCTTGCCGTGCCCCATTGAGGCTGCGATGTCGAGGTACGGGAGAAGCACAAAATTCTTGTCCTTTGCTGACCGCTTCGGCATCTGCACCACATTGTCCGGGGCTGCGAATGTGGGCTCCTCTAATGGAGGAGATGTCAGCGTCCCTGCTTTGAGCCCGATCTTGACCTCGAGATTCAGTGCAGCTTTTTCCCCCAGCTTTCGGTGGCCGTTCAGCAGTTGTGACAGGTACGACGCGTCCAGGTCGTGAGCCTCGGCGAATTCCTTCTGGCTCAGAGTGCCCATGATCTTGCGGAGTGAGGCGATACGCCTTTCGTTTATGTCCATGCAGCGATGATTGCTTTCCGTTAGCAAACAGTAAATTACGAGTTGCTATTGTTTTGTCAATTAGCAATTGCTAATCTCGCCACCCATGGAGGTGTCTATGACGCTTAGCGAGTACTTGAAAACGATGGACAAGGAAGGGCTTGAGGCTTTCGCGCATCGCTGCGGAACGTCCGTTGGCCAGTTAAAGCAGGTGGCCTACGGTAACCGGCGCGCTAGTGCAGGTCTGGCTGTTTGCCTGGATCGAGAAACGGATGGCGTGATTCGTTGCGAAGCACTCCGGCCGGACATCGATTGGGCGTATCTGAGACAAGCAAAACATTAGGGTGCTGGACTGGGGCCTCTCACCTCCCCAGCCCAGCTACGACGACGCACAGCACAGTACGGTCGTGGCTGTAGGATAGGGCCTACCCTGTCTTGTGGCTACACCGTAAACCGAGGATTTACGGTTATGAGTCGCATTGATCTACTACCGGGCGCTGGCCCGGTCCTCACCTTGCGGCAAGCGCTCTACCGCGCAGGTCGTGACTACCATGGCGGTATCACCAGACTAGCCTTCGACATGGGCCTAGAGGTGGATACCCTGCAGAAGAAGCTCCACCACACCGAAGAACGCCGCTGGCCGACGCCGGATGAGCTGGAGGAAATCATCCAGTGGACGGCGGATCCAAGGCTGCTTGACGCCCTGGTCCGTCCAGCTGGGGTTGTGTGGTACCGCCCTGAGCCAGTACCGGCGACCAATGATGCGCTACAGGCTGTTGCGGGGCTCCTCGATGAGTCCGGCAAGTTTGTCGGCAGCTTGCATGATGGTGCTTCAGACAACATCTGGACCCTGCCTGAAGTTCTCGACCTGGAGAAGTGCGGGATGGATGTAATTCGGCAGGTGCTGGCCATCATGGCCGGTGCCCGTCAGGCCATGGAGGACCGCGCCAATGGCTAACCTTCCAGATCCGCTCGACGTGGCAAGCGAGCAGGCCGAGTACTTCCTGCAAATGGCGCTTCAGCGCCATACGCAAAAGCCCAGCAAACCTAGCGCCCAGTTCTGTGAGGACTGTGACGACGCTATTCCTTTGCTGCGTCAGCAACTGGTCTCTGGTTGTGAAACCTGCGTGAGCTGCCAGGAGCTACGGGAGCGGCGTAGATGAGCGAGCCCAAAGGACATTCGATTGCTGCGTGGGCGCGGCGCTATATCGAAACTTTCGGGCTTGCCCTGGTACCCGTTGAGCCAGGAGAGAAGGGGCCCAAGGGGGGCGCCTGGAACAAGCCCGGAGGTTACTTCACGGATGTCGACGCGGCCGAGGCGTTCTGGGCTGCTCATCCAACTTACAACGTCGGCGTAGTGCTTGGTCCAAGCCAAGTGTGTTCGCTCGACGTTGATGAGGTGGAAATGTCGCGGCGGGTTCTAAAGGAGGCATTCGGGTTGGACCTTGATGCGCTTGCCGCCGCCCATCCAACCACGGTGGGTAACCCGGCGCGTTTCCGCGTTATGTTTCGGGTGCCAGCGGGCATTGAATTGAGTCGTCGTTCGCTCACTTGGCCTAACCAGGCTGACCCTGATGGCTCGATTCTGAAGGCTCTTACCGCGCAGGTGGTGGCAGCCAAAAAGACTGGTGACGCGGGCAGGGTAGCTGTGCTGCGTATGGCCGCTGAGCCCTTCAAAAGGACCACTGTGTTCGAACTGCGGGGTGGTGCTGTTCAAGACGTTCTGCCGCCATCCATTCATCCTGGTACTGGTCAACCTTACACTTGGCGCAATCCACCCTCACCTGAGGGTATGCCCGAGCTGCCAGCTGAATTGTTGGCCATTTGGCTTGGGTGGGATCAACTCAAGGCCCAGGCGCAGTCAGTGTGTCCTTGGGCGCCTAAGCCTACAGCTGCTCCGGCTCTTCCTGCCACGAGGCCTCACTTAGCTGAACGTTCCGGTGATCGACTGCCAGAGGTCATTCCTGAGTTCAACCGCTGTCACGACATCGCAACGCTGATCGAGGCCCATGGCTACGAGCGTAAAGGTGACAAGTGGCTGTGTCCGCACAGCAGCAGTGGTGATCCGGGAGTGACCATCATAGATGGCAAGCTTTATTCGCATCACAGCTCCGATCCGCTTGCCAATGGTCACAAGAACGACGCTTTCGACGTTTTTTGCATCCTGATGCACGACGGTGACCAGCGAGCTGCGACCAGGGCGGCTGCGAAGGCCCTCGGTTTGGATGTTAAGTCGCGCCCACCAGCCCCACCGCCTCTCGGCGAGCTTCCCCGTGCCCCATCGGTAGATGAGCCTACGAGCTTGCCAGCCCCGGAGTGCGGTGCTGAACAGATTGAAGACCTTCCCCAGGACGCATCGAATAGCAACGCAGCCAGCTCGGCCAGCTTCTCGGGCGAAGGGGGCGCGGGGGGTGATGCTTTGGACATCGACGGCGCGATGCGGCGGTTCGCCCTGGTCGAGGGCACCACCAATGTGTGGGACTTCGACAAGGTTAAGCCGATGAAGCGGACCGGCTTCGAGGCCCTGGTTGGTAAGCCGCTCGCGAAGGAATGGATGGAGCGGACTGACAAGAAGTTGATCGCGTCGGAGAAGGTCCAAGAGCTCGACCAGGCACGGCGTCTGTCGGCCAAAAAAGGCGCGGCGTTGAAGATGGACCCTATCGAGCGCTACGTGTACATCGACGGCACAAAGGACGTTTGGGACCGTGAGAAGAAACGGCGCATCGCTGAAGGCGCCGTGAAGATGGCCCTGGGCGAGGAGTACAAGTGGTGGTTGAACAGCCAGGATCGGCGAGTGGTGGACGTCGACCATATTGTGTTCGACCCGACCATGCGGAAGGACCCGAATGTTTACATCAACACGTTCGACGGGCTGCCCCTGGAGCCGGTGCGTGATGACGCCGCGTGCGAGAACCTGCGGTGGCTGATCTCATTCCTCTGCAACCATGACAACAAGGCGCAGGAGTGGCTGGTCAAGTGGCTCGCGTACCCGCTGCAGCACATGGGGGCTAAGATGGACACCGCCGTCTTGATGCATTCGATCATGGAGGGTTCCGGCAAGAGCCTGCTGTTTGCTGATGTGTTCGGCCAGCTGTATGGCCAATACGCGGCAACCGTCGGGCAGACGCAGCTGGAGGGCAGCTTCAACGCTTGGCAAAGCCGCAAGCTGTGGGCAGTGTTCGAAGAAGTCGTCAGCCGGGATCAACGCTACAACCAAGTGGGTAAAATCAAGCACATGATCACCGGCAAGACGGTGCGCATGGAGTCCAAGTTCATCAATGGTTGGGAAGAAGCCAACCATATGAACGCGGTCTTCCTGAGCAACGAAATCATGCCGTGGCCGATCAGCGACGCTGACCGCCGGATGCTGGTGATGTGGCCGATGGAGACGCTTCCGGTCGAACGCCAGAAGGCGATCAGTCATGAGCTTGCCAATGGCGGGGTGGCTGCGTTGTATGGCTGGCTGCTGGCCGTGGAGCTGGGCGAGTTTGACCAGCGCACGCGGCCACCTGACACCGAGGCTCGTCAACGGTTGGTTGCCCTGAGTCGCACGGCCTGGCAAACCTTCCTTTTCCTTTGGCGAGCTGGCGAGCTGGGGCACGGCCTATGGGGTTGCTGCCTCACCAGCGATCTCTATGCACTGTTCCTCGAATGGTGCTCACGCAACAAGGAGCACTCCATGAGTCAGACAAAGTTCTCGCTGATGATCAGCGCGACGGTGGAGAAGACGCGGGCTATCCCCTGGACCGATGGCAACAACCGGCGGTTTGCCGCGTTCTTTTTTCCCAGTGACGGCGATCCCTCCCTTCCCCCTTCCTTGAAGTCGGCCGAGCTGGGCAAGAACGTCGTTGAGTGGCGTGCTCGGGCAAAGCTCGCAGGCTGGAACGTCGACGCTTGGGAGCACGTTAAGGGGATCGCGGCATGAGTGCGTCAGTAAGTGTGGTGGGTGTGTTGGGTTGGTGTTGGGTCCGTTTTGGCAGGCCAACACAGTCACAAGCAACGGAATCAGCAGGGTGGCGGGAATCCGTGGCGGGTGTGGTGGGTTTGCGGACGCGCACGCGCGCAGGCGTCTTTTTTAGTGGCGCCGCTGAGGGTGAATATAGACTCCATGCGAATCCTCAAAAACTCAACAAACCCAACACACTCAACACAACTATTAGCAATCAATTGATTTTATTAAGTTTTCACTGTGTTGGGTTTGTGTTGGGTTGTGGGAATTCGTGTTGGGTAGTGATTTCGGAGGGGTGGCAATGATGGGCAGGCAGGAAGTGCGCTCAGAGCACCTGGTGCATCTCATGCTTCATCGGGCTGAGATGGCGGAGCTCATAGATCAGGCGGAGCGGCTGCGCTTGATCGGCGAGCTGATGGGGCATTGGGGGCAACAACGCGCCCAGCTGGGTCTTGATGCTGGCCTTGGTAGCCAGATGGGCAGCATCATGGAATGGAAAGGGGCTGCACCCCGAGGCGGATCATCTGGGGCGCGCATCCTGGTGGCTGGAGCGGGTCTCGATCATGCAGCTGCAGAGGTCGATGCGGCGGTCGCTGAATTGGAGCGTCGCGACCAACGTGGTGCAACGCTGGCTAAGCTGGCCCAGTTTCGTTACCTCCATAGCGCTACGATCCGTGAACAGATGCACCAAGTGGGGCTTGCCGAAGACGCTGATCGGACATACCGCAACTGGGTTAAGGCGCTGCACCTACAGGTGTTTGCCATCTTGGCGGCTAGAGCCGGGCGGGTCCGCGAACAAACCGTTCGTCGTGTCCCCATGCGACTTGTGTGCAACATTGATGCTACATAGACGCCACATTACGTAGTACCGAAAACTGTCCCTTTTCGGTTTTTCCGGTGGCATGTAAAAAGGCGTCACGATATGAAAAGTGCGCTTAAGTGCTGACAAAGCCCCACCCTTCGGTGGGATTTATCGTTTTAGTCTATTCAGGTTTGCGCCTGCATTGGGAAGTCCTTTTTCACGATGTCCTTAAGCCAGAACACCAACAGAACCATGCCGAAGAAAAAGTAAGAGGCGGCGTTCCAAATGTTCATCAACAGGATGAGGATGTCTCCCCGGGTCGGCGCTGTATCTGGAACACTGAAAAGATAGATCTCCCAACAGTTTGCCGCAGAGCAAAAAAACGCCATCAACACCGGGATTACTTTGGTCGAGTGCTCCCATATCGAATTCACGACCTTCCTCAGTTCAGCCCGTTGCTCGGGCTTGAGCGCTATGCAGGCCACCAGAATTCCGAAAAGAGTTCCGATCGTGCCGAGTGCGCCAAGCACAGCCATGAAGATGTCCATCACTTCACCTCACAAAATTCATCGATATCAGAAGGATATTGGAGTCTCGTATGACCAATGAGCAACAAGCGTTAATTGAAATGCCGATCTGGATGGTGGTTGTGCTGTCCCTGGTCGGTGGCGTGTCGGGCGAGATGTGGCGGGCTGATAAGGCCGGTGTTCGAGGCTGGGGATTGCTACGGCGGATTGCCCTGCGGTCTGGTGCCTGCATCGTCTGCGGGTTGTCGACCATCATGCTTCTGTACTCGATGGGGGTATCGATCTGGACAGCGGGCGGTGTTGGGTGCCTGACCGCGATGGCAGGTGCCGATGTGGCGATTGGTCTTTATGAGCGCTGGGCAGCGAAGCGCCTGGGCGTCTGCGATGTGCCGCCGACGAGCGGTGGTGCTGGTCAGTGATCGGGGCGCAGTCGTGGCAGGGGGCGGGGACCCTGGCAAATATCGCCGCGTACGGGGCTGGGAACCCGCGCCTACGACCCAGCGGGTGGGGGCGGTGCTTAGTGAAATCTGGGTCCTCCCCCTGGGCCGCCCCCTACACGGGTACGGGGACTCGCGGTTTCCCTGTAGCTGAGAATTCAGCAGGGATGTCCGTCTTTTCAAGGACTTAGCGATGGGCAAGACAGTCAGCAAGCTCGAACTAGGCGAGATCGTTGGTCGAGACGAGCGCACATTGAGCCGGTGGCAGAAGGATGGAATGCCGGTGATCGAGTTCGGGGTTGGGCGTGGCAACGAGAACCAGTACGACACCCAGGCGGTGATCGAGTGGCTGATGCATCAGGCTGCGCTGAACGGCAAGAAGGAAACCACCCGTGACCGGCTTGACAGGTTGCGCGGCGACCGAGAGGAACTGGCGTTGGCCAAGGACTTGGGTGGGGTCGTGATTGAGGCGGAAATGGTCGAACGTTTTGAAGGGGTGATCACCGCCGCCAAGATCGAATTGCTCAATACCCTGCCGGATGAATTGGCAGCTACCTTGTCCGCGCAGTACGGCGTCGAAGTCGACGAGCAACTGATCCGCGAGCCCATCGAACTAATACTCAGGAGGTTGTCCGCGTATGACGAGGATGACGATGATCCCGAATGGGATCCTGACGAGCCGGACGATGAGGAGGGCTCTGAAGAAGACAGCGATTAAGGGCATCCGCCGAGCGTGTCGAAAATGGGCACCGCCGCCGCGCATGAGCATCATCGAATGGGCAACCAAGTACCGTTATCTATCGACAGAGGAAGCGGGCAAGCCGGGGAAATATCGGTTCGATGTCACCCCTCACCTGGTGTGGCCGGGCGGTCCTCTGGAAGCACTGGACGATCCGAACGTGTTCGAGGTCGTTGGTCGCAAGTCCGCCCAGGTGGCGTGGACATCGGGTGTCATGGGTAACGCCATCGGCAAGTGGATCGACCTCGATCCGTCACCGATCCTGATCCTGTTCCCCAAAGCCGAAGCAGCGAAACAGTACGTCGCGGAGAAGCTGGAACCGATGATCGCGGCGACTAAGCGCCTGCGCAAGAAGGTCGATCTACGCAGTCGCAAGCTCCAGCAGCGCCAGGACTTCAAGCGGTTCCCTGGCGGGTTCCTCAAGATGGTTGGCTCCAATAGCCCAGCCAGCGTGAAGTCCACCCCCGTGCCAAGGGTGGCAGTTGAGGAGCCGGATGACTGCAACCTGAACCTGCGGGGGCAGGGGGACAGCATCAAGCTGGCCAAAGAGCGTCTCAAGACGTTCCGGCGTTCCAAGATAATTATTGGAGGCACGCCAACCATCAAGGGGCTGTCGGCGATTGATGCGGAGCTGGAACTGTCTGACAAGCGCGTTGGGTTGGTTCCTTGCCACGGTTGTGGCCAATCGCATGCGCTGAGCTTCGAGCATCTGCACTGCGATGAAGATCCGAGCTATTTCCATGAGGTGTATGGCAAGCGTCGCCCTGAAACGGCGTATTACGCCTGCCCTCATTGCGGCGAGATCTGGGATGACCACCAGAAGAATTCCAACCTCCAGCACGGTCGCTGGGAGGCTACCGCCGAGTTTCGGGGTATTGCGGGTTACATCCTGAATGAGCTGTATGCCACGTTCCACGGCTCGCGCTTTGAAGTGCTGATGGAAAAGAAGCTCCAGGCCGAGCATGCCGCGTCGAACGGCAACCACGGCCCCATGATCGCGTTCACCAACAGCCAGATGGGCGAGTGCTACGAGTACAAGAGCAACGCACCCAAGACCGATGAGTTGGAGAAACGTGCCGAACCTTACGCCGAGATGACCGCGCCGAAAGGTGTGCTGTTGGTCACTGTAGGGGTGGACGTACAAGGCGACCGCCTGGCTCTGGTGATCATCGGCTGGGGCAGGGGGGAAGAGTCTTGGCGGTTGTACTGGGGCGAGTTGGAGGGCAATCCGATTGATCCCCACGACCCAGTGTGGACTGAACTCGACAAGATAATCGCCACTCCCATCACTACCGAGGGCGGCGCGCAGCTCGCCGTTTCGGCGGTCAGTGTCGACAGCTCTGACGGCAATACCAGCGATGCGGTGTACACCTACGTGCGGGATCGGCAGCGCTTCAACATCATGGCGATCAAGGGCGCATCTATCGACAGCCGGGATCGCGAGATCTTCACCAAACCGGCCCTGTCGGCGGACACCAGTCAGGACAACACCAAGGCTGCCAAGTACGGCCTGCGGGTCTACATCGTTGGCACTCACAAGGCCAAGACGCTGATTGATGGCCGTATGCGGCTCTCGGGGAGCGGGCCCGGCCGGATGCACTGGTACAGCGAGATTCGCGCTGATTACTACGAGCAGGTGACCAACGAGGTGCTGGCACCGCACCCGCGACAGCCAAGCAAGATGGTTTGGCAAAAGAAAGCAGGGCGGCGCAACGAAGCCTTGGACTGTGAGGTGTACGCCTTGCACGCGGCGCGCAGCCTCAAGACTCACCTGCTGCGCGATCACGAATGGGACCAACTGGAGCAGCAACAGCTGCAGCCCACCCTCTTCAACACAGAGCAGGCGGTAGCGCCGGTACCCCGCCGCGCAGTGACTCGCGGACGTGGCACTCGGAGTCGCGTCAGCTAATCGAGGTTCACCATGACAGAAGCACAACAACGCCTTGCGGAAGTTCGGGCGGCGATCTCGGCCGTCCTGAAAAACGGCCAGCGCCTGCGTCGGGCGGACCGTGAGGTCCAGATGGCCGAACTCAACAGCCTGCGCTTGCTGGAAAAACAGTACTCCGAGCAGGTCGCCGCTGAGGCGGCAGCGCTTCAGCGCCGTGGCCGCAACCGCGTTTCGTACGTGAGGGTTTGAGCATGGCCTTCTGGAAGCGCGAAAGCGCAGCAGATCTGCTGATGCGCGAAGCCTTAAAGCTGGCCAAGGCTACGGTGGGCGACCAACAGATCGTTGCCCAGGGCGGTGGCGGTGGGGTGGAAACGCGTTGGCGTGGTGCTTCACGTGTATTGCGCAGCATGGCTAGCTGGCTTCCTGGCCTTGGTAGTCCACGGCGAGACTTCAACCAGTGCGAACGGCGGATGTTGGTGGCTCGCTCGCGCGATGCCATGCGTAACCACCTGATTGCCCGTGCGGCGATCACACGGCTGCGCACCAATGTGGTCGGCACTGGCCTGGTCTGCCGCGCCCAGGTCGACCACGCGGCGCTCGGCATCAGCGAGGAGGCGGCGGACGACTTGAATGGCGAGCTTGACCGCCTGTGGTCGTTGTACGCCGACGACCCACGGGAGTGCGATGCCGAGGCCACGCTCAACCATTATCAACTTCAGGCGCTGGTGCTCGTGTCGTCAATGGTCGCGGGTGATGTGTTCGTGGCCAGCCCGGACAAAGAACGTCCCGGTTGCATCTTCAGTACCCGCCTGCAGTTGATCGAATCCGACCGGGTCAGCAACCCGAATACCGGGCTTGACCGGGCCGACCTGGTCGATGGTGTCGAGTTCGACGAACTGGGTTCACCTGTGGCTTACCACGTTTGCACGGGGTATGTCGGTGAGCACCTGGCGGGCAAGAACCTGACCTGGGAGCGGCTGAGCGTGTTCGGTGCTGAGACAGGCCGTCGCCGTGTGCTGCATGTCTTGGCGGACAAGGAGCGGCCAGGCCAGAAGCGGGGTATGCCGTACTTGGCGCCGGTGCTCGAGCCCCTGCAGAAGCTTGAGCGCTACGCCAGTGCCGAGCTTATGGCGGCAGTGATCTCGGCCATGTTCACGGTGTTCATTAAGAAGAGCAGCGACTTCCAGTCAGGCAACTTGCCAATGAGTGCCCTGGCTGAGGAACAACCCAATGGGGATGACACCAGCGACGGCGAGTTGGCCCTGGGCGAGGGCGCCGTGGTTGACCTCGGTGTGGGTGAGGAGCCAGTGGTGGCCAACCCTGGGCGACCCAATGCCCAGTTCGATCCGTTTTTCACCGCCGTGGTGAAAGAAATCGGCGCCGCGCTGGAGCTGCCGCTGGAGGAGCTGTTGCTGCATTACAGCAGCAGCTACAGCGCTGCTCGTGCCGCGATGCTGCAGGCCTGGCGCTTCTACAGCCTGCGCCGTTGGTGGCTGGCCTGTGACTTCTGCCAGCCCAGCCGCGAGCTGGTCATTGATGAAGCGGTCGCCAGGGGGCTGATCGACCTGCCGGGCTACAGCGACCCAGCCAAGCGTAAAGCCTACTGCCAGGCCATCTGGATTGGCCCTGCGCGGGGAGCCATTGATGAGCTCAAGGAAGCTAACGCAGCCGGTAAGCGCATCGAGATCGGCGTCAGTAACGAAACGCTGGAAACCGCAGCAATGACCGGCGAGCCCTGGCAGCAGGTGTTCCGTCAGCGTGTACGCGAAGTCGATCAGCGTCGAAAACACAACCTGCAAGCCCTGCCAAAGAGCGGGTTGGAAAACCCGCCTGACCCCAAACCCGAAGAGGAATAAGCATGCCGCGAGCACTTGAGCTGGCTGCCTCGCAGCCTTGGCTGATGCTGCCCGACGCCCTGGACAATTTGCTGGCCATCTCTGATCGCATGGGCGATCCGATGGCGCTGGCGACCAAGCGCGGCGAGCGGCTCGAAGAAACCCGCAGTGTGAGCCTGCGCAACGGCGTGGCGGTGGTTCCGGTCATTGGGCCGATCTTTCGTTACGCCAACCTGTTTACCGAGATCAGCGGTGCGACCAGCACCCAGGTCCTGGCCACCGACATCCAGCGGGCCCTGGACGATCCCAAGGTCAAGGCCATCGTGCTCAACATCGACAGTCCTGGTGGCGTGGCGTCGGGTATTAATGAGCTGGCGGAGATGATCTTCGCCGGCCGCTCCCGCAAACGCATCGTCGCGTACATCGGCGGCACGGGAGCGAGCGCAGGTTATTGGATTGCCTCGGCAGCCAGCGAAATCGTCATCGACGAAGCGAGCCTGGCGGGAAGTATTGGCGTCGTTGTCGAAGCGGTCGTCGAGAACGAATCCGCAAGCGGCCGCAAGCGCTACCAGATCGTCAGCCGTAATGCCCCAAACAAGCGCCTGGACCTCTCCACCGAGGAGGGGCGCAGCAAGCTCGGCGAGACGATCGACGCCCTGGGCGAAGTCTTCGTGAGCAAGGTTGCCCGCAACCTCAGCGTCGATCCCGAGAAAGTCCCCGAGATGGGCGACCACGGCGGGCTGCGCGTTGGAGCTGATGCCGTCAAGCACGGCCTGGCCCATCGCGTGGGCTCGTTGGAATCCCTGATTACTGAACTGGCCAAGCCGGCCATCACCTCTCCAAGGATACACACCATGACCACCGTCAAGACCACGGCCGAGCTGCGTACCGCACTGGCAGCCGGTGCCGATGCGAACACCATTGAGATTGCCCAGGCCGAACAGCTCGACGCTGCCTCGATCCGTACCGAAGCCGCCGCCACTGAGCGCGAACGCATCAAGGGCATCCACGCGCTGGCGAGTAAGGGCTTCGAGAAGGAAATTGAAGCAGCCATTGATAACGGCAGCTCTGTCGAAGCGACCGCACTGGTGATGTTCAAGGCCGCACAGGATCGCGGCATTTCATTGGCAGGCATCAAGAGCGATGCCCAGGGCGTCACCGGTACCACTCCCAAGGGCGACGGTCAGCAAGGTGAACGCAAGGCTGCCGTCAGCGCAATCGTTGCAGGCGCTTCGCGCCGTTAATTGGAGATTCCCATGAGTAACCCCGAACGTAAAACCTACCAGCCACGACAGTTGTCGGCGGGCGACTTCCCGATTGCGATGGACACCGGTGTCATTGCTGCTGGCCAGACCTTGAGCTGTGGCTCGGTCCTGGGCCAGGTCACGGCTACGAAGGAATACTTGCTGTGCAAGGCCGCTGCCGAGGATGGGTCGCAGGTGCCGACAGCCATTCTCGACCAGGACGTCGACACGGTGGGCGGTGCGAAGAGCGCCCCGATCCGCCTGACCGGCCAAGTACTGGGAAGCCAACTCACCCTCGGCGAGGGCCTGACCCTGGCCGCCGCGAAGGCCGCACTGCGTCCTCTCTGCCTCTTCATTCGCTGACCGGAGTCCCCATGACTGATATTTTCGACACCCTGACCATGCTGGAAGCCGTCGAGCAGATGGCAACGCCTCGACGCTTCCTGATGAACACCTTTTTCAATGGGGCCAACCCGGTGACCTTTGGCACCGAAGCCGTGACCATCGACATCGTCAAAGGCCAGCGGACGATGGCGCCGTTTGTTCACCCTTCGCTGCCGGGGAGCGTCTCGCTGCGTACTGGCTTCAGTAGCGAGACTTACACCCCACCGTACATTCAGCCCAAGCGTAAGACCCGTGCAGAGCAGATCCTCAAGCGCGCTGCAGGTGACAATCCCTATTCTGCCCGCACGCCGCTGCAACGAGCGGGTGAGCAACTGGGTCGTGACCTGGTCGAGCTGGATGACGAGATCACCCGTCGAGAAGAGTGGATGTGCGCTCAAGCGCTGAGCACCGGCCGGGTTCGTGTCGTTGGCGATGGTGTGGATGACACCATCGACTTTTTGATGGAAGACAGCCACAAGGTCACCTTGGCCAGCGGCCGTTGGAACACTTCGGACTCTGACCCCATTGCCAACCTGCGGCAGTGGAAGCGGCTGATCGCCAAAGACTCCGGGCGCACCGGCAACGTCGCGGTTCTTAGCGGTGAGGCGCAGGACGCGTTTCAGAGCAACGAGGCCGTGTTGAAACAGCTCAACACCCGCCGTGTTGATATGGGCCTGATCAAGCCTGAGCTGCTGCCAGACGGCGTGACTTACCTGGGTTACCTCAACGATCCAGGCGTCGACCTGTACGGGTATGACGAGTGGTACCTGGGCGATGACGGTGATGAGCAGCAGATGGTGCCTCAGGGTGGTTTGATCCTTGGTGCGACTTCGACGCGTAATGCGATGTTGTACGGCGCTATTCAGGACGTTGACGCCATCGAAAGTGGCCTGGTGGAAGCCGTGCGCTTCCCGAAAAGCTGGGTCACCCCAGACCCGAGCGCTCGTTGGCTGAAACTGCAGAGTGCCGCTTTGGCCGGCATGCTGGAACCCAATGCTTTCCTGTACGCAAAGGTGGTGTGACATGGCGGCGAAAATCGAACACGTCGTGGTAGATGGTTGTGTCCAGGACGGTACCAAGATCTACAAGAAGGGCGAAACGTACACACCACCGAACAAGGAGATCCTTGAGCTGCTGCTCGATGAAGGCAAAATCGCGCCTCGTGGGAAGCTCCCCGCCAAGGACGAACAAGACGACGGTGAGTGATCATGACCTTCCGTTCTCAAGTAGCAGCAATGGATACGCAGCTACTGGAGGTATTGGGTGATGAGGCACTGATCGAGGGTCGCAGCGAGCCGGTGCCGGGATTCATCTCGGTGCCTTGGCTGCAGCCCAAGTTCGGCCAGATCAAAACCGCCATCAGGGAGCCAACCTTTGCGGTACGCATTGCTGATGCAGTGGGTATCGCATCGGGGCAAAGTCTGAGCATTGACCTGCCTCCGGAGGATGGTGGTGGTAAGTACGTCATCGTCAAGCTGGAGCCGGATGGTACTGGCTGGGTCAACCTGGTCTTGAGGGAAGTTCGATGAGTATCGGTAGCTTCCACAAGCAATCATCCAGCTCAGGCCTTCTCACGCTGCAAGTTGATCAATCGGACCTGAAGGCATTCGCTGATTTTGCTGTGTTGGTCCCCAAGGCTGCGGTTGCGGCCCAGCGTCGAGCCATTAACAAAACCCTGCGTTGGTTGCGCACCCACATCGCGCGTGAGGTCAGCCAGCAGGAGCGTGTTGCGGTGAGCGCTGTTCGGCAGCGCTTGCGTGCTTACTCAGTCGGCAGCAATGGCCAAGGCAAGTTGTGGTTCGGCATCAACCCGATTGAAGCCAGTCGGGCAGGGCGGCCTCGGCAGACGCGTGCTGGGGTGTCGGTGGGAAGTCGCCGCTATCAAGGGGCGTTCTTCAAGAAGGTCTACGGCGGTCAACCCGATATCTGGATTCGCACCGCAAGCAAGCACTTCAAGCGCAGCGACTATCCCGCTAGTGAGGTGTCTGGAGCGGGAGGGGCCAGCTCGGGTTGGATCTCGGAAAATGACAGTCGGTATCCGCTGGCAAAAGCCAAGATCTCCTTGGATGACGTGCGTCCTCACTTCGACAAGTGGGTGCGCAAGGCTGACCAGCACCTTCTGAAGGTGCTGCACCAGGAGCTGAACTTTGAACTGCAGAAGTACCTGCGAGGATCCGTCCGTGTCTGAACCGGAATTCAGTCTTGAGTTGTTGTATCGCGCCATCGAGCATCACATTGCTCAGGCAATCCCCGGTCTGGCCTGTGTATGCACCATGCCGCATATGGCCGATCAGGTGGACTTGCCGGCGGCCGTTATCGAGCTTGTCGAGTTTGAGCCTGGTCAGGATCAAGGCACGGGTCAGACAGCGCTCATCGCACGCTTTGAGGTGCGCTTTATCGTTGGCAGCGAGGATGTTGAGAGTCACCAAAAGGTGGCATTCGCAGCGTCGCAAATGGCTGTGCTGCTGCGGATGCAGGAATGGGGCTTGGCCGTCGAGCGGGCGGAGTTTGTGCGCTCCTCTCAGGACTGGACCCGGCCTGAACTGGATGGCTACGCGGTGTGGGTTGTGGAATGGACTCAGGGCATCTACCTCGGAGAGGAAGAGTGGCCGTGGCCCAACCAGCCCCCTGGCAATCTGGTGTGGGGTTTCAGTCCTGATACCGGCCCTGGCAGCGAAGACAGCTATCGACCACCTGAGGCTATCTCATGAGCGCAGCCAGCTCGGCCCATGACCGAATGTTGGCTGGTTTGATCATTCCGTGTCGGGTGGTGGCGGTCGATCTGGCTGCCGCAAAGGTTCGCGTTTCCGACGGTGCTGGCTGGACGAGCGCTTGGGTGCGCTGGCATAGCCAGGCCGCCGGAAAGGCCAGGCACTGGCGAGCGCCGAGCCTGGGCGAGCAGGGCGCGTTGATCAGCCCGAGCGGGGAGCCTGCGCAGGGTACGTTTGTGCCGGGGCTGTATGGCAATGCCGGCGCCCAGCCCGACAATCGCGACCACGTTGAGGTGTGGCGCTTCGATGATGGCGGTTCGCTGGTTTACGACTGGCAGGCCAACGCCTACACAATCGAGCTGCCAAGCGGCACCGTCAGCATCAAGGTCGGTAGCACCGAGGCGGTGCTGACTGACGACGCGATCACAGCCAAGTCAGGGGCGGCCACCGTAGAGGCGGCCAACATCACCCTGACGGGCCAGGTGCAGATCAACGGCCTGTTAAGCGTAACTGGCGATATTTTCGGCGCCGGCAGGATTATCGACACCGGTGGCAACACAGCAAACCACAAACACTGACAGCCCGACTTGATCGGGCTTTTTCATGCCTGGAGAACAACATGGCTACCCCCAAGAAAACCGCCGACGCCACCGAGCCGGCGGTGCAAGTGACTTTCCGCGATACGACCTACACCTCCCGAGTACTGATCCTGGCCAACGAACGCCAATTGGCGGTCGCTGGCGGCCGGGTCACGGTGGCGGCGGATGACACCGAGGCGCTGCAGTTCCTGCAGGCGCACCCGGACCTGAAACCGCTGCAGGAGTAACTCGCCATGATCGGACTGGACCGCCGCACCGGGCAGCCCATTGCCGGCGTGGCGCACCTGCGACAGTCCATTGAGGACATTCTGACCACGCCGCTGGGCAGCCGGCGGATGCGGCCGGAGTACGGCAGTAACCTGCGCCGCTATGTCGACCTGCCGGTCAATGAGGGTTGGAAAAGTGCGGTACAGGCCGAAGTCGCCCGCGCCCTGGGGCGCTGGGAGCCGCGTTTGAAACTGGAGCGGGTACGGGTCACGGCGGTAGTCGGTGGCCAGATCACGCTGCAGTTGACGGGCCTGTACCTGGCTGAGGCGACCACGCTGGAGGTGCGTGCATGATTGACCTGTCCCTGTTGCCGCCGCCGGAGGTGGTGGAAACGCTGGAGTTTGAAGCGCTGTATCAGGAGCTGCTGGCCGATTTTCGCCTGCAGATGGGCGACCAGTGGACGGCGCTGTTGGAGTCCGACCCTATCGTCAAGCTGCTGGAGGTGGCGGCCTTTCAAAAAATGCTTGGTCGGGCGCGGGTCAATGACGCGGCCAAGTCCAGCCTGTTGGCCTACGCCCGGGGCAGCGATCTGGACAGCCGCGCCGCCGATTATGGCGTGCAGCGGCTGACCCTGATCCCGGCCGATCCCGACGCGGTACCGCCAGTGGCGGCAGTGATGGAAGGGGACGAGGCGTTGCGCTACCGCACGCGGCTGTCACTGGAGGCGCTGTCGGTCGCCGGCAGTCGCGGCGCCTATGAGTTTCACGGGTTGAGTGCGTCGGCCAGCGTGGCCAGTGTCTCGGTGGATTCGCCGACGTTTAAAGGCGTGCCGGTACCGGCCGCACTACAGGCGCAATTACCGGCCGGGGCGATTGTGCTGGTCTGCGACTACGCCGCCGGCCTCGACAGCCCGTTGCCGGGTGACGTGTCCCTGGCGGTACTGCCACGGCTCGACAGTCCGGTACCGGGCGCCAAGGTGGTGTCTGACGTGCAGGCAGCGCTGTCGGCAGAGGATGTCCGACCGCTGACGGATCGACCCCGGGCCCAACTGGGCCAGCCCAGCGTGTTTAACGTGGAGGCGGTACTGGAGCTGGATGCAGGGCCGGACCCGGCGGTGGTTCTGGCCGCGTCACGGGCCAGTCTGGATCGGACCCTGGCGGCGGCGCGGCGGCTGGAGGGGCAGTTGCCCCTATCGGCGATCTATGCCGCGTTACATGTAACGGGCGTGCGCCGGGTACGGCTGGCCCAGCCGCTGGCCGATGTGACCAGCGACAAGCGCCATTACCCCAGTTGCGGCAGCGTCAAGCTGACCACAGAGGTGATTGCATGAGTCTGTTACCACACAACGCTACCGATCTGGAGCAGGCCCTGGTTGCGGCCTGCGACTTGGGCATTGACCCGGAGCTGATCCGGGGCGTGGCCGACTCGGCACGCTGCCCACCCAACTTCCTGCCGTGGTTGGCCTGGGGCATGAAGGTCGAAGGCTGGGATGCGGCGGATAGCGAGGACCAGCAGCGGGCGTTGATTCGGGAGGCGATCCCGATTCACAAGACCAAGGGCACGGTTGGCGCTGTGCGTCGGGTGCTCAAGGCGGTGCGGGTCAATTCGGAATACAAGGAGTGGCACCAGATCCCCGGTGCCGCGCCGTACACCTTCCAGTTGACCGCCTGGGCCAACAGCAACCGCCCCGGCGAGGGCTCGATTCTGTCGCCGCAGCTGTATGCCCGATTGCGCGCCCTGGTCGACGCGGCCAAGAACGAGCGTAGCCACTATGACTTTCGCCTGGGGGCCGGCTTCGACGGCGGGTTGCGCCTGGGCAACGCCGCCCAGGTGCGCGCCGTCTATCGCCGCTCGGTGGAAGCCCAGGGCGTGCCGCTCGATCCGTCGTTACAGGGCCTGCAACTGGGCAACGCTACCAACCTGCGCTGCGTGATTCGACGGTCTGTCGAGGCGCAGGGCATTCCGATCAACGCTGAACAGGGCCTACAGATCGCTAACGCGGTACGGCTCCGCATTGTCGTGCGCGGCACGATGGAGGCTGTTCTATGAGCATCCCTTTGCAACCCCTCATTACCAAGGCCGGCTTGGCCGCAATCTGGCGAGCCGACAACACCGGCGTGTCGGCTGAGATTACCCACGTCGTCCTGGGCTCGGCGGGCTATACCCCGCGAACAGACCAGAAAAGCCTGCAGGCGCAAGTCGCCAAGTACCCCATTGCCGGCGGGGAGCGCCTGAGCAGCACGCAAATTCATATGACTGCTCTCGCCGACGATGAGCGTGCTTTTTGGGTGCGCGAGATAGGTTTCCTGCTGAGTGACGGCACCTTGTTGGCGGTGTGGTCGCACCCCACTGAGGCACTGACCTATAAGCCCGCTGATGCGGATTTGCTGCTGGCTTATGACGTGTCGCTGGCCGCGCTGCCGGCTGACAGCGTGACCATTAACAGTATCCCCGGCGGGCTCAACCTGACCTTGGCGGGGCCACTGGCGGCTCAGGCTTCGGCATTGATCGCCGAGCAACTGCGCGGCTTGCAGCAGCAGGACACTCTCGAAGGTCAGGCCAAGCAACACCAGATCGAAGGCCAGCAAATCGCCAACCTGATGGAGCGGATGAAGACCACCGAGAAGCGCCAAGCCGAAGACCACGATGGTCTACTAAGCGCGGTGGTCTGTAACGCGGCTGGGCTGATCGCCCTGCAAACCCTTGTTGTTCAACACATCCATGGAGCATAAGACGCTATGAGTCTTGAAACTGATGTTGCCAATCTGGTGACCCAAACCACCAAGTTGATCGACTATGTAAACGGCAAGAAGTCGGGCATTGATGCCGCTGTTGCCGCCGCCATTGCTGCCGTCCCTGAGACCACCCGCAACTGGTTTGTCGATCAGGTCAACGGCCTGGACACCAACCCCGGCACTCAAGCGGCGCCCTTCAGAACGCTCGGAAAGGCCATTGCGGCAACGCCGGCGAGTGGGGTTTGTAATGTGTCTCTACTTTCGGACTATGTCCTCGACAGTCAGGTGGCGTTGAACTGCACCATGCTTGTCCTGAAAGGTGAAGGTGGGACCCGAGTGCTGCGACCGAAGTATTACCCGAGCGTGGACTCGGTCACTGGCGCAACGGATAACCGATTGGGTGGATTCGTGTTCCAGCGCCAAGGTTCACAGCTGGAAATGCGCGAACTCAACCTTGCCCTACCGACAGCTGTGGGTGTGGTTCCGGCGCCGACGAACGCTCGTCTTAACAGCCTCTTTCGTCACTACGGCAGTTTCTCTGTGCCGCCGCTTATGGCAATTCAGATGAATACCGTCACAGTGACCAAGGAAGCCGGTTTTGTTGGCTCGCTGATTGGTGGTGGTTCTTCTTGCCTTGCGCTGGGCTGTGGCTCAGTGAGCTTCCCGAGCGATTTTGGCGGCTTCTACATCGAGGGCGTCCCTGCTGGCACCGCTGCCAATACGATTACTCGCCTGCTTACTAACCTGGCCACCCTGTAAGGATCTGTAGTGATGAAACTGACCGACCTGAGCTTTTCGTATAACGGCCAGCAGTATGTTGGCTTTGACTTTTCAGCGTTGCCGCTTGAAGTGGCGAAATTGGCCGCGAATGCGCAGATTGACCAAGCCGCCGACGTGGCCCGGCTCGCGGTGTTGGGCGACCCCCTGCGCGCGCTGGAGTACCAGACCGCTGCTGATGAGGCCAAGGTTTTTGCGGCGGCCAACTATGTCGGCGCGGTTCCACCCTCAGTTCAAGCCTGGATGGACGCGGCCCGGCTGGAGGCGCAGGCGGCCACCGACGGAATCTTGGCTGAGGCCAGCGCCTGGCAAGGTGCAATGTATGCGATCCGCGCTGAGCGTCTGAAAGGCAAACAAGCAGTGCTCCAGGCTACCTCTCATAAAGAGATCGAAGCACTGGCTGACATCGCTATGACCGACGTTCGCGATTGTATTGTGGGTGTCGGCAACGCTGCCTGATCCGGCCTTACCACCAACAATCCGAGGCCGCCGAGAGCGGTTTTTTTGTGCCTGGAGTAATCACCTTGAGTAAAACCAACTGGCTGCACGCCCTGGCGGGCCTGCTCATCATGGCCCTGGTCTGGGGCTTTCTGGCACTGTTCGGCGTTCCGGCCGGGCAGTGGGTCGGCGTCGCTGCAGGCGTCTTCTTTTTCCTGGGTCGTGAGTACACCCACGGCGAGCGCAAGCTGGCCCATGACCTGGCCCTGAACCTGAGTCACCTGCGCTGGTACGACGGTTTGCGTATCTGGCGTTGGAGTCAAGACGGCCGGCTCGATCTGCTGTTCCCCCTGGTCGCCTGCCTGCTGGCCGCACTGCTGGTGCCTCTGCTGCTCTGATCGGCCCCGACCGCCTGCAGCCCCGCCTGGGGCGCCTTCTTTCCCTTCTGGCCGCGCACGTCGCGGCCTTGTGCATTCTGGAGTTACTACATGGCTGGTTTCTTTCACGGCGTTACCGTAACGAACGTCGACACCGGTGCGCGCAATGTCGCCTTGCCGTCGTCCTCGATCATTGGCCTGGTCGACATCTTCACCCCTGGCGCGGATGCCACGGCGAAGGCCAACCAGTTGGTGCTGATCACCAGCGAGCGTGAGGCGATCGCTGCCTTCGGCCCGGCCTCGGCCATCACCATGGCTTGCCAGGCCATTTACCAACGCTCCAAGGCGGTGATTGTCGCCTGTGGCGTAGCCAAGGGCATCGACGGCGCCGCGCAGACCTCGGCGATCATCGGCGGCGTACAGGCCGACGGCACCCGTACCGGTCTGCAGGCGCTGCTCGATGGCAAGAGTCGTTTCAACGCCCAGCCGCGACTGCTGATCGCGCCCAAGCACAGCGCGACGCAAGCGGTCGGTACCGCCCTTGTGGCCCTGGCCGACAAGCTGCGCGGCCTGGCCATCATCGACGGTCCGAACACCACCGACGAAGCGGCCCAAGCCTACGCCGATAGCTTCGGCGCCAAGCGCGCGTTTCTGGTCGATCCCGGCGTCAAGTATTGGGACACCGCCACCAGTGGGACGGCCGACGCGCCGGCTTCGGCCTGGGTCGCGGGTCTGTTCGCCTGGACTGACAGCGAGTACGGCTTTTGGGCGTCGCCGTCGAACAAGGAGTTTGTCGGCATCACCGGCACCGGCCGTGCCATCGAGTACCTGGACGGCGACGAGAGCTGCCGGGCCAACCTGCTCAACAACGCCAACATCGCCACCATCATCCGTGACGACGGTTTCCGCCTGTGGGGCAACCGCACGCTGAGCACCGACCCGAAATGGGCGTTCGTCACCCGCGTGCGGACGATGGATATCGTCATGGACGCGATCCTGTACGGGCACAAGTGGGCGGTCGACCGCTCGATCACCGCGACCTACGTCAAGGACGTGACCGAGGGCCTGCAGGCGTTCATGCGCGACCTCAAGGCGCAGGGCGCAATCATCAACTTTGAAGTGTTCGCCGACCCCGACCTCAACACGGCCAGCCAACTGGAGCAGGGCAAGGTCTATTGGAACATCCGCTTTACCGATGTTCTGCCGGCTGAAAACCCTAATTTCCGCGTCGAAGTCACCAACCAGTGGCTGACCGAAGTCCTCGACAAAGCCGCTTAAGGAGCTGCACGCATGGCAATGATTCCCGAAACGTTGACCAACCTGAACCTGTTCGTGGATGGCATCAGCTTCCAAGGCGATGTGCCCAGCCTGACCCTGCCCAAACTCACCCTGAAAATGGAAGAGCACCGCGCCGGCGGCATGGATATGCCGGTGGAGCTGGATATGGGCATGGAAAAGCAGGAGGCCGGTTTTGTTACCACCGGTGTTCGCCGCGAGTCGCTGAAGTTTTTCGGCCTGGCCGACGGTACCGCGTTCAACGGCACGTTCCGTGGCGCCTTCAAGGGCCTGAAGGGCGAAATCACGCCGGTGGTCGTCACCCTGCGCGGCTCGCTGAAAGAGGTCGATATGGGCGACTGGAAGCCCGGCGACAAGTCTGAAATCAAGCACAACGTCGCTGTGACCTATTACAAGCTGGAGGTTAAAGGCCAGCTCATCTACGAAATCGACCCGATTGGCATGAAGCGTGTCATCAACGGTGTCGACCAACTCACTGCCCAACGTTCGGCCCTTGGCCTGTAAGGAAATCCCTGATGAGCAATGCAATCAAAATCCCGTCGTTCCTTAAGCTGGGCACTGACGCCGTTACCGTAACGCTAAGCAAACCCACTCAAGCCAACGGCGTAGAGGTCGATGCGCTGCGCCTGCGTGCCCCGACCGTGCGCGACATCCGCGCCGCCCAGGCGACCGCCGGCGGCGATGATGAGCAACGCGAAATGAACCTGTTCGCCTCCCTGGCCGAGGTCGGGCCCAAGGATCTGGAGGGGCTGACGCTCAAGGACTATGCCCGCGTGCAGGCCGGCTATTTTCGCCTGGTGCAAGACGACGAGCTTTGACCCCGCCATGCAGAAACTGGCAGCCAAGCGACTGGCTGCCGAACTGAACTTTTCTGCTGAAGAAATCATGACCATGTCCTACAGCGACATGGTCTGGTGGCTCACGGATTGAGCCCGCACTCAAGGGGGAGTCATGGCGAACAAGCTGTCGTTAGGGCTGGTCATCGGCGGTGTTGTCAGTTCGTCGGTGGGGGCTGCCTTCAATACGGTTACCAGCGGCATCAAGAAGCTGGAGCAGCAGGGCAACAAGGCCAAGGTGTTGAAAAGCACCATCGGCGAAACCATTCGCTTGCGCGAGGAGTGGAAGAAAGCGCATGACAGTGGCGCGGCCTCGGCGGCCGGGTTGTTGCGCAAGCTGGACGGTAACCTGGAAAGCCTGCGCAAGCAGGGTGTCGAAGTAGGGCGACTCAATCGCGAGTATCAGCGCCTGGGTCGAACTGCAAAGTCGGCCGATCTGCAGATCAAAGGACGCCAACAGATCGAGCAGGGTAAGGCCGGGGTCAGGTCGAGCGTTGGCCAGGCCGTGGTTGGCGTTGGTGCGCTCGGTGTGGCTGGCAAGATCAGCGCGGACTATCAAGCGATCATCCGTGACATTGCGATCAAGGCCGGCGTCGCCAATCAGCCGAAAGAGGCGGCCATGTCGCGCACGGTCATTCAGACCGCGCAAGACACCGGCATGGCCCGCAACGACGTGGCCGATCTGGTCAACCAGTTGGTTGGCGCCGGCATGGAGCTGGACAAGGCGATGGCCTATGCGCCGGTGGCGGCCAAATTCGCCATTGGCCAGGGGGCCAGCGGCGTCGATACCGCGAGCATGATTCAGGCGCTGGAGCAGAACGCCAAGATCACTGACCCCAAGGTCATGCAGCAAGCCCTGGAGGCTATCGCCCTGCAGGGCCAGGCGGGCAGCTTTGAAGCCGCCGATATGGCCAAGTGGTTCCCGCAGTTGCTGGCGGGCATGGAGAAGAACGGCAGCACCGGCCTGGGCGCGGTTAGCTCGCTGGGTGCGATGCTGCAAGTGCAGATGAAGACTGCCGGCGGCTCGGACGAGGCGGCCAACAACCTCAAGAACTGGATGGAAAAGATCGGTTCCGGGGATGTGGTCAAGGCTTATGCGGATGCTGGTATCGACTATCAGTCGTCGCTGAACTCGGGCATTCAAAAGGGTATGTCGACCCTTGAATCCAGCTTTGCCTTGGCCATGAAGTACGTTCAAGCCACCGACCCGGCCAAGGCTGCGAAGATGGCCGAAGCCCAGGCTAACATCAGCAAGGAAGTTGATCCCGAGAAGGCCAAGGCGGCGCTTGAGTCCCTGGAAAAGTCCCTGCGTACCGGCGACATCTTTGCCGACATGCAGGTCAAAGCAGCCCTGACGGCTTACGCGGCCAACCGTGGGCTGTACGAAAACCTGAAAGCGCAATCGACCTCGAAGGACGCGGCGGGCATTCTCGACAAGAACTTGGCTGAACGCCGCGAATCCTCGGCACAGATGTGGGCTGAGACGGCGCAGGCGGCCAACGACGCCATGCGCAGCATGGGCGATGCCATTCGCCCGGCGACTGATCTGGTGGCCAAGAGCATCAAGGCTGTGGCCCAGGGGCTAACCAACTTGTCGGATGGCTCGCAGGCGGTGGTGTTTGGCCTTACCGCTGCCGGCGCGGCGTTTGTGGCACTGAAAACGGTGCTGAGCGGCCTGAAGGTTGCTCGGGGCATGGCCAACATCGGGCGGGGCGTGGTGCTTGGACGTGCTGGCTCCAAGGGGTTGGGCGACGTTGCGGAGGCTGTGGCCGAGAAGGGCCCGCAAACCGGTATCAAGCCTGTTGACGCTGGCCTCAAGGCATTGGGTGGATTGCTGGGGGCTAGCAATGACGACAACGCCGGCAGCAGTAAGGAGCCGCAGCGGGTGTTTGTTGTCAATGCCAACGCCATTGGCAGTGTGGGTGCTACTGGGGCGGCCCCTGCAGGGTCGCGCCGGGCACGACGACGTCAGCGGCGAACGGCGGGGCGTGCTACTCCCGCGCCGAAATTGGCTGCTCCAGCAATTGCACCAGGGCGATTTGCCAAGATGCTTGGTGCCGCAGGCAAGTTGGGTATGGTCGGCCGGGTAATGCCGGGTGGCTCGATGCTCGATGCCGGTGTGAAGGCTGTCGACACCTACATGAACGCCGAAACCAAGGAAGAAAAAGCCGAGGGTTATGGCGGTGCGGTAGGTGGGTTGGGTGGCGCGCTGGCGGGAGCGGCTACGGGCGCAGCGCTCGGAGCCGTTATTCCGATAGTTGGTCCCCTCGTTGGTGGCGCGGTTGGTGCGTTCCTCGGCGGCATGGGTGGGGAAAGTCTGGGTGGCCTGCTGGGCAAGAGCTGGTTTGGCGGGGAAGACAAGCCAGACGAAGTCGCCGCCGGCGAGAGTCCGCTGGTGGAGAAGGCGCCGGCGACCCAGCAGGCCAAGGCTGTCGAGGTGGCGCCCGTACCAGCAGCCCCTGCTTTGCCTGGGCCTGTTGTGCCGCCGGTCGTGGTTACCATGCCGGCGCCCGTCCCAATGCCAGTACCAGCTGCGGCGCCCGTGGTGGCTGAGCAGCCGCCGGCGGTGTCCTACGACCCACGCGACCCGAACGCCAAAGACCCGTTCTTGCTGCCGGCCTTGGCCAGTCACAAGGCTCGTTTCCCTGGCGCCGAGTTGGTGCCGCAGGAGCCGGTGGCCGCGCCTGTGGTGGCAACAATGCCGGCGCCCGTGCCAGTGCAACTGTCAGCAGCGGCGCCCGTGGTGGCTGAGAAGCCACCGGCGGTGTCCTACGACCCACGCGACCCGAACGCCAAAGACCCGTTCTTGCTGCCGGCCTTGGCCAGCCACAAGGCTCGTTTCCCTGGCGCCGAGTTGGTGCCGCAGGAGCCAGTCGCCGCGCCTGTGGTGGCAACAATGCCGGCGCCCGTGCCAGTGCAAGTGTCAGCACCGGCGCCCGTGGTGGCTGAGCAGCCGCCGGCGGTGCCCTACGACCCGCGCGACCCGAACGCTAAAGACCCGTTCTTGCTGCCGGCCCTGGCCAGCCACAAGTTGCGGTTCCCTGGTGCTGGGTTGGTGCGACCAGAGCCTGCGGCGGCGCCGATAGTGGCAGCAATGCCGGCGCCGGTGTCCAGTACTCCACTATCAGGACCAAGCCGACCGGCACCCGCAGCGTCGGTACCGGCTGCTCCGGTAGTGACCAAGATTGTGGATCAAGGAAAGCCCCAGGTGCCGATCATTGTGCCGGGCGCGCCTGCAGGTAAGGCAAACGAGCTTGGCGACGTGGTGCGTTCCCTGGTCCCGGCTGTGCCGCCGGCGGCGGCTTTGCCGGTACCGACCAAGGTGGTCGAGCAGCGTAAACCCGAGGCACCAAAGATCGACCAGCAGTTCAGCTTTGCCCCAAAAATTGAGGTCACGGTCAATGGGGATGTGAAAGATCCCGCGCAGTTGGCCAATGAGCTTGCTCCGCACCTGCAGCGGCAGTTCGAGGAATACAGCCGCCAGGCACTGAGCCGTCAATTGCTCGATGCACCGCACGCATAAGGAGGGGGAATGCCCTACATGGAACAGATGGAATCCGGTTTGAAATCCCTGGTGCAAGCCGGGGAGGCCGGCCGTCAGGGGCTCGACGGCATGCTGGGCCCCATGAATGGAGCCATCGGCGACATTACCGGGGCCGCTTCTGAGCTGGAAAGTATCCCGTTTGTGGGCCCGGAAGTGGGCGCCAAGCTGCAGCGCACCATGCGTGGAATCAACCTGGCGCAGTCCAAGGTGGGCGAAGTAGCGGCCATGTATGGTCAGGCCACCTCAGGAATGTCTCAGGTGCAGGCGCGCATGGGCACGCTCAGGGAGCAATCAGCCCGGGCCGGGGAGGCAATCAACAAGGTGGCGGGCAAGCTAAGCCCGTCGCTGGCCAACGTGGTGTCGACGGCGAGTTTTTCGCCGCTGGCAACCCCGGCAGCCCAGTCGGTGACGCCGTTCCCGCACCTGCTCATCATCCAACCCCTGCGCCCGGATGCGCGGCCGTATTACTTCAACCTCAACACGGCGGCGTTCGATGAGCTGCGTCGGCAGACCGCGTTTCGCTGGGCTGGCCAGGAGCGTTTGAGCCGCAGCATTGCCCAGCAGGCCATCGGCCAAGGTGAGGATAAGCTGAGCCTCAAGGGCGCGATCTTTCCCGGCTTCAAGGGTGGGCTCAAGCAACTGGACACCCTGCGCAGTATCGGCAGGGCCTTGGAGCCGCTGAGCCTGATCACGGGCTATGGCGAGGTGCTGGGCACCTGGTGCTTGCTCAGTCTGGACGAAGAGCAAAGCCATCTGCTTGCCGGTGGTATCCCGCGTAAACAGTCCTTTAGCCTGGAGTTTGTGAGCTATGGCGGCGACCTGCAGAACATCTGACGGGGATTTGCTCGATGTGATCTGTCAGAACCATTACGGACACCTCAACGGCACGGTGGAGGCGGTGCTAGATGCCAACCCCGATCTGGCCAGGCAGGCGCAGCCGTACCGCGCTGGCTTGGTGTTTCACTTGCCAGAACTGCCGGCGCCGACCGAAACGCTGGTGCAACTGTGGGATTGATCCCGCGTTACGCCTAACAAAGAAGCCCCGCCCCGTGCGGGGTTTTGCTTTTCTGGAGCCCCAAGCATGAAACCCACTTTTCGTATCGTCGCGGATGGCAGAGACATTTCCGCGATGATCAATGACCGGCTGCTGTCGCTGCGCACCAGTGACAAGCCGGGGATGGAGTCCGACGAATTCGAGTTGCGCATTGATGACCGTGACCAGGCGGTGCTTCTGCCGCGTCGTGGTGCAAGTATCGAAGTGTTCCTGGGGTATGCCGGTCAGTCCCTGGCTCGTTTGGGCCGATACACGGTCGATGAGGTCGAGCTGTCCGGCCCGCCTGACAGCCTGGTCATTCGCGGCAAGGCCAGTGACATGCGCGGCAGCGGCAAGACCACGCGCAGCGGCAGTTGGGAGGGTGTGCCCTTGCAGCAAATCGTTCGGGACATTGCGGCACGCAACGGCTGGGAGCCGGTCTGCCCGGTGGCCAGCAAGGTGCCCCGTGTCGACCAACTCAACGAATCGGACTTCAACTTCATCACCCGCCTGGCCAAACAGTACGACTGCACTGCCAAGGTCGGCGACGGCAAGTTGCTGGTGCTGCCGCGCCAGGCTGGTCAAAGCGCGAGCGGCAAGGCCCTGGGCACCGTAACCATCACCCGGCGGGACGTGAGCCGCTATCAGTTTCGGGTCAGTGATAAGACCACCCACAAGAGCGTTCAGACCAAGCATCAGGACCCGAAGTCGGGCGAACTGAAAGTAGTCGACCTTGAGAACGACGAGTCCCCCAGCGGCCTGCCGCCTGTGCATACCGATCGGCACATTTATCCGAACAAGACCGCCGCCGAGCAGGCCGGCAAGGCGCGCTTGGCCGCGTTCAACCGCAGCACTGCCGGTGTGCGGCTGGAAATGGCCGGCCGCACGGATCTGTTTGCCGAGCGCCTGATTATCGCCCAGGGATTCAAGGTCGGCCTCGATGGCGAGTACCTGGTGGATTCGGTCGAGCAGGTGTTTACCCAGTCCGGTTGGACGACGACCGTCGAATGCAACGGCGGCAAGAAAGGCAAGGCCAAGGCCGGCGAGAAGAAGACGAAAGAATCCAAAGAACTCAAGACCGTGGACCTACAACCCTAACGACCCATGTGGTCAGCAATGGAGAAAAACCTATGGCTATCAATACGCAGCAATTGCTGCAGATCCTCCCTAACGCCGGCCGCAATGCCGGCGTTTTTGTTCCTGGGCTGAATGCCGCGATGGGCAAGTACGCCATCATCACTCGTCTGCGCATGGCCGCGTTCATCGCCCAGATTGGTCACGAATCTGGCCAGTTGCGTTACGTCCGAGAGTTGGGGGGCGATGCCTACCTATCCAAGTACGACACCGGCAGCTTGGCCAAGCGCCTGGGCAACAGCCCCGAGGCCGATGGCGATGGCCAGAAGTATCGCGGCCGGGGATTGATTCAGATCACCGGCCACGACAACTACGAAGCCTGCAGCGAAGCGCTGTTCGGCGATAGTCGATTGCTCAACACCCCTGAGCTGCTTGAACAGCCCGTCTATGCGTTGCTGTCTGCCGGCTGGTACTGGCAGCGGGCAGGACTCAATAGCCTCGCGGACAAGGTGCTGCGGGCCGATGACTCGGTGTTCGAGCTGATCACCCGCCGTATCAATGGTGGCCTGAATGGGTTGAAGGATCGCCAGGCGCTCTACAAGCGGGCGCTTGAGGTGTTGCAGTAATGCCGCTGAATTGGCGTATCGCACTTCTGGCTGTGGCGGTCGGGCTCTATGCCGGCGGGCGTGTGGCTTGGGTGTGGCAGGCCTGCGAGTACGGAAAGCAGTTGGCTGAACAGGCTGCAGGTTATGTCCAGCAGCTGGCGGACAGAGATCGGGCTCACGGTCGTGAGCGTGAGGAAGCTGCAGCTGCAGCCTTGGAGCAGTTGGCAGCGCAGAAAAGCCAGCGACAAGCCCTGGAGGATCGCCTGCAGGAACAGGGCAAAACCCATTGGAAGGAAATGAACGATGCACAACAGACTCAAGCTCGCCTGCGTGACAGGCTGGCTACTGCTGACTTGCGGCTGTCAGTCCTTGTCGACGCCGGAGCCTTTGCCGCCCAGGGTTGTGACGGTGGGATGCGAGAAGCCGCCGGCACCGCAGGCGTGGTTCATGGAGCCGTTCGCGCCCGACTTGACCCAGCGCATGCTCAACGAATTTTCGGCATCACCGACGACGGTGATCGAGGACTGATCGCTCTGAAGGCCTGCCAGGCCTACGTTCGCGAAGTCGCCAAATGAAAAGAGGCGAGCCGGGTAGATGCGCCAACATCCAGCCCGGCCCTTTGAATTCACACAGACTTTCTGCAACTCCAGGCGCGGGAGTCGAGTACCTCGCTTCTGTGCTAGGATAAACAGTTGGTAAGACACGAGCGTGCAGCATATTTGACGTTATTTATTAAGCTCTATTGTTTGGGTGATGTCTCCATTTTTATCTTTCATAACTAGCTGCCCTGAGCATTGCTGAAGTAGTTTCTGGTATGCGGGCGTAGATACTGGAGCATGGAATGGCATTTCTCCATTTTTTTGCTGTGTAAGTGTTTCTTCAATTGCGTCGACATGCCAGCACCGCCCGAGCGCAGTTTGGGCAAGTTTCGTGTCTCCGATCACGCCGGAGTATATTCCAAGAAGCTTGAATGCTCTCTCAGTACCGTGTGTCATCGAGCTTGTATCGAGTCCGGCGAGGGCACTTAGATCTCCATCGGCGAAGCGCCTGGCGGCTGCGGAAGCTTCACGGTTTGGAAACTTAACAACCTCTTTGTCCTCTGAAATTAAGACTGGCGCTCCAGACATGCCAGGCCTTGAAAGCGAATCCAGCAATATGACTCTATCCGCTAATCGATACGACGGTTCAGTGGCTATGCTGGCTCGCTTCCAAACTGGAAGATAATAAGGAGTAGATTGCCCGAAAGCCTCCGTCAATTCGACATGGCTGAAAGGATAGCCTAATATGAAGGCATCCTTACCAACCGCTTCGTCAATTTCAGATTCTGCAAATTTTTCGATTTCAAAAATATGAAAATGATCTTGTATAGAATCGGGTAGAGGATAAACGGCTATATCGACTTTCCCTCCCATATTGTGCTCAAGCCATATTGGATTCATTTCTGGGTCGTATAGCGGGCAGGTGATTTCTGATAATGTATTTTTTTTGCTCACGGCAGTAATTTTTAAGAGGTGCGGAGGTGGTAGTTCGCCTATCATCTCAGGCTTAGATGGATCTATTCCACTGAATATGTGCCAGTTTGTGACGAGAAATAGCTCTCCATTTTTCCTTGTGAAAAATCCAGTTCCGTATCCCCTAGGTATAAGCTCATCGGTTGCTGCATTGACAAAGGACGTTTGCAGGTACGTGGTGGCTGCCGAAAGTTTGTTCATTATTCAATTTTCGCCTGAATTTTGTTAGTGGGTTTTTCGCACGAACTGCGAGGATAGCGGTGTTGCTTCGTTGCGAGCAACGTCCATGTTCAGGCGAAGCGGTCGCCCATCAAGAATGATTGTGGTTACTGTGAAGTCGCCCGATACTGTGTGCATAGACAGTAAAAGCCAAGCGAATAAGTTGGAAAAGTTGAGTTAGATTTAGGGCAGAATTGGGGCCGCATGAAGCCGTAATGAGCCTTTTTGTTCTAGGTGACGAGCAGAGTTTTCGGGCTTGATACGGCCTGCCGCGAAATGCGGGCGAGTTCAAATCCCTATCCTTGGGCCAGGCCAGCTGTCTTGGGAGCGCTGAGTGATATTACTCAAGCAGATGGTAGTCGTCTTACCTTTGGGTCAGGCGTAGCGCCTCGGCAGTGGTCAGATCGAAAACCCACTCAAACCAATTGTCGATTGGCACAATGTTCCGGTGCGGCCAGATAGCCCTGAAGAATAGGCCGTGAGCGACTTTCTCCACTTGAGCATTGATGGGTGCTACTCGGTCCTTAGCCCAGTGCGGTCGCCAACCCCAGCGCACCAGGTCTGCATGTAGCACGCCATCCTGCATGTTCAACACGGCTACTTGAGTAGTTGGAGCGACGTTGTAACGATCTAACGGCTGCTCGCCGGCGCTGTTGGCCAGCGGGCAACTCATACTTAAGGCATCCACAAAGTCGTGGATACCCCGGTACTGGCTCAGTCTTCCGCACATCCCGGTTCTCCCAGGTCATCTGGTACGAATCCCTGCCCACCGCAGACCTCACAATCTTCGCGTTGAGCGAACGAATCACAGCACGCCGGGCAACACTTGAACGGCGAGTATCTCACCCGATCCCGCAGGATCCGGTACCGCACCCAATCATTACCCTCGAACGCTTCCTGCGCCAGGTCCACCAGCACCCGATAGGCGTCAGGATCTCCAACACCCTCGAGCATTTTTCCGTCGATCATCCGTGCCGTTTCGATTAGACGAAAGGTTTTACCGTCCTGCCCTAAAATGAGTAGACCTTTGATCACGCCAAGCTCGCCGGAAGTACGCAGCACAATTCGGAGCTGGTCACGCTCTTGAGTCACCATCCCATCGAAACTGAAGGCGTCAGTGCGATTCTCTTCATAGTAGTTACCCTGTTTGATGTATCCCACGCGAGAACGGCCACCTTCGGGCACTACGTTGTAGCTGGATGCTCGGCAGTACAGCTCCTGGGCAAACTGCTCTTCCAGTCCGGCAGTGTAAGCCGCCTGTACCTGCTCTCTCAGGTCGTGTAGTTCCAGCGGGTCGAACAGGCCAAGGGCGTCTAGGTCTTCGGTAGTTGACCTCATGATTTGCAGGTACACCTCAGGATTGCTCAGCCTCAAATGTTCATTGCGCAGCATTCCGTGCCAGTGCGCCAAGGCCTCTGGTTTGGTATGTGAGTGCTTGCTCATTAGGTGGGGGCACTAGGCGATCATTCGACTAAATGAAAGTCATGCCTGGTGCTGGGGTCCGGAGTCGCCCCGCGCAGGTTATCTGCGATCATCGGCTTTTGGCCGGGGAAGAAGATCAGGGCCTCTTTTTCAAATGCAAACGAAAGTGCTTGTATCGTTACGGGGCGAAGCTGACGGGCCCGGGACTCAAAGTCTCTGATAGCTTTGATGGAGACGCCTGCGCGAAAGGCTAGAGCTTCGACAGACCATCCAAGTAGTTCGCGGGCCTGTAGGCAGTGATCCTGATCAAAGGCTATTGGGAAGGCTTCTGGCGTCAGGCACAGCTCTTGATTCGCTTGCTTTCGGCTTCGAGCCTGGTCTAAATCGAAAAGCTCTGCTGTCACTTTTGCATCCTCGTTTTCTGTATGTATATACAGTATTCGAGGCGCGATGATTTTGGCTAGTCCCCAATCGTCACATGGGGCATAAATGGGGCAAACCATACGCCAATCTATGCCAAGCGATGCCAACTTATGCACGTTTGCGTTTATGCAAAAAAGCGCCGGCTCCCTTGTTCTGTGGGGCTTCGGCGCTTTTGCGTGTTAATACTCCAGCACAATTGGAGTGTGTAATAGTCGAATCAAAGCGGACTCATGACCAGGTCAGATAACCAGCTGTTAGCTGCTTAAACCTGCTGTCTAGTGGTGCTTTGCCGTTACCTGGAAGGTGTGTCAGGAGAAAGTCGATGCACTCCTGAAGGCGCTGATTGACCACGCCGGCTTTGATTTTTTCCAGCGCTTTGCAGGCTTGTTTACGGCAAAGCTCGTCACTAAGTTTAACCTGGATTTCAAAGCTCGTGAGTGCTGCTAGTGCAGTAGGCGCCCATTGGTCACCTAGCAAACCTAGAAGTTTATCGTAATAAATTGCACCTCTTGGGGAAACTCCGCTGCAATATGGCCGGCCGTTACCGATTCGACAAATCAGGAAAACCTTAATCAGCTTGGGTGCGAAATTCGCAAGAATGTCCTGCTGATTGTGTATGTAAGACATTATGTCGTCAGCTACTGGGGCTTCGTGGTGGAAGTTGTCCCAAGCATTATGTTTTTCTAGTAACGAGTCTATCAGTCCATCTACGATAATCGCTCGCTCAGCACCTGAGCGGAATGCATTACCATTAACGGCTTGGAGAAACTGAACGCCAAGCTCGTATTTGTCTTTGTGGAGGTTAGTGTTGTAACCCTCGAGAGTTAACCCAAGGCGATATTTGAAATCCTCATTGCTAGCTTGCCAGACAGGAACTGAAAGGAGGGAAATATTCTTCCTGACTTGTGGGTCCGTATCTGCGGCTACATAGATCCCAAACATAGTTCTGAGGATGTTCCCGCAGTGATGAGACGCGAGCTCATTTATTTTGCTAGTAATGCTGGCAAGGTAAGCTGCGTCTAGAGGCTGCGTGTATGTGCGGAGATTCTGGATAAAAGCCTGGACCTGCAGTGCGGACTCAGTTGGTCGATCCTTCAGCACATCTTTGATGCAGTTTGTAAGCCACGCTAAAAGCTCGTAAGCGTTAATTGTGTAGTTTGTTGGGTGGGATATCCCAATATCGTTGCGCATGTCGAGCATGTGCTTGAGTTTTTTTGTTGTTGTCTCACTAATCAGTTCAAGCTTTCGGCATGTATCCAGAAGAGTTGCGTCTTTTACTGCGCGAAGGTCGTCTTCCGTTTGATAAAACTCCCTGTTTTTTCCTCCGATTGCCGCGTCGTAAAAGATGTCGAGCCCATAAGCTATTACTTTCTTGTGTAAGTCTAGAACGACTTCGTTCCAAATCGCATTGAGGGAGTAGTCAAAAAGTCCAAATCCTGCGCCTACAACAAATTTTGAAAGGTATCTAGCACCTTGTTTGGCATCATGAGGGAGTGATTCAATCAATGCCGGTAATGCCTGCCCAATAATTGCCCTTTCCTCTTGGGAGGCAATGATATTTTCATGCGGCAAGCCAATGGCTTGCAGCAGCTCAACGACCATCTGCGCTTGTGGGTCAACTAACTGCATTTGTGGCTTGGGGACTAGACTGCTCATAGTGGATCCGTTCCTATCTGCAATACGATTTTGGGGCCTGGGTCTCGATGACAGAGCTAGAGCCTGTGGGGCCGAGTGAGCCAACCTGAAGCCTATCCGTGTCAGGGTCTGAACGCATTGTGCCAGTACAGGTGTGTTCGGGCTATGGAGCCAGCGTGAGTGCATTGCGCTGCCGCTTGTGGGGTGCAGTCGTAAGGCAGTCCAGCGCGTCAGGCTAGGCCGCACATCAGCGTGTGGTCAGGGCGTTATGCTGAAAATTCTTAGGGCAAATTTAGGGCAGATACTGGGCCGCTCAGGGCCGCGGAAGACCGAATGTGCGTACTGTGACGCCAGGTTTTGCTGGCCTAAAGCGGCCTAAGGAGGGCGCCGGGCGGGTTCAAATCCCTATCCATTTTCCTCGCGTCCGTTATCGAGCCAGAGTGGACACTCTATGTCCTAGCCCGCATTCGAGCCTCAAAACTGAGGATAAAGCCATAATTGCCAAATGCCATTCCAGGCAATATATTCCCGCGCGGGATGGCAAGTTGACATCGCTGTCCCAGGGCTTCCGAAGGCCTAGTCGACCCACCAAGGAGGTGGAGGGCCTGGAGCCATGCGTTGGCTGTCGCGATTGCGACAGGCAGCTACGAGTGCGGGGTTGCACTGAAGGTGCACCTCGGCAACGACAATGCAAGGACATGTGAATGAAGTTTGATTGCGCAAAAATTACCGGCAAGCTCGACCATGTTGAGTCTGTCAGTCGTATGGACGGTGGTTTCACTGCTAGTGTAAAAATCGACGGAGCAGTGATTCCAAAACTGAAAATGGCAAGCAGGATATACGAAGAGCTGAACGTTGGCGAAAATGTTACTCTGTACGGACTCTTTAAAAATAATAAGGATAAAGGGAAAAACGAGGGGATCTTGTATGGTCTTAAAAAGGAAAGCGGCGAAAAGATGTTTTCCACCGAATTCCGCTATAAAGTTCCTATGCTCCTCGCTGTAGTTTCCGTGTTCGCTTTTTGCTTTGTGTTTGTAGCCGGCTGGGCACTATCTGTCCTCCCTGTGAATTACTATATGGGTACCGCTGACGTTATGTACAACACCACCGTGGTGGCTGTTGTAGAAGCGAGTTTGGCTGCCGCATTTTTCCTATGGCGGGCATGGGTGATGGTTCAAGCCACCGCAGATCCGGAGGCTTGGGAAGTTATGGATGCTGCAACGGTCTCATCGCGTTTTAGCAAATTTGATAAGTAATACAGGTAGGCGATCCCCACAAGGATAACGCGACCACGCGCAAACTGTGCAAGCGGAGCGCGCAGCCAGGATGGCGGCGGCGTGAGGATGGAAGCCCAGCGGGTGGAGCCCTATTGGGCTCGGTTTACGACAGCCATCACCGGCAGGGGCACGCTCAAGTATCGTTGCTGGTTATTATCAGCATCCTTTGCAAAGACCCTGTGTAAGCGTACGGGGAATACGTCTTGCGCAGGTCAGTTGGGCATCCATTGATGCGGCAGCGACTGTTCGATCTCACTGGACTTCTGTCAATGGGGCCTTGCGTTTCAGTCTGTCCAATCCATCATCGGGCCGAATTGCGCGTCTTCCTGCCTCCGACGTGGGGGGTACAATGATCATTCGAGGGTAAGGGGCTCATTTATGAAAACCTTAAGCGGACTGATCGAGGCTGGCGAACCGCTGATCCAGCAGGCTATTGATGCATTGCAGCGGTACCATGAAACCCAGGAAGCGGGCAGACTGGCAAATGAAGTGGAGCGTTTGCGCCTGGAGGCAGAGTCTCTTTACCACGCCGTTACGGACTACCAGTCCGAGCCTTGGGATGAGGTTGTTCGATAGGTCAAGCGGGCCTCAAATCGATTCCGCAACTGCATCCGAACCCCTTGCGGGATAAGGCTTCCAGCCCATTCACTCTAGCTGAGGTGCGGAACGGAATCTTACGTAAGCTTCTGTTTTGTAATGAAAATTTTGTGGACTTGAAAACCGTCGATGGGCAACTATCCTAGAGTTCGAATCTCTACGCTTCCGCCACTTTCAAAGCCCTGATTATTCAGGGCTTTTTGCGTTTCTGGGGTTCTAAAAATAGGGCCTTGGGACCACGGCTGGGACCGCCAAAAGTTCATCGCTTCCACTTCGTTTTCGAGTCACTTCCAAAACGCTTGATATTGGATGGCTCGGCGCAGTCATGCGGGAGACTGGAAATGTGCTCCAAGCAGCCACCAGCCTCGCGGGGAGGGCATGATTCCTTGAAGTGGCTATCAGTGATCACCCCAGCACGGGGCAGAAACCAGCAGGGCGATCACTAACTCACCAACTATTACCGTTTCGATACTGAAGCACTGCGCTTCTGCCTTCCTCCACTCGCGGTAATCCGCCGAGTGCTCGGCTGCTCACGTCCTCTTCTCGGCCATCGCCGATACCTCGCAAGCCGCTCGGCGGCAAGTGGATTTGGTGCTGGCGCCGGCCGTGCCGGGCGCGGTTTGAAATGCGTTTCATGTTGTTCTCTGTTGGTTCCAGACGCACACGACTTCTAAGGCCCTGGTGGCCTGGGTCTCATCGAGCGTCAGTTTGTTGGGAGTAGCGATCCAGCCTGAGGCGGTGGGCGCTGTGGGTGGCTCAGGGCACCTCCTGATTGGCCTCATATCAGGCATGGAGGTGTCGGCTGAACGGGGTGGAAGTGCCCCCTCGGCCAGACGCGGCAACCGGGGGGCGATCCACTGGGATGGCTCAGTCAGGACATGGCCGTTGGGAGGCGGGGTGCTTTTTCGGTGGAGCGCGAGATCGCTGTCAGTGGGTGATAGTAATCAACCCTTGCCAACTTCTTCACCCGGCGGCTCTCTCGGTGGCAGAACGCCAGATAGACGCCAAATGCCACGATCAGTGCTATCGGCAGTACCAGCAGACATATCAGGCTGATCATGAGCAGTTCGGGTGTTCTGATTTTTTCCAGTGGCAAGTCAAAGGCACCTCGCAACAGCTGCATGGCCGGGTTGGGCCCTAGCGGCTTTTCAAAGTCGTCCAGCCAGTAACGGTAGTACGCCAGTAGTTGACAAATGAGCGTCACCCCGAGCCATGAAGCCGCCAATGTTGCGCACAGCGTTGCTGTGAATGAAAACATAATCAAGCCCTTTTCTGACACATACCTAAAAGCGGACACACAGGCTGGGATGAACTTGGTTCGAGTCAATAGTTTGCCGGTGTTATAACTACAAACCCGCCCCTACACCTTGAAAATCGGGGCTTATTATTCGCGCTTCGCAGTTTTGCGATATAGGAATGGTCTGAATTTTTAAGCGTGAGGGTTTCCTGTCGACGTCCGGTACTGTGACGGCCGGAAAAGAATTCAGTTGTAACCAGTTCTAGCGCAGGGAACGTACCGATTTTGTGTGAGGCTTACAAATAAGCAATTAATACATCTCTTTGCAAATCAATAGCCTACGCCAGTCTTCATATCCAGCGCTTCATCGACGAGTTCGATCCAGTGCCGCACCGGTGTGCGACCGGCGCCGTCGAGGTGGGCCTGGCAGCCGATGTTGGCGGTGACGATCACCTCGGGCTTGCCGCTTTCCAGGGCATTGAGCTTGTTGTCGCGCAGTTGCCTGGACAACGCGGGCTGGGTCAGCGAATAGGTCCCGGCCGAGCCGCAACACAGGTGGCTGTCGGGGACAGCCGTCAGTGCGAAACCGAGGCGAGTGAGCACGCCCTCTACCGCGCCCCCGAGCTTTTGCGCATGTTGCAGGGTGCAGGGGCAATGGAACGCCAGGCGTTTGTCGGTGCGTACGCCGAGCTGCTCCAGGGGCTCGACGCCGAGCACCTCGACCAGATCCTTGGCCAGGGAACTCACGCGCCTGGCCTTCTGGGCATAGATCGGGTCATGCGCCAGCAGGTGGCCGTACTCTTTGACAAACGCGCCGCACCCGCTGGCGGTTTGCACAATGGCCTCGGCGCCCAGTTCGATGGCGGGCCACCAGGCATCGATGTTCTGGCGTGCACGCTGCAGGCCGTGCGCCTGGGCGTTGAGGTGGTAGTCCACCGCACCGCAGCAACCGGCTTCATGGATCGGTGTGACGCTGATGCCGAGGCGGTCGAGTACCCGCGCCGCGGCAGCGTTGGTGTTGGGGGCCAGGCCAGGCTGCACACAACCTTCAAGCATCAGCACGCGGCGGGCATGACGGGGCGCGGGGCGAGGTGTGGTGGCACGGGAGGTGCGCGGCAATTTGGCCTGGAGGTTGGCGGGTAGCAGTGGGCGAAACACCTGGGCGACCTGGGTCAGCCCCTTGAACAGACCGGCATGCGGCACAACGGCACGCACGCTTTCACGCAACGCCCGTTGCGCCAGCGGGCGAGGCACGGCAGCGTCGACGACGGCGCGGCCTATGTCCAGCAGATTGTGGTACTCCACCCCCGACGGGCAGGTGGTTTCGCAATTGCGGCAGCTCAGGCAGCGGTCCAGGTGCAGTTGGGTCTTGGCGGTGACTTCATTGCCCTCCAGCACTTGCTTGATCAGGTAAATGCGCCCGCGCGGGCCGTCGAGCTCGTCGCCAATCAGCTGGTACGTCGGGCAGGTGGCATTGCAGAAGCCGCAATGCACACAGCTGCGCAGGATGCGTTCGGCTTCCTCGGCACGCGGCAGTTGCCTGGCCTGTTCACTCAAATGGGTCTGCACGGCTACACCTCGCTGTACATGCGGCCAGGGTTGAAGATGCCCTGGGGGTCGAGCTGAGCTTTGAGTTGCCGGTGGTAGCGCAGCAAAGGCGGTGACAGCGGATGAAACGGGCTGTCGCAGTGGCCGGCAGTGAAGCAGGTGGCGTGGCCACCGACGTCGGCGGTGAGTTGGCGGATCAGCGCGGCATTGGCATCGGACTTCAGCCAGCGCTGCGCGCCACCCCAGTCGATCAGTTGCTCGCCGGGCAGCGCCAGCACGCCGGTGCTGGTCGGTACCGACAAGCGCCACAGCGGGCCCGGGGTGGTGAAGAACTCCAGGCGCTGCTCACGCAGCTCGGCCCAGTACGTGCTCTCGATCAGTTCACCGCCAAGACGCTCGCGCGCGGCCATCACCGAACTTTCGCCGCCTTCCAGGCGCAGGTGCAGCGCCTGGCCGTCATGACTGGCGGCGCTCAGTGGAATGGGTTGCTGGCCCCACTCGGCGAGCTTGCGCAGCGCCACGGCGACCTCCATCTCCAGGCGCAGGCTGAGGCACTGGCGGGGCTTGGGCAGCACTTTGAGCGACACTTCGGTAATCACGCCCAGGCAGCCAAAACTGCCGGCCAGCAAACGCGACAGGTCATAGCCGGCAACGTTTTTCATGACCTCGCCACCGAAACGCAGGTGCTTGCCGGTACCTGTGATCAATCGGGTACCCAAGACCAGGTCGCGCACCGCGCCGGACCACGGCCGCCGCGGGCCCGAGAGGCCTGTAGCGAGCATTCCGCCGAGGGTCGCGGTGTCGCCATGGCGCGCAGGCTCACACGTGAGCATCTGCCCGGCCGCGTCCAGCACCGCTTCCAGCTCCGCCAGCGGTGTGCCGGCGCGGGCGGTGATCACCAGCTCGGTCGGGTCGTAGCTGACGATGCCGCGATGAGCACGGGTATCGAGCACTTTGCCGTCAACGTTACGGCCGAGAAACGCCTTGCTGTTACCACCCTGGATGCGCAACGCAGTCGAGTTGTCGAGGGCGTCATTGACCTGCTCCAGCAGCGCCGCGCTGGCGTCGCAGTCATGCGGCATAACCATTAGAAACGCTCCAGATCAGGAAAAGGCAGCTTGCCGTGATGGACGTGCAGGGCACCGAATTCGGCGCAGCGGTGCAGGGTAGGGATGTTCTTGCCCGGGTTGAGCAGGCTGCCGGGATCAAAGGCGGCTTTCACGGCGTGGAACAGGGTGAGTTCGTCGCTGTTGAACTGGGCACACATCTGGTTGATCTTCTCGCGCCCCACGCCGTGCTCACCGGTGATGGTGCCGCCCACCGCGACGCAGAGTTCGAGGATCTTGCCGCCCAGTGACTCGGCACGCGCCAGTTCACCGGGCTGGTTGGCATCGAACAGAATCAAGGGGTGCATGTTGCCGTCACCGGCGTGGAACACGTTGGCCACACGCAGGCCGAAGGCCTCGGACAGTTCACGGATGCGCCTGAGCACACCGGGCAGCTCGCGACGCGGGATGGTGCCGTCCATGCAGTAGTAGTCCGGCGAAATACGCCCTACGGCCGGGAAGGCGTTCTTGCGCCCGGCCCAGAACTTGACGCGCTCGACCTCGTCGCGAGCCATGCGCACCTCGGATGCACCGGCCTTGGTCAGTACCGCACGGACACGCTCGCACTCGTCGTGGACGTCGGCCTCCACACCGTCGAGTTCGCACAGCAGGATGGCTTCGGCATCCACCGGGTAGCCGGCGTGAATAAAGTCTTCGGCGGCGCGAATCGCCAGGTTGTCCATCATCTCCAGGCCGCCCGGGATGATGCCGGCTGCAATGATTTCACCGACCGCACGCCCGGCTTTCTCCACGGCGTCAAAGCTGGCCAGCAACACCTTGGCCACTTGGGGCTTGGGCAGGAGCTTGACGGTGACTTCGGTGATGATCCCAAGCAGGCCTTCAGAACCGGTGAACAAGGCGAGCAGGTCGAAGCCGGGTGAGTCCAGGGCATCGCTGCCCAGGGTCATGCGCTCGCCTTCAATGGTGAGAATGTCCACCTTCAGGAGATTGTGAACAGTCAGGCCATATTTCAGGCAATGCACGCCACCGGCGTTCTCGGCGACGTTACCGCCAATCGAGCAGGCGATCTGCGAGGAGGGGTCGGGTGCGTAATACAGGCCGTAAGGTGCGGCCGCCTGAGAAATCGCCAGGTTGCGAACGCCCGGCTGGACGCGGGCAAAACGCCCCTGCGGGTTGACCTCAAGAATGTGTTTGAAACGCGCCATCACCAGCAGAACACCTTGGGCCAGCGGCAGCGCGCCACCTGACAAGCCGGTCCCGGCCCCGCGCGCCACCACGGGCACCGTGCGCTGATGACAGAGTTTGAGCAGTCGCTCGACCTGTTCGACGCGCTCAGGCAACACCACCAGCATCGGCGTGGTGGTGTAGGCCGAGAGCCCGTCGCATTCGTAGGGTTTGAGGTCTTCCTGGGTGTGCAGCACTTCCATGTCCGGAAGCTGTGCACGCAATTCAGCCAGAAGGGCGGATTTGTCGACCTTGGGCAGCGCGCCATCGACGCGCTCGTCGTACAAAATACTCATGGCAGGTTTCTCGCTTGAAGTCGTTCTTGTGTGCAGCACCGGTAGCGAGCCGATCCGCTTGTTATAGAGGTATGTGTAGAGCCTTGTATGAACGCCGTCTATTGCTATCTGGACTGGTATGACCAGTTTTTTCCAGCAGGTACCCGCCCGATCCCTGCGGTGAGGCTTATCTATAGAGGGATGCTGCAGCTATAGTGCGAGGCACGTGAACCACCCATCAGCACTGGTACTACCAGTGATCGAGGCGCCCAGCATGCAGGAAGAGACAGCCGGTATTCGCCGCCAGGTCAGTGATGTGGTGGCCGAGCGGATTGAGCGATTGATCGTCGATGGCGTGCTCAAGGTCGGCCAGGCACTGCCGTCGGAGCGCCGCCTGTGCGAGAAACTGGGGATATCCCGCTCGGCCCTGCGTGAAGGGCTGAAGGTGCTGCGTGGGCGCGGCATTATCGAGACGGCCCAGGGCCGCGATTCACGGGTTGCCAGGCTGAACGGGCCGCGTGATTCCAGCCCGCTCATGCACCTGTTCAACTCCCAGCCGCGCACCCTCTTTGACCTGTTGGAGGTGCGCGTCCTGCTGGAGGCCGAATCGGCACGCCTGGCCGCCTTGCGTGGTACAGACGCGGACTTCGTGCTGCTGACCCGCCGCTATGAAGAAATGCTCTCCGCCCACAGCCAGGCAGAAGCGGTCGAGCCGCACGAACATGCCCGCCTGGATCACGCCTTCCACCTGGCGATCTGCGAGGCCTCGCATAATCCGGTGTTGCTGCACACCCTGCAGTCATTGACCGACCTGATGCTCAGCACCGTGTTCGCCTCGGTCAACAACCTCTACCACCGGCCCCTGCAAAAACGCCAGATCGACCGCCAGCATGCCCGGCTCTATCACGCGGTCATCGAGCGCCTGCCAGAGCAAGCCCAACGCGCCGCGCGCGAACACATCAACAGCATCCGCGACAACCTCAAGGAGATCGAATTGGAGGAGCAGCGCCTGGTGCGCGCAACCATGCGCCTTGAAGGCTGGACGTAGCGGTCCGGGGCCCGACCTTGACAAGCCGAGGTCTTGCTCGTTGCGCGCTTCATTACTTACCAGCTCATCCTCAGGCCCAGGTTGCCGCTGACGCCTTCCAGCGTATTGCTATCGAAATTGGCAGTGTAATCCGCCGCCAGATACACACTCACGGTCGAAGACAGCGTGGCAACCGCCCCTACGCCCAGATCGGCCGTAGACGATTGGTGATCGCTTTTGATCCGATCGACGTCATCGTAGGTCACCGTGTCGCTGCCACCATAGGTACGCCAGGCATTGGCTCGCACGTAAGGTTCGATGGGCGTGTCCTGCACCCGGTAACGCCCCTTCAGGCGCACACCCAGACGACCAGTCCAGTAGTCCTGGGCATCGAATGACACCTTGGAAATCCCGTCACTCTGGCTGTCCAGATCTATCTGCTGATTGATGACCTGAACCTGCGGCTCCACTACCCATCGCTCGCTGATCGCAATCGGATAACCAGCTTCTGCCGACAACGCCAGTGCGTGACCTCTGCTGTCCATCTTTACGCCACGATTGGATTTGTTGTCACCATCAAAACGGGTGCCCATGGCTACCAGATCCACGTACCAGCCTGGGGGCGCAGTCAATGTCCAGTAGGTACCGAAGTGGTCGCCGTCGAGTTTGACTCGGCCGGAATGACGGTCCTGGAAACCCTCGGCAAAGCCTTTGACGTCACCGTGCAGGCGGCTGCGGCCCATGAACAGCCCGAAGCGCTGGATCTGCCCGCCGCGGGTAAGCGCGGCGTACAGGTCATGGCCCACCTGGTAGCCCTTGGTGGAGCCGTCGAAGCTCGGTGACACGGTACCTGACCAGCTTTTGTCGACGTCACTGCCATAAGTACGGCCCCAGCCGGCTGGTGCGGCGCCGGTTTCGCTCAGGAGGCTTTGTTCGCCTTGGCGGTCATGGAAGGTGCCCAGTGCTTGCAACGTCATCAACTGCGCCGTCGGCACCACTACCGAATACACCGGCACCTCCAGGCGATACAGCGGAATCGGGTCGGCGCCGGCAATGGCGCTCGGCAGGGCTGGAGTGGTGAGGGCAGGGGCCGGTGAGCGTTCGGCAGACGCCTGGGTCGGTGCTGGGGCAGCGGGCTCGACCGGCGCGACGGGCTGCGCTGTTGGCGGTTCCACCGGCGGTTCATCCGGCGCTACCACGGGCGTTACCGGGGGAATCGGCGCAACCGGCACCACGGCTGCCGGTGCCGGCGCAGGGGGCGGCAGCGCTTGCGGCGACACGGCCACCACGGAAGAGCGCAGATACCAGTTGTTTTCCGAGCCGGCGGTGACACCCCCCTTGAACAGGTAGTATTCATAGGCCCCGGCGGACAGCGAGCCGTTCAACGCAAAGGCATCGGTGCTGCTGACCGCACCGTTGAGCGCCTGAACGACTTCGATCCCGTTTTGTTGGGTCAGTCCGCCAAGACCGCCCAGGTTGGTCACGGTCAATTGTGTAGTGCCGCTGAGGGTGCCGTTGGAGACCACCAGTCTGTCGCTGGCCGAGCGGTCGTCACCGAGAACCGTTTGCAGCCACAACCGGCCACTGTCACCGACGTAATTACCGTGAACTGTCAGCGAATCCGTGGCGCTGTTACTGCCGGTGGTCATGTCGATGGTGCCGGTGTTATTGAGGGTTGCCAGTTGACCGGCGGTGTAGGGGCGGATACTGCCTTGGGTGACGGCCAGCACGCTGAGGGTGTCGATGGAAAGCGTGCCGGTATTGCTGCCACTGTCGCCAAGAAAGAAGTTCCCGGCCAGGTCGAAGTGCGAGTTGTTTCTGAGGTTGACGGTTTCCCAGCCGATAAAACGGGACGCCGTGGCGAAGGTAGTGCTGTCGAAGGTCAATTGATCACTGCCCAGGCCTGCGTCGATGGACGGCGTCGCGCTCAGTAGGCTTTCCGTCAGGCCGCTGAGCAACGCCGTGTCGTTACCGTCGCCCATCAGCACGGCAGATTTGATCTGGCCACCGTTGAGCCAGTTGAACGTGTCGTTACCGACGCTGGCGCGGATCTCGCCGTTGATGATGCCGCCACTGACGGTGATGCTGTCGTCGCCGCCACTGGTGCTGATATTGCCGCCGATGGTGCCGCCGGAGACTTCAATCCTGTCGATGTCGAATCCGGTGACGAGGTTGCCGAGGATCGCGCCGCCAGACATGACGTAGACGTTTTTTTCCAGCTTCATGTCTACCCGGCCGATGGTGCCCCCCGTTTGCTGTGCCACGTCGCCGTCCTCAAAGGCGTCGATAATGGTGCCGCCGGTCATCAGGAAGGTGTCACGGCTATCTCCCTGAGCGAGGGACTGAATTTGCCCGCCGGTCATTACAAAGTCGTCGATACCATTGCCTTGCCGAACAGCGCCGGTCACGGTGCCTGCACTGATTTGGAAGCGATCGGCACCGTCGCCTTGGTCGATCGTTCCCACTACGAGTCCGGAGTGCATAGTGATCAGGTCCACGCCCGGGCCGAAGCTGATATTGCCGTTGACGGTGCCGGAGCCAGTTGCGGGAAACACTAGTGTGTTGTTGCCAAGCAGGTCGACAAGACCTGCATCACTGCTGCCGCTGTCACAGGCGTAGGTCGTGTCCCCTGCATCAGCCGTCAGGGTACAAGCAGCTTGCACCTGTTGCACTGCCAGACTAAGAAGCGACAGCGCTCCCGCTTGAAGGAGTCCATTGTTCCCCATACGCAGTATACGGTGCATTAGGAATCCTCTTGCTCGGTATTGTTGTTGTATTGAACAAGCATTGACTGTGTCGTGTTGCTTAGTGCGTGGGTATGTTTTGGGTGTAAGTAAGCTCCGGGTGTAAATATGTTTAGAGCGTGAGTGCGGTATCTGCAAGTGGCTGGTTGTTGTGGTTCGTGTGTAATGCGAGGCGTGTTTGAACTATTGTGAATAATTATAAAGTAGTAGTGCGCGGAGTTTATTGTGGCTGGGTGCATGTCTGGGCAGGTCAAGTATCAAAATTGACTAGTCGTTAAGTAGGTAGAAACTACCGCGCATCCGGCAGCGTGCTAGTGCAGTTCAGCCGATGGGTGGTGGGGTAATGACAAATAAAGTGTCTGAACCGTCAGTGTCTCCACTATTCTGAATAGATAACCCCTTGGGGTATTTATCATGCGCAGGATAGTGCTGTTACTCGCCGCCAGTGCCATTGCAGGTTGTCAAACCCCGATTCCCGTTGCCGATCCGCAGATGGCCTGGGTCGATTTCTCTACACCCTTTCCCAACGACAGATTGCTGCTGGCCGAGCGCCTGGATAAGCAGCGCCTGCGCGACGGGCGCTTTTTCCAAGTCAGCCCCGGCAGTCATGAATTGATCGTTCGCTTCGACTTTGAAGTGGCCGGTGGCGGGGGCATGGGCATGATGGGCGGCCCCTCCGTACGTGTGTGTTACCTGACCGTCAATTACGCCCATTTTGAAGCGGGTCAACGCTATGTCCTCGAGGGCCGTTCGATTGCCTTCACCCCCGAGGCCCGGTTGTACAACGCCAAGCGCGAGATTGTCACCGAGCTCAGCGATTTCTATTGCCTCATGTGAGGCGACTCAACTTGAGTGGGCACGGAGTTCTTCGGAAAGCTCGTCCACACTCTCCGGTTGCCCAGTCGACTCGGTAATTACACTGAAGTCACTGACCTCAACGGCGCCCAACCCATAGCCAAGCAGGTGGAACGAGAACGCCTTGCGCGATTGCGGGTTGTCGAAACTGAAATCCATCTCCAGCGGCTTGTCGGCGGTCACGAGCATTTCGGCGGGCAGGCCCAGTGGCACATCCTGCTCCAGCTCCTTGGCCTTGAGCAGGATGTAGGCGTTCTGCTGGGGGTCTACCGAGCGTACTGTCAGGCGCACCCGCGTCTGTGAGCCCTTGGGCATTTCCAGGTACTGGGCACCAATCAGGTTATCGGCCCAGTCGTCCCTGATCTGCGCTTGAAGCGGGATGATCGCGGGGCTGCCGAACTGGTAGTGCTGATTCAGCGGCGTGCGCAGCAGTGATTGATCGAGGGCGGTAGCGCGCGCCGTGACCAGCCGGGCGCGTGAGCCGCCGTACTGGCCAACGAGGGTCTTGCGCTCAGCGATGAAACCTTCGCTTGCGTATTGCTGGCAGCGTTGCTGGAAGTCGCACTCGGCAAAGGTGCCCTGGCCATCGTGGTAGCGCAGCTTGCCATTGGTGTACGACATGATTTCGCGGCCGCTCGCATAGTCGCGAAACAGCGAGCGCCCGCTCAAGGCTGCGGGGACGGGCAGGGCGAAATAGTCGAGTATCGACGCGCTCAGGTCGACGTGGCCGTACACCCCGGATTTCACAGAGGGCAGTTGACGCTGCTCGGGCGCAAGCATCAGGTTGAAACCCCACGATGAGGCCAACCGCACACCGTCGATGCCGTGGGATTCGTCCGAAGTAATGACCACCAAGGTGTCTTGCAACACGCCCTGGTTTTCCAGGCCGGTGAGAAACTCGCCCAGGGCGTCATCCAGATAGGCAACGGCGGCCTGTTTGGCGGTGTCGTAGCGTTGCAGGTAGTCATCGGGCGCCGAGTAGGGCTGGTGGGTGCCGACAGTCAGCAGGGTCAGCATCCAGGGCTGCTTGTGCTTTTTCAGCTGGCCGACGTAGTCCAGGGCACCCTCGAAGAAGGCCTTGTCATCCTTGCCCCACGGGAACTCCAGGTAGTTGCTGTTGGTGAACCACTCAAGCCCCAGGGTGGTGTCGAAACCGATGTGCGGCATGATCTTGTCTTTGGCCATGAAGCGCAGGCCAGCGCCCTGCAGGTAATGCGTGGTAAAGCCGTTCTGGTGCAACTGAGCGGGCAGGCACGCCTGGTTGCGCTCATTCTGGGTCAGCATCTCGACACCTTTGGGGGTGCCGTTGTCGAGCTTGTCGTAATCGCCGCAGAGCATTGCATACAGGCCGCGGATGGTCTGGTGGCTGTGCAGCACATAGTCCGGGGTGTTCATGCCGCGTTCGGCCCAGCGGCTGAGGTTGGGCATGAGGTTTTCCTGATAACTGCTGTGCAAGGCCTGGCGGTTGACCCCGATGTAGGCCCCGGGAATGCCTTCCAGCGCGATGATCAGTACGTTGCGTGCGCTTCCCGGTGCCGCGAGCAGTTTGTGTCCATCCAGATCCAGCTGGGTGAGCCCCGCCATGTTCGGTGCGACGTCGACAACGTCACCCTCCAGCCATTCCTGCGCGCGGATTTGCACGTCGCCAACGCTTGCGGCCAGCAACTGATGGGGGAGGTTGTACACGTACCACTGGTCTGCGTCAGTGGGGTGCAGGTGCTGGGTGCCCCAATGGGTCATCAACAGCAGTAGCGGCGCAGCCCACGCGCGGCGCGGCAATCGCGGCGCGGGGGTGGAGCGTCCCAGCCAATGCGTTGTCAGCCAAACCACCAGCCCCAGCAGGAGGGTGGCTGCGAGCCAGGGTTGGGCGAAACCACCGCCGCTGGAGTTTTCCAGAAATTGCGGGTCGATCAGGTAGTGCAGATCCGACACCGTTGGCAGCCTGCCCACGGCGCTGACCAGCTCGACTGTACCCAGCGTCATCAGCCCCCATGCCAGCAACACCGGCAGCGCTTGCCACCAGGCACGGTTGTGCAACAGCACAATGAGCAGGCTGGCAATCCCCAGGTCTGAAACAAAACCGAGCGGGCTGGACCACCCCAGTGCCACGCGCAGGCATAAGGGGATGACCAGCACCAGCCCGGTGAGGGCCACAAGGCGCGCACTAGGGTGCTGAAGCAGGCGGCGGATGACGTTCACAAAAAAAGACCTTCCAATCATCAAAACTTCACATAAGTATGCGCAATGGTATCAAGCTATGTGAAAGTTATCCGGGAAAATCATTAGTCCGCTCGGAATTTGCCGGCGCCGCTCTGCCCGGGCCCCGAAAGAACACCCGGTCGACGCTGGGAAGCCATTCAAGATAATAAGAATCGTCCTATATTTCGCATTGTTACAACGGGGAGGTGGACGGCGTAATCTGGAAATATAAGGATTTTGGCTTCGTCAGCATGGATGCTTGAGGGATATATGTTATCTGATAAAGAAAACATGGCAGGTGAGCTGCTCAAGAAAAGGTTTCGGCGTAAAAGGGCTGAACGCATCAATGATGCGATGGTCCAGCAAGGCGCTCTTTGGTTTGAGAATTTCATTACCAATCATTCGCTGCTGGATATTCTTGCCGTCTTGATTCCCGGCGTGAGGTTCGGGAATGGAGTAAGCAGCTTTAAGGATTTGGCCAATGACAATTACCGCTCAATCCTGCACGCCCTAGGTACGCTGGAAAAGGAAGAAGCGTCGTTCTTTGACGCGTTCATACAGTCCAGTTTTTATGCGTGCCACGCCACCAATAGCCCCGACGTCGTCAACGCTCAAAACGACTTGATCCTGTATTCAAGGCGTAAGCTGATTGAGAACAAGGTGGCCTTCCCGGGAGAGAATACTCACCGCAGCGATAGGCTGGGGCTTGCCAATGACGATAATGTTTTCTTCTCGCTGGAAATCGGCCTGTCGCCCAAGAAAAATCCACTGGAAAGCGCAGGCAGTCGATTCGGCAGCAGGGTGTATAAAATTCCGCTCCAACACCCTGTTTTTTCGTCCTCATCCATGGTGCTGTTGGACCAACTTGAGATGGATGTCCCAAATTGCTACATACCCGGGCTCAGCTGGGAGGCGAATAGGCTAATGGAGCGTCGATCCTATACCCGAAGGTCGATCTGCTTTTATGGGCGTCAATCATTACCCGCACTGGCACTGTCGATCATTTCGCTTGCCAGGCTGCTTGCAGAAAACGACAGAATGGTCCTGCTGAGTTTCAGATCGCAAAGCGATCTCAACGATGTGATCCGTTACCTGTTCCGGGTGGAAATCAGGGTCCCGCGAATGCTGGGGCTCCGATTTGGCAGCTACCACAAGTTCCAATTTTGACAAATAAGAAAAGCCCGCGCAGTGGCGGGCTCGAATGCTATTGCTGACACGACGACTCTTCAGGCCTCAGCGCGAAGCCCAGGCGTTGAAGCGTTGTTCCAGATGCTCGCCGTGGTCCGCCCAGAACAGTGCATCGACTGGAATCTGCTGGGCAAGGTTCTCGGGGGCGGTAGGCAGTTCGGCGATACGTGCCTTGTCAAGCAGCGCCATGCCTTGCAGGTTGGCAGCGCCGTAGTCGATGGCCTCGGCGAAGCTTTTCTGTTGCTGCGGCTCAAGCGAGAAGGCGATGAACTCGCGGGTTTTTTCCTGGCTGGAAGCACCGCGCGGTATCGCCCAGGAGTCGAATTCATAGAGCCCGCCCGACCAGACTATTTTCAGATCGTAGGTCTTGCGCTGCTCGGCCGAGAGGCGACCGTTGTAGACCGAACTCATGACCACGTCCCCGGCCGCGAGGTACTGCGGTGGCTGCGCACCGGCTTCCCACCACTGGATGTGCGGCTTGATCTGGTCCAGTTTGGCAAAGGCGCGGTCTTGCCCGGCCTCGGTCGCCAGCAATGTGTAGACCTCTCCAGGGGCTACGCCATCGGCGATCAGGGCGAATTCCAGTGTCGACTTGGCCAGCTTGCGCAGGCCGCGCTTGCCCGGGAATCGCTCGACGTCCCAGAAATCTTTCCAGCCGGTAGGCGTTTCTTTCAATTTGCTGGCGTTGTAGGCCAGTACGGTCGAGTAGACCAGGAAGCCAATGCCACAGGGCTGGATAGCGCCGGGAACGAAGTGCTCGGCGTCCAGGCCAATCTGGGCGGGGTCGAGTGTCTCGAACATACCTTCATCACAGCCGCGGGCAAGCTCGGCGGATTCGACTTCCACGGCATCCCAGGAAACGCTGCGGGTATCGACCATGGCTTTGACCTTGGCCATTTCGCCGTTGTACTCCCCGGAAATGATCTTGCTGCCGCTGGCCTGCTGCCAGGGTTTGTAGAAGGCCTTGACCTGGGCCTCCTTGTTGGCGCCGCCGAAGGACACAATGGTGAGGTCGGCCGCCAGGCCATGACTGGCAGCCATGATCCCCGTTGCCAGCGCTGCGAATTTCAGAGTTTTGATCATTATTGTTATCTCCTACTGTCCAAGGGTGATTGCACATCACTCAAGACACCGGGGCTAACCAGGCCTTCCCAGGCGAGAGACATCCGGGTCTCGTTGCGTTCGGCGCCAGATGGATTACGTGTACCACCCGGCAACGAACAATAGAGGTTTCCTATGGTCCATTTTCTTGCCGTGTAAGGTGGCATGGAACGAAAGGTAGAACAATTCTACTTTTTCTAATGTTTAGATCAGCGTTGAATAAACTGATCCGGCGGGCGGGTGGGGGCGATTCATTGTTGCCAGCATGCGGCACAACAAAAAGCCCGCCGAGGCGGGCTAATGCCGGGCGAAAAAGGGGAAAAGCCCAGCACCTTCAGTGTAGGTGGCTTTTCACCACAGGCGAGTGCACCGCGTCGGTCGATGCACTGATCTCCACGAGCGCGGCTTCAATGTGCTCCATGGCTTGGGCGATACGCAGCAGTGCTGGTTCCGGGTAGCCTTCAGAGCTCGGGGATATGCCCCGCATGCTGGTGGCCAGGGCCAATTGGGCATCAGCGAGTCGGGAGAGTAACGATAGGGTGCGTTTGTCCGAAACCATGGGCAGTCCTCCAGGCGTTCCAGGCCTCAATCATTCATCAGTTTTGCAACGCCACGGGTGATGAACTCCAGGTTGTCGTCCAGCTTGGCCAAGGCGTTGCGTATCTTGATCGAGCCTTCTGCGGGACCGTGCAGTTGCTCAATCCTGTTGGAGAGTTCCTCGACTGCTTCAGCGATGGCGAGCTGGTTCTCGTTGAGCTTGAAGATGATCGATGGAATGAGGTTGTTGGTAGACATGGCCTGGTCCTCCTGAGGTAACGCAAAGCCTAGGCTCTGGACGAAAAGCCTTGATACTCGGTGATCTGCGTTGAAAACAGCCTCGGAATGCTCATTTACAACCCGTAAAGTCGAGCGCGACTCCGACCGTTCCTCGGCTGTTTTCGCGTTGCCTGACCTTCGTCTCAAAACTTTTCATACAGAGCCTAGCAGGCAGTCAAACACCCGCTATGCCTTGCAAGTTGCCAGTCGCTCCCGCATGTGGCCCTGTGGATCTGGTAACCCGAGCAATTGGCCACAGGATTCGACAGCTCATACGCCCGATAGTCGTGCATGCAACCCGGCGCAACAGACTCGGCCTTGCCTTCAAGCAACCAGGCAACGGCATTGATGAACTGCCCATGTGAAAACACCGCGACGTCGCGGTGGCCGCTTACCAATGCAGCAAGAAAGTCCCGGGCACGCTGGATGAACTCCCTGAACGTTTCGGCGCCCGGGCCATCGCGGTAGTCGGGGTCGGCCCTGCGCCAATACGCCTGCACCCAGGCACGGCGCTCCATGGCCGTGGTGTTGGCGCAGCGAGTGGGCTCCAGGTAGGTGAACTCATGAATCGGCCACACCTGGAGCGCCGTCTCGGGAAACCGGCCCGCAGTGGCCTGAGCCGTGCAATGCGCCCTGTTAAAGGGCGACGTCACGATCAACCCGGGGGCCTTCAGAAACGACTGGGCAACCCGCCGGGCCTGCTCCACACCTCGCTCGGTCAAGGGGATGAGCGCCGGGTCGTCGGTGGCCGCACCTATGTTGGCCGCGCTTTCGCCATGGCGAATGAGCCGGACGACCTGCTGCAAGGGGGTGTGCTCTGCTGCCAAGGGCTTAGTCCAGGTCTGCTGCCTGATGCCGTTCTGGCACCTGGCTGGCTTCGTCTCCCCAGGTTCGGTTGACCCGCAAGCCACGGATAACCGCAGGTCGCTTGGCGATCTCCTGCGCCCAGCGCTGTACATGGGTGTATTCATGCACGCTCAAGAACTCGGCTGCCGAGTACACGTTGCCCAGCGCCAGTTGGCCGTACCAGGCCCATACGGCAATGTCGGCGATGGTGTAGCTGTCGCCGGCAAGGTACGGGCTTTCGGCCAGGCGGCGGTCGAGCACATCCAGCTGGCGCTTGGCTTCCATGGTGAAGCGGTTGATCGGGTACTCGAATTTTTCCGGGGCGTAGGCATAGAAGTGCCCGAAACCACCGCCCAGGTAGGGTGCTGCACCCATTTGCCAGAACAGCCAGTTCAGGGTTTCGGTGCGCCCGGCCAGGCTCTTGGGCAGGAAGCTGCCGAACTTTTCTGCCAGGTACAGCAGGATCGAGCCGGACTCGAACACGCGGATTGGCGGGTTTTCACTGCGATCCAGCAAGGCGGGGATCTTCGAGTTCGGGTTGATGGCAACGAAGCCGCTGGAAAACTGGTCACCCTCGCCGATGCGGATCAGCCAGGCATCGTATTCAGCCGCGCTGTGCCCCAGTGCCAGCAGCTCTTCGAGCAGGATGGTGACCTTCACGCCATTGGGCGTCGCCATCGAGTACAGCTGCAACGGGTGCTTGCCCACGGGCAGGGCCTTGTCGTGGGTGGGGCCTGCGACAGGGCGGTTGATATTGGCGAATTCGCCGCCATTGGGCGCCTCGTGCCGCCAGACCTTGGGGGGAACATAGGGTGCCTTGCTCATGTGACGAACCTCCTGGTGGGCAATGCAAAGGGGAAAAGTGTGCGCTCGACAGCATACCCCCGGCAATGGTGACAGGGGCAAAATAGAGCGCGCGCGGTTTCTTTCAGCGCTTCGATGCAGGCCAAATGATGTCGAGCTAGAGTGTAGGAAAAAGGTGGGTACGGGCTTGGTCGACGTTAGCCACAGCGCACGATCATTGCCGTTAACGTTGGCGAGCCGCTTCTATGAATGCAGCGTCATCCTGGTTCAAGCACCTGCCGTTTCGAGCACTCACACCCACTGCAGCCCCGGGGCAGTTCAATCTGCTGCGCTGGTTCTCGGTCATCAGCTTTATCATCATTGGCGCCGTGGCCATTGGCCTTGGCTCGCTGTCGACGCGCTTCTTGATGAACGAAAGCCTGGAGCGCGATGCCTTGCTGTCGGCCCAGTTCATCCAGGCCGTGGCCATCGGCGAGATCCGCCACCACGATCTGACCAGCATGCAAATGGGCGCCATTCTGGTCTCGCCGGTGTATGCCATGTTGAACGAGGAAACCCTGGGCAACCGGGCGCGGGCGCGGGCGGAGTTCCTCGATCACCTTGCCCACCTTCCCGACTCGCTGCTGGCCACCATCTACTCGCCCGAGCGGGTGGTGGTGTGGTCGACCAATCCTGCCCTGGTCGGGCGCAAGATCGTCGCTGATCCGGCCCTGGAGGCGGCGTTCACCACCAAAGGGCAGGTGTCGGCCAAGTACAACGAGGTCCAGCAGCAGCGTTTCGAGCAGCAGTTCATGCAGCCCCCGCGGGCGTTTTTCATCGAAAACTACATCCCGCTGAACGATGAGCGGGGCAATGTGCTGGCCATGGTCGAGATCTACAAAGAGCCGGTGGACCTGATCGAACGGGTCAACCGCGGTTTTCGCCTGATCTGGATGGCCACGGCGCTGGGCGGGCTGGCGATCTACGTGGGGTTGTTCTGGATTGTCTGGCGCGCTTCCAAGCTGCTGGCCTCGCAGCAAGACCAACTGGTGGCCAACAAGACCTACGGCGGGCTGGTCGAGATGTCGACGGCGGTGGCCCACAGCATGCGCAATCCGCTGGCGAGCATCCGCACCAGTGCCGAACTTGCCCAGGGGATACCCGGGCAGCCGGCGGGCAAGTACATCGACGACATCGTCAGCCAGGTCGACCGCATGTCGATCTGGGTACGGGACCTGTTGCTGTGCCTGCGACCGCTGCGCGGTGAATCGGAGCAGGTCGAGCTGATCGAAGCGGTGCAAGGCACATTGAAGGGGTTCGAACAGCAAATCGAGCGCTCGAAAATCCGCCTGAGCTTCGATCTTGTGCCGGTGCCCTTGGTGATCAGCCACCCGCTGTTGCTCGCCCAGGTGCTCAATAGCGTGATCGCCAATGCCATCGAGGCGATGCCCGAAGGCGGTCGTCTGCACATGGCGACCTCCCGGTCCGCCGACGGGCAAAAGGTCTACCTCGCCATCAACGACACGGGCAAAGGCATGACACGCCAGCAGGAAATGGCCGCCTTCAAGTCGTTCTACACCACCAAGCAAGGCGGGCTGGGCATCGGCCTGATCATGGTCAGGCAGATCATGGAGCGGTTCGGCGGAGAGGTTCAGCTCGACAGTCGCGAACAGGAAGGCACCCGGGTGTGCCTGTGCTTCAACGTCGGCGGGTGACATTTGCGGGGCAAGCCCGCTCCTGCCAGCCGGCAGGAGCGGGCTTGCCCCGCGATCAGTCACTCAAAGAAACCAGCGATACTCCCGCGCACTGATGTCATGCAAAAAGGCCAGATGGTCCTGGCGCTTGTTCTCGCAATACACCATCACAAACTCGCTGCCCAACCCTTCATTGACTGCCGGATGCTGGCGCATGGCGCTGACGGCGGTGAGCATGTCCTTGGGAAAGTCGATGCCACTGCTGCGGTCTTCATTGAGCGGGGCAATCGGTTCGCGGCCGGCGTCCAGCCCGTGTTCCATGCCGCTCAGGATGGCCGCCAGCACCAGGTACGGGTTGGCGTCGGCGCCGGCCAGGCGATGCTCGATACGCAGGTTGCGCGGGTCGGACTCGGGAATGCGGATGCACGCATCACGGTCTTCATAACCCCAGCTGGCACGGCTGGCGGCGTTGACCATGGCGCCATAACGGCGCATGGCGTTGTGGTTGGCGGCGAAGATCGGCATGCAGTGCGGCAGCAGCTCCAGGCAGCCGGCCACGGCATGGCGCAGGGGCTGCTGGTCATTGGCGGCGAGCAGGTTGTTGCCCTCCCGGTCGTACAGGCTGACATGCACGTGCATGCCACTGCCCGGGGCCTGCAGGTAGGGCTTGCTCATGAAGCTTGCACGCATGCCGTGCTTGAGCGCCACACCACGGGTGCTGCGGCAGAACAGGGCCGCCCAGTCTGCGGCGCGCAGGCCGTCATCACAATGACCGAAGTTGATCTCGAACTGGCCAGGGCCAAGCTCTGCGGTAATCACGTTGGCGTCCACGCCTTGCTCATTGGCCGCCTCGACCATCTCGCGCAAGACATCGGAATAGCGCGACAGGCGCTCGATATGCATGTTCGGCTGATCGTCGGCGTCATCGCTGAACGGGTCGCGAGGGAACTGCGGCAGGCCGTCCTTGAGGCTGCGATCGAACAGGTAGAACTCAAGCTCGAACGCCACCACCGGGCGAATGCCGCGCTGTTCAAGGCGCTGCAGCACCCGGGCGAGCACTTCACGGGGCTCGAATTCGACGGGCGAGGCGGTGCCATCGGAGCTGATCAGCATCTGCCCCAGGGGCTGGTTTTCCCAGCGCACCGGCTTGAGGGTGCCAGGGATCAGGCGCCGCGGTGCATCGGGGTCGCCGTCGTTGAAGCAGTAGTCGCCAATCGGGAACAGCCCGCCCTGAACACCCAGCAGCACGCAGTTCTGCGGCAGTTTCAGGGGGCTGCCGGCGGCGACTTTCTCAAGCATGTCGATGGGGTAGCGCTTGCCATAGAAGTGCCCGGGAATGTCCAGGCTGATCAGGTCGACATAGCGCACCTCGGGGAATCGGGCGCGAAATTCACGGACTTCAGTGAGCAAATCGGGAAAGCTTTTTGTTGTTGTCATCGAATGCGATCCTGCAGCGTTATTCAACGAAATACCCAGAGTACCCGGGTCGGTTGGTCGGTCAGGTTGGCGTAGCGGAACTGGCTGTGTGGCGGTAGCTGGAAACTGTCGTTGGGGTTCAGGGTCACGGGCGCTTCGCTGTCATCGAGCCACAGGCTCAATTGCCCTTCGAGCACGAAGCCGCCTTGCTCGGAACTGTCGTCCAGGTGGCCTTCGCCGCTGCTGGCGCCGGGCGCCAGGTGGCTTTCGAGCATGGAGAAGCCCCCGGTGAGCTTGGGCGAGACCAGCACGTCGGTAATGCCGCCGGCGTAGTACAGGGTGCGCCGCTCACCGGGGCGGGTGACCCAGTCCAGCTCCCGGGGTTTGCTCAGGTTGTAGAAGTAGGTGGTGGGCACATCCAGGGTTTCGCTGATCGCGGTCAGGTCGGCCACGGTGGGGCGCGACAGGCCACGTTCGACCTGGGACAGAAAGCCCACCGAGCGGTCGATGCGCTGGGCCAGTTCGCCCAGGGTCAGGTTGCGGTGCTTGCGCAGGTCACGGATCAGGATCGCCAGGCCTTCGATTTCATCCTGCATGTCCATGGTGCTGTCCTCTCAAAGGTTGTCGCGCAGGCGGTACCAGGCCTTGGCCGCCGCTTCCAGCGGGGCGGCGAGCAGGTCGCCGCCGGGGAAGCGGCCGTTGTCGATGGCCTGGTACAACGCCAGCAAGTCGGTATCGCCAAGAATGGCATCGCTGACGGCGCGGGCGCCGGCCAGGGTCGGCAGTACGCCATGCCCGGAAAAGCCCTGCAACCAATAGCGTTGGCCGCTGCTGCCGATGTCCGGGGTGCGCCGCAGGCTGCAGTCGATGTGCCCGCCCCAGGCGTGTTCGATGGCCACGCCGCGCAACTGCGGGAAGGCGCGCTCCAGCACCGGCCGGGTAGCGGCGGCCACATCCCGGGGAATCCCGCCCAGGTAAGTGCAGCCACCGCCGAACAGCAGGCGGTGGTCGGGGGTCAGGCGAAAGTAGTCGGGCACGAACTGGTTATCGATCACGCAGCTGTTGCGCGGCAGCAATGAGCGGGCCAGTACCGGGTCCAGGGGCGCGGTAGCCACCTGGTAGGAACCCACCGGCAGCAGGCGCTGCGCCAGTTGCCGGTCCAGGCCGTCGATGTAGGCATTGCAGGCCAGCACCAGCACGTCGCTGCGTACTTCGCCGTGTTCGGTGCGGGCCACAAAGCCGCTGGCGGTTTCGCGGTAGTCCAGTACCCGGGTCTGTTCATACAGGCGCCCGCCAGCGGCCTCGATGGCGGCGGCCAGGCCCTGGGCCAGTTTCAGCGGGTTCAGATGGGCGCCCTCAGGGTCATACAGCGCGGCCTGGTAGCGGGGGCTGTCGATCCAGTCGGGCAACTCGTCGCGGTCGATCAGGCGCAGCTTGTCGTAGCCCCACTTTTCCACGGCCTCGCGCTGGGCGTCACGCAGCATCCCGACCCGGCGCGGCAGCACGGCGGCCCACAGGCTGCCGGGTTGGTAGTCGATGTCAAAGCCGTGGCGCTGGGGCAGGGCGCGCATTTCTTCGGCGGCCCAGCACATGCTGTCCCACAGTCGGCGGGCACGTTCCTGGCCCAGGGCCTTTTCCAGGGGCGGCATGTCGCACGACCAGCCCAGCAACGCCTGCCCGCCGTTGCGCCCCGACGCCGCCCAGGCCACCCGGCTGGCTTCCAGGACCGTCACCCGCTTGCCGGCCAGAGCCAGACGCAGCGCGGTATGCAGGCCGCTGAAACCGGCGCCGATCACCAGCACTTCAGTGTCGAGGTCTTCGTGGAGGGGGGAGCGCAGCGGGATGGTGGTGGGGAAAGTGCGGGCGTAGTAGCTGGCGACATGCTGGGCGGACTGCTTGAACATGGCGGGCCTCGTGAATTTTTATTGGTATATTTTCATGAAAAACTACCAGATAAATTTCACGAATCCAACCCCTATCGGGTTTGGGTCGCCCGCCAGGCTGATGCATCGGCCACACGGCTTATTGCGTCTGCAAGGCTGCGGTCCGGGTTTTCACCAGGCGCTGGCGCAGCAGGTCGTAGGCCCAGTTGTAGGCCATGGTGTAGGGCAGCATGAAGACGAAGAAACCGATCTCCAGCGTGAACGCCTGCAACAGCGACAGATTGAGCATCAGCGCCGCAATCGGCACGCCGATCACCACAAAGCCGATCTCGAAACCGCTGGCGTGCAGGGCCCGGACCTTGACGGTACGGATCACCCGGTCAGCAGGCCACAGGCGGTCGAACACCGCGTTGTAGAGCATGTTCCAGAGCATCGCCACGGTCGAGAGCACCACCGCCAGGGTACCGACCTCCAGCATCGAGCGGTTCAGCAACCAGCTACCGATGGGGGCACAGATCAGCACGGCAATGGCCTCGAAGCCCACGGCGTGGACGATTCGCTCGGCAAAGGATTTGTTGGACGCAATCATGACAACACCTGAACGGTTGATTTCAATGGCGCGATTGTCATCGTTTTTTTGGGTATGTTAAAAATAGGTTCCATCGTAAAAAGCGATATACCATGCGCTATTCACCTGAAGCATTACAGGCCTTTGTTGAAGCGGTCGCCTTGGGCTCCTTCTCGGCGGCGGCGCGTAAATTGCGCAAGAGCCAATCCACCGTCAGCGCCGCGATTGCCAACCTTGAGGCCGACCTGGGTGTCAGCCTGTTCGACCGCCAGGCCCGTCACCCTGTACTGACCGAGGCCGGGCGCAAGGTGCTGGGCCATGTGCAGGAAATCCTCGCCGCCAGCGAACGGCTGGACGAGCTCAGCATTCGCCTGGCCGACAACGTCGAGCCGCGCCTGACCATCGTGCTGTCCGATATGTACCAACTGAGCCCGGACAATGACGTGATGCGCCAGTTCGAGCAGCGCTACCAGGATATCGAGCTCGAATGCATGATCGCCGAGGCGGGGGATGTGTTGAGTTTGCTGCAGAGTGGCCGGGCGCATCTGGGGTTGCTGGCGGCGCAGGCGAAATACCCGCCGGACATCGCCGTGCGGCGGTTGCCGGGGCAAGCACAGATGGGGATTTTTGTTGCCCGCGAGCATCCGTTGGCAAGCCTTGAGCGCCTGACCCAGGCCAACCTTGCCAGCCATCGCCAGCTCTACCTCAATACCTGGGCCGACAGCGAAAACAAACCACAGGGGCGGGTGTGGTCGGCGCCGGATTACCTGTTGCTGCTGGAAATGACCGAGCAGGGTTTTGGCTGGGCCGAACTGCCCCATGGGCTGGTGCAGCAGTATGGCCATGGGCAGCTGGTGGAATTGCCCCTGGCCGGTTGGCCGCGGCCCATTGCCGTGGACGCCGCGTGGTCGCGCCTCACCCCGCCGGGGCCTGCCGGCTTATGGCTGCTTGACTGGCTCACGCGTGATGCAACCTGATCAGCGATCGCGGGGCAAGCCCGCTCCTACAGGCGCCTGTAGGAGCGGGCTTGCCCCGCGATGACCTGTCCACCATAAAGCTCCACCCGATTACGCCCCTCATCCTTGGCCCGGTACAGCGCACTGTCGGCCATCGACAGCAGCCGCGCCAGGTCATGGCCGCCGCTATTGCCGACAATCCCGATACTTACACTCAACAACCCCGGCTCCAGCAGCGGCAACGCATAGAAGTGGCTGCAAATACGCTGCGCCACCCGCAACGCTTCCGCTTCATCGGTGTTGGCCAGCAAACACGCAAACTCCTCGCCACCAATACGGCCAAACACATCCCCTTGACGAATGCACTGGCTGGACACCCGGCTGAAGGCGATCAACGCCTGGTCGCCCGTCTGGTGGCCATAGTTGTCGTTGAGCTGTTTGAAGTGGTCCAGGTCGCACAGCAACAGCGCCACCGGCTCACCCCTGCGTGTGCAATCGGCCAACAGTTGCTCGCCACGGGCCAGGAACGCCCGGCGGTTGCCGATACCGGTCAGGGGGTCGGAGAAGGCCGCTGCCTTGAGCTTGAGCTCGGTGCGCTCACGCACCATCGCCAGGGTCACGTAGGCAATGCCGATGGCATACAGCATGGACTCGAACAGCATGAACGCGAAAAAGGTGGCCGTGGAGCCTGCACCGGAAAGGGCCTGCTGCAGGGAAATGCCCGGGTCATAGAACGCCCGCACGCCATAGAAGCCCGCGTGCATCAACGTCAGTAACAGGGCCGGCAGGTAGGAGACTTCCAGGCGCTTGCGGTTACGCCACAGCTCGAACACCGTCAGTGTGCTGTAGCCGCCCACCATCAGCGAATACACCATCACCCGGTGGGCCAGTTCGTCAGAGAAGCCTGGCGTGGTGCTCCAGGCTAACCACAACAACGGCCCGGCCACGATCCCGGGCACATGGGGCCGTCGCCCGCCAAACACGCGCAGGGCGGTCCAGTTGAAGGCGGCGCTCAGCAGCAGAATGATGTTGCCCAGCACCAGGGCAATGAAATCCAGCCCCATGCCACGCAGGCTCAGCAGGATCACGCCGAAGGCTGCGAGCACCAGCATCAGGCCCTGGTAGCCCAGGGTGCACTCGCGTGCCCCGTGGCGCCAGGCATGCAAGGTCAGTACACCCATCAAGGCGAAGATGAATGTGGCAACCAGCATCAGGGTCGGGATGCTCAACAGCACGTGTAACGCTCTCCATGCGGCCCCGGCGGGCGAATTCTGCGGCATGCTAACGGAGCAGGTAGTACTTTGCCAGCAATGGGCCGCCTGCCTTCGACCTTTGGCTTGCGCTATGCTGCCTGCCGATCCCGGAGCCTGCCCCATGCGTCGATTGCCATCACTGACTGCCCTGCGAACATTCGAGTGTGCTGCCCGCCACGGGCATTTCGGGCGTGCCGCCGCCGAGCTGTGTGTCACCGACAGTGCCGTGAGCCATCAGATTCGCCAGCTGGAAGAACAGCTGGGCGTCGAGCTGTTCGTGCGCCAGGGCCGCCAGGTACGCCTGAGCGCAGAAGCGGGGCGGCTGTTGCAGCAGTTGCAGCAGGCCTTCGAGCTGATCGGCAAGGCGTGCGACGAGCTACGTGATCCGGCGTCCCAGGCAGTGCTGCGCCTGGCGGTCACCGCCGAGCTCGCGCAAAAGTGGCTGGTGGCGCGGCTGGCCGATTTCAGCAGCCGCTACCCGCATATCACCCTGCACCTGCACGAGCAGCCCATCGATGCAGGCGCGCCTGCTGCCGATATTGATATCGCCATCACCTATGGCACCAGTCCGCTGGATGCCAGCACCCACTTCGTCCGGCCCTTGCCGTTGCTGCAGTTTTTTCCGGTGTGCAGCCCGGGGCTGTTCAACCTCGGCGGCCTCAAGCGCCCGCGTGACCTGGTGCGTCATTGCCTGCTGCATGACGATCAGGACGGCAAGACCTGGACCGCCTGGCTCGCCACCCATGCCGACGACGCGCAACCCGCACGTCACCTGTATTTCCCCCATGCAGCGCTGGCGCAGGAAGCGGCGGCGCTGGGGCAGGGCGTGGCCATGGGCGATAACCTGACCTGCCAGGCCGACCTGGTCAGCGGCCGCCTGGTGCGCCCCTTCAGCGCCAGTGTCACGGCCCTGGGCCAATATGCGCTGGTGTGCGAACGCCTGCGCCTGGAGCGCGGCGCGGTGGCCGACTTCATAGAATGGTTCACCGCTCAAATAGCCGAACCCTGAATTCAATTCATCAATCCGCAAGTTTTCATCGTTGGAAGCCTGGGCAGCGCCGGCGTAGCGTGCAGCTACACCCACCCGATGCAGAGGTCGCTCATGGCTCGTTCCCTCACCACCACTCCCAAGGCCGATGGTTTCCGCTTGCCCGGCGAATTCGAGCACAAGGCCGGCTGCTGGCTTGGCTGGCCCGAGCGTCCGGATGTATGGCGCAACGGCGCCAAGCCTGCGCAAAAGGTCTGGGTCGACATCGTCACGGCCATCGCCTCCAGCGAACCGGTCACTGTGTGCGCATCGGCGGCCCAGTACGCCAATGCCCGCCGCCTGCTGCCGCCCCAGGTGCGGGTGGTGGAGATGACCTGCAACGACACCTGGTTTCGCGACAGCGGTGCCTGCTTCGTGGTCAACGATGCCAGTGGCGAAGTGCGCGGTGTCGACTTTGAATTCAATGCCTACGGCGGGCTCGACGGCGGCCTGTACTACCCCTGGGACAAGGACGACCAGATTGCCCAGAAGATCCTCGAAATCGAACGCCTGGACCGCTACCGCGCGCCTCTGATCGCCGAAATGGGCGGTATCCAGAGCGACGGCCAGGGCAGTGTGCTGACCACCGAGCAATGCCTGCTCAACCGCAACCGCAACGCGCACCTGGGCAAGGAGGAAGTGACCCGGCGCCTGCAGGACTATCTGGGCGCCGAGCAGGTGATCTGGTTGCCGCGCGGTTGCAAGTTCGACGAGACCGATGGCCACATCGACGACCTGGCCTGCTTCGTGCGCCCCGGCGAAGTGGTGCTGCAATGGACCGACAACCGCGATGATCCGCAGTGGGAAATCTACCAGGAGGCCTACGACATCCTGCGCAGTACCCGCGACAGCCGCGGCCGTGCGCTCAAGGTGCACAAGTTGCCGCAGCCGGATGTACTGGAGTGGAAGGCCGAGGAAGCGGCCGGGCTGGACCAGGTCGACGGCACCCACCTGCGCCAGGTCGGAACGAAAATCTGCGCCTCGTATATCAACTACTACGCCGGCAACTCGGCCATCGTCCTGCCGTTGTTTGGCGATCGCAACGACACCGTCGCCCAGGCCACCCTGGCCGAACTGTTCCCAGGCCACCGCATCATCGGCATTGAGCACTCGCGCGAGATCCTCCTGGGTGGCGGCAACGTCGCCTGCATCACTATGCCTCAATACTCAGGAGCAAAAGCCTCATGAACCTGCGCGCCTGTGGTCTGGCCCTTGCGCTGGCATGCAGTGCGCAGGCCCAGGCCGCCGACACCCGGCAAGCGACGGTCAATCTGTATATCTGGGGCGAGTACCTGGCCCCGGATACCCTGGCCAACTTTGAAAAAAGCACGGGCATCCGCGTGGTGGCCGACCATTTCGATTCGCTGGAAACCGTCGAGACCAAGTTGCTGACCGGTCGCAGTGGCTACGACCTGGTGCTGACCGCTGGCCAGCACCTGTCGCGGGCGATCAGCAGCGGTGCCCTGCAGCCGCTGGACAAGGCGCGGCTGCCGCACCTGGCCGGGATTGGCGAAGAGTTCCGCCAGCACATGGCGGTGTTCGACCCCGGCAATCGCTACGCCGGCACTTACGCCTGGGGCACCACGGGGGTGGGGTACCAGCAGCAGGCGGTGGAGGCCAGGCTGCCGTCGGCACCCACCGACAGCTGGGCGATGCTGTTCGATCCCGAGGTGGTGTCGAAATTTGCCAGCTGCGGGGTGAGCCTGCTCAACGATCCCAACGAAGTGTTCGCCGCCGCCATGCGCTACCTGGGCCTGGACATCAACCAGCAGCGCATTGAAGACCTGCAACAGGCCGAGGCCCTGTTGCAGAAGGTGCGCCCGTACATCCGCTACTTTGACAACGACCGCAACATCAACGACCTGGCCACCGGCGAGACCTGCCTGGCGATGTCGTGGAACGGTAACGTCGCCATCGCCCAGCAGCAGGCGCAACAGGCCAGCAAGGACGTCACGCTGAAGTTCAGCATTCCCCGTGAAGGCACGCTGATCTGGCTCGACGCCCTGGTGATTCCCAAGGACGCCCCGCACCCCGAGGCGGCCATGGCCTTGATGGACTACCTGATGCGTCCGGAGGTGATCGCCCCGATCACCGACAACATCCAGTACGCCAACGCCATCACCGCCGCCGATGCCCTGGTAGCCCCGGCGATCCGCAACGCGCCCGCCACCTATCCGCCTGCCGAGGTACGGGCGCGGCTGTACAGCAAGAACGACAACGGCAAGGCGTTCAACCGGGCGTTGACCCGCGCGTTCAGCCGACTGAAATCAGGCACCTGAACCCGCTGCCCGCGCCGGATGCACATCGAACTGCAGCCCGACCGGCGCCGGGCACAGCTGACCATGGTGCACCAGGCGCCGCTCGGACGGGGCGGCGGCCACCGCGGCGGCTGCGTTCGGGGCCTTGATCACCACGAAGGTTGCCTCGTTGCCCACCGCCAGGCCGTAGTCACGCTTGTGCATGACCGCAGCGCTGGCGGTGGTCGCCATGGCCAGCGCTACATTAAGGTCTTCGTCGCTGTAGAAGCCGGAGCGATAACCGATGAGCATGGCGCGCTGAAGCATGTCGGCGTTGCCATAGGGCCACCAGGCGTCCTGGATATTGTCGTTGCCGGTGAACACGTTCACCCCGGCGGCGCGTAGCTGCAGCACAGGCGGGAAGGGGTGGTCACCCGGAGCGTTGGTCATGATCGAGACACCGGCCTGGGCCAGCGTTGCCGCCGTGCGCTGCACAACATCCCGTTCCACCTGGCTCAGGGCGTAGGCATGGCTGACGCTGACGCGTCCCTGCAGGCCGGCTGCGTGCGTACGTGCGGCGATGCGCTGCAATTGCTCGATGCCTTGCAGGCCAGGTTCGTGCAGATGGATATCGACCTTCACGCCACGGCGTTCGGCAATCCCGAACACCACGTCCAGTTGGCCCTCGGCATCGCCGTCCAGGGTGGTGGGGTCGATGCCGCCGATGACCTCGGCGCCGTCGGCGATGGCCGCCTCAAGCACATCGGCGGTACCCGGGCAGGACATCACCCCGGCCTGGGGGAAGGCCACCAGCTCGATGTCGACGATGCCGCGCCACTGTTCCCGGGCCTGCATCACCGCATGCAGATGGGTCAGGCCCGTGGTGGCATCGACATCCACATGGCAGCGCATGGCCACGGTGCCGAACGACACCGCCTGGCGAATCAAGGCATCGGCGCGGTCGACAATCGGCGGCGCCAGGGCCAGTTCGCGTTTCTCCACGGCCAGGCGTTCACGCAGGCTGGCGACGCTCTGGTGCGGGTGCCAGCGGTCGCCGACAAAGCTTTTGTCCAGGTGGATATGGCCGTCGACAAAGCCGGGCAGCACCACGTGCCCGCCGAGGTCGATGCGCTCTACACCCTCAAGGGGGCCAAGGTCAGCACCCAGGTGAGCGATACGGCCATCGGCGACGGCCAGGGAGAGGGGGCTGCCGTCGGCGGCGACGGCATTGATGAAAACACGATCAAACATTTCAGGACCTCATTGGCGCGCGCGCCCACCCTATAAAAAGGTTCTTCGTGGATTGTCGGGAAGGTTTGGATTGGATGGTGATGGTGATGGTGATGGTGATGGTGATGGTGATGGTGATGGTGAGCTTATCCATTTTGTGTGGTGGGGCCACTGGCCCCTTCCGCCCTTACGGCGGGTTCCTTTGGCAAACGCCCCAAAGGAACACAAAGGTCTCGCCCCACCAGGGGCCCTACGCTTCGCTACGGGTCCCCTCACTCCGGCGTCGCTACGGGGTATCGCGGCCTACGAGTTGCAAGCAACTCTACGTCTCGCGACTTCGGCTATCGCCGAAGGTGCTTCGCACTCACCCCTCCACGACACCTCCGCTCGGCCCTTCTGGTTAACGGGGCGGGTGGATCAAGATCAAGAGCACAATTCGCTGCGCTCTTGCTTTTGGACCAAGGTGAGTCAGTAGGCACCGCTCTTTTGCTTTTGCTTTTGCTCTTTTGCTTTTGCTCTTTTGCTTTTGATCTTGCTTTTGATCTACCTGCCCCGTTAACCAGAAGGGCCGAGTGGAGGTGTCGTGTAGGGGCTAGCGCGAAGCGCCTTCGGCCGTGGCCGAAGTTGCGAAGCGTAGACTTGGCGAAGCAAGTCGTAGCTCGCAATGCCCCGTAGCGACACCGTAGCGAGGGGACCCGAAGCGAAGCGTAGGGCCCCTGGTGGGGCGAGAATTTTTTGCTTACTTTTTTTTTCGACTGAAAAAAAGTAAGGCGCCGTAAGGGCGCAAAGGTGATTCAGCGCCGCCGTGGCCAATGGATAAGCTCACAAAAGCCACAAGCCACAAGCCACAAGCCACAAGCCACAAGCCACAAGCCACAAAGCCACACACAACATCAAACCCGTAAAACCGTGAAGATCCTATAAAAAGCCCTGGTGCATTTGCCAATTAAATATCGGGATCAATATCAGTTGGATCGTGAATGGCCAGGGTTCAGCCGCCCAGCAGATGCTTGAGCGGGTGGTAGTCGGCTTTCAAGGTTTGTGTGGCCTTGAGAATGGCTTCTTCGATACCCCGCAGGTGCGTGCACACCAGCTCAATGGCCGCCGTCTGATCGCCCGCTTCGAGAAACTCGATCAGGCGCAGGTGCTCATTGCCACGGCAGGCTTCGTGGCGCTCGTCGTCCAGGGTCGAGGCGTACAGCGAGCCGCGTTCGATCAACTTGCGGAACCAGTCCAGCAGCACCGGGTTGTCCAGCACCTCGGCCAGGCGCAAGTGGAACTCGCCGAGCAGGTTGACGTAGCGGGCGTGGTCGCCCGCATCGGCGGCGGCTTCTTCTTCGGCGACATGCAGGCGCAGGGGCTGCAGCACGCTTTTGTCGGTGCGTCGGCACAGCTCGGTGACGATACCGATCTCGATCAGGCGCCGGGTTTCAAACACCGAGCGAATGTCTTCGTCGCTGGGCAGTGACACCCAGGCGCCCTTGTTCAGTTCGGTGGAGACCAGGCCGTCGCCTTCAAGTTGCTTGAGCGCCGCGCGCACGGACGTGCGACTGACCTTGAACAGCTCCGCAAGCGACGACTCGCCCAGTTTCATGCCGGGGCGCAGGGTGCGCTTGCGGATCGCTTCGTGGACCCCCAGGTAGACACGCTCTACGGTCGATGCGGGGAGTTTTTCCGTCATTACCAGCTCCGATATTCCTTGATCGCACCAGCATGCCGTAAATGTGCTGAGACAAAAAGTTGCAGCGTGAAATTGTGCGCCCCATGGGTAGGAGCGGGCGTGCCCCGCGATTTCGTAATTGTGTACCAGCGTATCACTCAAGTGGATACACGTTTCGCTAAACCGTTACCACAATTCACATTTGTGTCACCCGGCCAATTGACCGTTCGATCAGGTAAATGGCCTCGAGACCCCCTCCGATGCAAATTTATAAATCATAAAAATCAATTATTTATGCGCAAAAGTGGGTGTCCGCCGGGTTTCATTCCAACCCCGTTTGGCACACATATTGTTCTGCCAAAATCGTAAGACAAAAATTGTATGCAATCTTTGTATGCATGGCGCCAAGGCGCCCGACAGCGGTCCCAACTCTTCAAATCCAACAATAATGTGTTGTAGCACCCATGTGCTGCAGCAGGAGCCCGGGGAACATGCAATTGGATACTTCCAAACATCTGGACAGTGCGTACCTGCCGCCCGACGCTGCCGTCTCTGCATCTGCCTCCGGGCACGGTGCCCTGAGTCCGAAGCTGCATAACGCTGACCTTGCCCCCACCAAAGCCGCAGGCCGGCGTTGGGGCGGGTACAGCATCTTCGCCTTGTGGACCAACGATGTGCACAACATCGCCAACTACTCCTTTGCCATGGGCCTGTTCGCTCTCGGCCTGTCGGGCTGGCAAATGCTGGCGGCCCTGGCGGTGGGGGCGGCGCTGGTGTACTTCTTCATGAACCTGTCCGGCTACATGGGCCAGAAAACCGGGGTGCCGTTCCCGGTGATCAGCCGCATGAGCTTCGGCATCTATGGCGCGCAACTGCCGGCCATCATCCGTGCGGTGATCGCCATTGCCTGGTTCGGTATTCAGACGTACCTGGCCTCGGTGGTGTTGCGGGTATTGCTGGTGGCGATCTGGCCGACCCTGGCCAGCTACGACCATAACGCCATCCTCGGGCTGTCGAGCCTGGGCTGGGCCAGCTTCGTCGCCATCTGGTTCGTGCAACTGGTGATCCTGACCTTCGGCATGGAGATGGTGCGCAAGTACGAATCCTTTGCCGGCCCGGTGATTCTCTCCACGGTGCTGGTGCTGGCGGTATGGATGTACCTGCGGGTGGACGGCAACCTGGCCTGGTCGGTGGGTGAGCCCCTGACGGGCGCGAAAATGTGGACCCAGGTGTTTGCCGGCGGCGCGCTGTGGCTGGCCATCTACGGCACCCTGATCCTCAACTTCTGCGACTTCGCCCGTTCCTCGCCGTGCCGCAAGACCATCCGCGTCGGCAACTTCTGGGGCCTGCCGGTGAACATCCTGGTGTTTGCGGTGATCAGCTTCGTGCTGTCCGGGGCGCAGTTCAGCATCGATGGCACGGTGATCGACAGTCCGACCCAGATCATCGCCGCGATCCCCGATAAAACCTTCCTGGTACTGGCGTGCCTGGCGTTCCTGATCGTCACCGTGGCGGTGAACATCATGGCCAACTTCGTCGCCCCGGCCTTCGTGCTCTCGAGCCTTGCACCGAGCCGCCTGAACTTTCGCCGCGCCGGCATGATCAGCGCCACCCTGGCGGTACTGATCCTGCCCTGGAACCTCTACAACAGCCCGCTGGTGATCGTCTACTTCCTCTCCGGGCTGGGCGCGCTGCTGGGCCCGCTGTACGGGATCATCATGGTCGACTACTGGCTGATCCGCAAAGCCCAGGTGCATATACCCGACCTCTACAGCGAAGCGGCCAACGGCACCTATCACTACACCCGCGGGATCAACTACAAGGCCATCGCTGCCCTGGTGCCTTCGGCCATTGCTGCGGTGATGCTGGCCCTGGTGCCGGCCTTCAGCGACCTGACGCCGTTCTCCTGGCTGTTCGGCGCGGCCATCGCCGGTGGCGTGTACTACCTGATCTCCGATCGCAAAAAACATTACGTGGACTGTTCTGGTGAGCATTTTGCCGTCGACAGCGCCCACCACTGAGCATCACGCACAAGGAAACGAGTCATGAGAATACTGGTCGTCAACGTCAACACCACCGCGTCCATCACCGACGCCATTGCCCGCCAGGCGCGCAGCGTGGCGTCGCCGGGCACCGAGATCGTCGGGCTTACACCACGCTTTGGCGCCGAGTCGGTGGAAGGCAACTTTGAAAGCTACCTGGCAGCCATTGCCGTCATGGAGCGGGTGCTGAGCTACGACCAGCCCTACGATGCGGTGATCCAGGCCGGGTACGGCGAGCACGGCCGGGAAGGCCTGCAGGAACTGCTCAATGTACCGGTGGTGGATATCACCGAGGCGGCTGCCAGCGTGGCGATGCTGCTGGGCCATCGCTATTCGGTGGTGACCACCCTGGACCGCACCGTGCCGCTGATCGAAGACCGCCTCAAACTTGCCGGCCTGGACAGCCGCTGTGCGTCGGTGCGGGCCAGTGGCCTTGCGGTGCTGGAACTGGAGGAAGACCCGGAGCGGGCCATCGAGTCGGTGGTGCGGGAGGCCGAGGAGGCAGTGCGGGTCGACAAGGCCGAAGTGATTTGCCTGGGCTGTGGCGGCATGGTCGGGCTGGAGGAGCGCATCCAGGCGCGTACCGGCGTGCCGGTGGTCGATGGCGTGACCGCGGCGGTGGCGTTGGCCGAGTCGCTGGTGCGCCTGAAGCTCAGCACCTCGAAGGTGCGTACCTATGCGCCGCCGCGGGCCAAGCAGATTCTGGGGTGGCCGCGGGCGTTGCTGGGCTGATAAAGCAGCGCGGGGCCAGCCCGCTCCTGGGGTAGGAGCGGGCTGGCCCCGCGATGGCTATCAGTGATGCTTGTGTTTGTTTTTATGCTTGTGCTTGTGTTTGTGGCCACTACCGGAGTCATGACGGTTATCGTCGGCGATGTTGTTACCCAGCGCACCGCCCGCGGCGCCACCCAGGCCCGCACCGATGGTCGAGCCGGTCTTGCCGCCCACCTGGTTGCCGATCACCGAGCCACCGGCCGATCCCAGGCCGCCGCCAATGGCCGCCTCGGTACGGTTGCCCTTGCGGGCCCCGACCGCACTGCCGGCCGCGCCGCCGACACCGGCACCAATGGCCGCGCCGGTGCTGCCACCGATCTGCTGGCCAACCATGTTCCCCAACGCGCCCCCCAGGCCACCACCGATGGCAGCGGTGCCGTCACCGGCAGCCAGGGCACTTTGGGAGAGCACAATGCCCAACGTCAGAACAGAAAGTGAAATACGCATGATGTGATCCTCAGGCAATACGGTTGTCAGTCAGGTGAACGGGCAGCTGGCGATCAATCGTCATCGTCGTCGTCATCATCGTCACGACCGCGGCGGCGGTCATTGTCGTAGTAGCGGGAGCGGTCGTCGTCGCGGTAGCGTTTGTCGTACTTGCGGTGGTCGCGGTCATCGTCCCAGTCTCGGGAGTAGCGATGGTCGCGGTCGTAGCGGTGATCGTCGCGGTCGTAATCGTGGTAGTAGCAGCCGGCTGTGGGCAGCACGGTGGCGATTACGGCGAAGCGGGCGATGTGTTTCAGCACTGTGGATCCTTTATCCGCGCTGCGGAGGGAAGTTAAAGGATCAGACCGGAAGTTCGGGTTTTTGTTTCAGATCGGCTGTAGGCGAAAAAGGCTTTTCACTGAATTCCGGGGATTGTGACTCTTGTGTTGGTGTTGGTGTTGGTGTTGCGGGCTGTGGGCTTATCCATTTCATGCGGTGAGGCTGACGGCCCCTTCCGCCTTTACGGCGGGTCCCTTTTGTCTTGGCAAAAGGAACCAAAACCGCTCGCTCCTACATACGGCCCTACGCTGCGCTCCGGGTTCCCTCCCTCCGGTGCCCTCCAGGGGCCTCGCGGCCTACGACTTGCTTCGCCAAGTCTACGGCTCGCGACTTCGGCTACGCCGAAGGGTGCTGCGCACCTGCCCCCTCCAGACACCTACGCTCGGCCTCCTGAAGTCGCGAAGTTACGGGCGGCGCCTGTACTGGCGCATCTTCGAGATCAACGTCCACTGCCAACAGACAGGCAGGAGCGGGCTCGGTGGGAACGGGCTTGCCCCGCGATAGGCCCCTGAGCCGTGCACATCCAGCTGCAACGCTGAAGCGGGATTACCGGCAGGCATGAATTTGTCGGCAAAATTCAAAATCCATCGCGGGGCAAGCCCGCTCCCACTGGCGGGTGATGGCCACGGCCTGGCCCCGTTCTTGATCTTGATCTTGATCTTGATCTTGATCTTCATATTCATGCACGAAGGTTCAGGCGCTGCAGAGTGCGACTTCAGGAGGCCGAGTGGAGGTGCCTGTAGGGGCCGTGCGTAGCACCTTCGGCGTAGCCGAAGACGCGAGACGTAGACTTGGCGAAGCAAGTCGTAGGCCGCGTGGCCCCGGAGGGCGCCGGAAGGAGGGGACCCGGAGCGAAGCGTAGGGCCGTATGCAGGAGCAAGCGGTTTTGGTTCCTTTTGCCAAGACAAAAGGGACCCGCCGTAAGGGCGGAAGGGGCCGACAGCGTCGCCACATGGAATGGATAATCTCGCAAGACCAAGACCAAGACCAAGACCAAGACCAAGACCAAGACCAAGACCAAGACCAAGACCAAGACCAAGACCAAGACCAAGACCAAGACCAGAATCACACTCCCCAGAACTCCCTGAAGAGCCCAAAAAAAAGGCTCACACAAGGTGAGCCAAACAACGTTCTGAAGGGAGAGCGCTACCGTAGCGAGACCCCATTAAGTCAGCGTTAACCGCGCGGCAGCTCGATGCGTGCCCGCAAGCCACCGCCAGGCTGGTTGCTCAAGGTCAACTCGCCGCCTTGTTCACGAATCACCGTGCGTGCCGCCGGCAACCCCAGGCCGACACCGCCGGTGTCGCGGTTGCGTGAACTTTCCAGGCGGAAGAAAGGCACGAATACCTCTTCAAGCGCCGCCCCAGGGATGCCCGGCCCCTGATCGCTGACGTCGATGAACAGGCTGTGGTTGGTACTGCTCAGGCGGATAGCGGGCGGGGTGGCATATTTGACGGCGTTCTCGATCAAGTTTGTAACTGCGCGTTTGAGTGCCAGCGGTCGCCCGAGGTAAACCAGGTTTTTCGGCCCCTCGAAAGGGAGCGCGATGTGCTGGTCGCCATAGTCGTCCACCAGGGTCTGCAGCAGCTCGGCCAGGTCAAACGGGGTGGCGGTTTCCAAGCGGGTCTCGTCGCGAAAGAAATTCAGCGCGGCATTGATCATGCTCTGCATCTCATCGACATCGCGAAACAGCTTGCGCTGTTGCTCGGCATCTTCAATGAACTCGCCACGCAGGCGCATGCGCGTCAGCGGTGCGCGCAGGTCATGGGAGATCGCCGCCAGCATCTGTGTGCGCTCGGCGATGAAGTGCTGGATCTGTGCCTGCATGGTGTTGAATGCGGTGATCGCCTGGCGCAGCTCATGGGGGCCTTCCAGGCGGATCGGTGGGGCGCGCAGGTCGCTGCCAAAGCGCCGGGCGGCGCGGGCAAAGCGCTGCAGCGGGCCGGCCAGCTGACGGGTGCCGATCCAGGCCACCAGCAAGGCGGCAATCAGCGCCAGGATGCCAATGATGGTGAAGCGCATGCCCAGGCTCAGGCCCCAGCTGCGGTAGGGCGGGGTGAAGGCCAGCCAGCTGTTGTCGCCCAGTTGCAGGACCAGCTTGTAGTGCGCCTCCGGGTCCCCCTCGGGCCAGTCGTCGGGCTTGTAGACCGCCAGCTGGCGGGGTCGGTTGGCCAGCAGTTGCTGCAGTTCCGGGGAGTCGCCAAGGGCCAGCGCCTCACCGGCGCCAGGCAGGTTCAGGGCTTCCCGGTGGGCGCTCCAGCGCACTTGCAGCATCGGGTTGCTGGCGGCCTGGGCCAGGTGTTCACGCTGGGCGGGTGGGGCCGCTTCGAGCACCCGGGTCACCACCGCCATTTGCTCGATCAGGCCGATCTGGCTCAAGGGCGGGCGCGCCCACACGCCTGCCAGCTGCACAAAGAGGATGTTCAACGCCACCGAGGTCAGCATGGCCGCAATGATGGTCAGGGCAATGCGCCGGCTGATGCTGTCGCGGCGCAGGTCCAGGCGGATCACGAGCGGCTGACCTTGGCGTCGAACAGGTAACCGCCGTTACGCACGGTACGGATCAGTGCCGGGCGCTTGCTGTCGGGTTCGATCTTGCGGCGCAGGCGGCTTACCTGCACATCAATGCTGCGGTCATACGCTTCATACCCCTGGCCCCGTGCCAGGTCGATCAGTTGCTCGCGGCTGAGGATGCGCTGGGGGTGTTCGAGAAACACCAGCAGCAGGTCGAACTCGCCGGCCGAGAGCGGCACCATCACCCCCTGTGGGGTACGCAGCTCGCGCCGGGTCACATCCAGCTGCCAGTCGTCGAAGCGGATCAGCGGCCGAGTTTCCTCGCTCTGTACTCGCAGCTGTTCCCCGGCCCGGCGCTGCACCGCGCGCAAGCGGGCCAGCAGTTCGCGGGCATCGAAGGGTTTGCCCAGGTAGTCGTCGGCCCCCAGTTCAAGGCCGACGATACGGTCACTGAGCTCGTCCATCGCGGTGAGCATGATGATCGGGATGCCGGTGTTGGCGCGCAGTTTCTGGCACAGGTTCAGGCCGCTTTCACCCGGCAGCATCAGGTCGAGGATGATGGTATCCGGACGCTGCTGTTCAATGGCCGCCCACATCGCCGTGCCATTGGCGGCAAGGTCGACTTCGTAGCCGTGCATGACAAAGAACTTCTTCAGCAGGGCACAAATTTCCACATCGTCATCGACGATCAGCAGTCTGCTCACGTTTGGGTCCAGAGGGGCCTGAAAAGTGCGTATCTAAAACCATTCTGCGCTGCCGGTCATTTATTTCAATCGCGCAACAAAGCTGCAGCGTCGATACAAAGCGGACATCTGCCAGCAAAAGCCCTGAGTGATCCTTTGCGTCGTCCAAAACAAGGGAATTTTCCATGCCGGCACAACACCCGATCGACGGCCTCGACTGCAGCCAGTCCCTGACCCTCGACCTGCGCACCCAGGATTTGTGGCGCAATGCGCTGCTCAATTACCAGGACTCGCGCCTGGAGCTGTGCAGCGAAGGGACGAACGTGATCCTCAGCCATTACTTCGAGCGCTACACCCCCACCAACAGCCAGTGGATGGAGTACAGCTACAAAGTCCCGCTGACCGAACTCGTGCACTGGATCATGGCCAGTGGGCAATTGAGCGTCGAACGCTCCGGAACGGCGCCCTGGCGTGGAAAAAAACAAAGTGGGAGCCCAACACATGCGTAAGCAAATGATCGCGCCAGCCCTGTGCCTGTCGCTGCTGATGGTCGGTTGCAGCCAGAACAAGGTTTCGCCCAAGGAGTATTCCGGTTTCTTGCGCAACTATGATCAGTTGCGCGAACTCAAGACCGCGTCGGGTGATTCGGTACTGCGCTGGGTCAGCCCCAACCTGCACATCGAGCGCTACAACCAGGTCTACATTGCGCCAAGCCGGTTCTACCCGATGCCCAAGCCCAGCGAGCGGATCCCGGCCTCAACCCTGGCCGCGATCACCACCTACTATGACGCTGCGCTCAAGCGTGAGCTGGGCAAGGTGCTGACGCTGGTCGAGCAGCCTGGCCCCAACACCTTGATCATTCGCCCGGCGATCACCTCGGTCGGCGCCCATACCCAGTCGCTGCACTTCTATGAGTACCTGCCGGTGACCCTGGTGGCTGCCGGGGTCAGCAGTGCCGTGGGGATCCGCGATCTGGACAGTGAGATTGCCACCGAAGCCGCGTTTCTGGATGGCGGTACCCGCGCGGTGGTAGCGGAAGTGGTCCGCAAGGGCACCGGCTTGCCGCTTGAGAACGACGATCAGGTGATGACCGCCGATAACCTCAAGGTGGTGCTCGACGGCTGGGCACAAGATTGGCGCCAGGCCGCCGAAATGCTCAAGCAGCAGAACACCGCTGCCTTCACAGCGGGAACACCCACGGCACCATGAACACGCTGACCACCATCACCAGCAAGGTGAAGGGCACCCCGACCTTGACGAAGTCGGCGAAGCGGTACTGACCGGGGCCGAGAACCAGAGTATTGACCGGCGATGAGACGGGGGTCATGAACGCCGCCGAGGCCGCCAGGGCGACGATCATCGCAAAGGGGTAGGGTGAGGCACCGAGCTGTTCGGCGGTGCTGATCGCCACCGGCGCCATCAGTACCGCGGTGGCGGTGTTGGAGATGAACAGGCCAATGATCGCGGTGATAGCGAACAGGCAGGCCAGGATCATGTACGGCCCGGCCTCGCCAAGCACCTGTACCAGGCCGTTCACCGCCAGGGCGATACCGCCGGTTTTCTGCAGGGCCAGGGCAAAGGGCAGCATGCCGACAATCAGCACCAGGCTTTGCCAGTGGATGGCCTTGTAGGCACTGTTCATGTCGATGCAGCGCCCGGCGCCCATCAGCAAGCAACCGATCAGCGCGGCGATGACATTGGGCACGACGCCACTGATCATCAGGCCGACCATCACCCCCAGGCTGATCAAGGCATAGGGTGCCTGGTTCAGGGCCGGGGCCACGTTGTCGACCTCTGCCGGCAAGCTCAAGACCAGGAAGTCCCTGGGCTGGGCCTGCAACTGGCGCACCGCCTTCCACGGCCCGATCACCAGCAGGGTATCGCCCAGCTTGAGTTTCTCTTCCACCAATTGCTCTTCGATGGCCGTTTGGCCGCGGCGCAGACCGACCACGTTGAGGTCCCAGCGTGTGCGGAAATTAAGATCCAGCACGCTTTTACCGATCAATTGCGAGCCGGGCACCACTGCCACTTCGGCCATGCCCACGGCGTGGGACTGGTCGATGAAATAGGCTGCCTTGAAGTGCAGGGGTTCGAGCTTCATGGTCTGGCACAGGCTGCGCAGGTCGTCGCGCGGGGCGAACAGGTCGAGCAGCAGCACATCGCCTTCGTGCACGGTGGTGCTGGAGTCGGGGCTGATCACCCGGGTGGTGAACTTGTGCTGGCGCTCGATACCGACCACGTTGGCGCCATGCACGGTGCGCAGTTTCAGTTCGCTCAAGCTGTGGCCGATCAGCGGCGAGCCGGGGCGTACCCGCAGGCGCCGTTCGCGGCCGGCCAGTTTATAGTCGATGACCAGGTCCAGCAGGGTGCGGCGAGTTTGCGGGCTGCCGTCCTTGCGGACTTCGCCGCTGAGCCAGTGGCGGGTCAGGAGCATATAGCCCACGCCCAGCGCAAGGATCACCAGGCCGAACGGGGTGAAACTGAAGAAGTTGAAGCCGGGCTCGCCGTGGCGCACCAGTTCGCTGTGCACCACCACGTTGGGCGGTGTCGCCACCAGGCTGAGCATGCCGCTGATCAAACCGGCGAAACTGAGCGGCATCATCAGGCGGCTGGGCGAGACTTTCATGCGGGCGGCAATGCTCAACACCACCGGAATGAAAATGGCCACCACCCCGGTGGAGCTCATCACCGAACCCAGCCCGGCCACGCAGACCATCAGCAGCACCAGCAAGCGCACCTCGCTGTTGCCGGCCCGGTCGGCCATCCACTCACCGATGCGGTAGGCAATGCCGGTGCGTACCAGGCCCTCGCCGATGACAAACAGCGCAGCAATCAGCACCACGTTGGGGTCGCTGAAACCGGCGAGGGCCTCCTGGACGCTGAGAATACCGGTCAGTGGCAAGACCACGATCACCAGCAGGGCAACCACATCCATGCGTGGGCGGTTGGCGATGAACAGGGCCACGCAGGTAAACAGCAACCCCAGCACCCAGAGCAGTTCGTCGTTCATGCAATCTTCCTGATACGTGAAGCTGCAAAGTCTGGCAGAAACTGCGTTTCGGTTTGTTGATTTATTACAGGCCCCTGTAGGAGTGGGCTTGCCCCGCGATAGTGATGTACCCGGCAACCTCGCAATCGCGGGGCAAGCCCGCTCCTACAGTGATACAGTCGGCGTTTTTTCTCACAGGGGTGTGTCATGCGGGTAGTTATGGCGGTGGTTGCTGCAGCGTTGTTGGCCGGGTGTGCGTCTTCGACCATGGAGGCGGCGCGGGCCAAGGCGCCGACCAAGAGCTTCAGCTCGGCCAAACCCGCCGACCGTGTGGCCGAGTGCATCCAGTTCGGCTGGCAGGACGAGGCGGTGTTCGGCGTTGACGCCAGTGGCTACCTGGAGCCGAACAAGCAGGGCGGCTTCACTGTTTACACCCGTGAGGCCGAATCGTTCGCCGACATCCAGTCCCAGGGTGCAACCAGCGCCGTCAGTTACTACGCGCAGAAAAACGACAGTGTCGCCCTGCGCCGCATGGCGGCTCTGGCCACCTGCCTGTAAGGCTCAACGCGGCATGTAGCGCAGTTGCCAGCGCCGGGGAATCTTCAACGAGATCAACCCCAGTGCGGCAGCCAGCCCGGCGCTGAACAGCAGGGCGGCAAGGTCGAAGGCCTGCTCCAGCAAGACACCGGCGATGGCGCCAACGAACATCCCGGTCCAGGGAATCAACTGCACCCGCCAGCCCTGCCGGCGCTCGCCCAGCAGCGCCCGGCCCAGGCCTCGGCCGAAACGCGACAGCGCGCCGGTGACGTAGGTCAGGCCGATCGGCAGGCCGTTCACTTCCTCGACCACCGCATTGATCATGCCCATGGCCGTCACCGCCGTGACCAGTGCCGGCAACTGCCAGCCCAGCGGCAGCAGGCCGGCCAGCGCCAGCAGGGCGGCGATCATCGACAGCAGCGGCCAGGGCCGGCGGCCACTGAGGCGGGCGATCACCACGCCCAGGGCGTTGCCCAGGACAAAGGCCAGCAACAGTGCGCCGATGCGCAGCACCAGGCCCCACTGACCTTCACCCAGCGATACCGCCAGGCGCGTGGTGTTGCCGCTCATGAACGAAACGAAATCGCCGGTGGCCATGAAGCCGATGGCGTCGGTCATGCCTGCCAGCACCGACAGGGCGGCGACGAAGTACAGCCCGACCTTGCCGCGCAGCCTGGCCGTTCGCAACGCCCGGGCTGAGGTGTACGAGGTTCCCGGAAGCATCCGCTGTCCTCCGTGCGGGTCACGCGTTCTGTTGGGCCAGGCGTGCTTCGAGGCTGGCGATGTGTGCTTCAAGGCGCTCGTGTTCGCGGCGTTCGTCACTGATGTCTTCAAACACGCTGATCAGGTGGTCCGGCTCGCCATCGGGGCGGCGCTGCAACGAGGTGCGGGCACGGACCCAAATGTAGCGGCCATCCTTGTGGCGCACACGCTTGTGCACCTCATAGCGGTTGATCTCGCCGGCCAGCAAGCGCTGCAGCAATTGCAGGTTGGCGCCCAGGTCGTCGGGGTGGGTAAGGGCCTGGAAGGTCATGTCGTAGAGCGTTTCGGCACGGTAACCGAGCAGCTCGCACAGGCTGTTGTTGACCCGCAGCCAGGTGCCATCGGGGTCGATGTAGGCCAGGGCGCCCCAGGCCAGCTCGAAGATCGCGCGAAAGCGCTCTTCGCTGTTGCGCAGCTTGGCTTCGGCGACCATGCGCTCGGTGTTGTCCATGCTGATGCCGACCATCTTCACCGAGCGCCCGGCACTGTCGCGCACCACGGTCGCGCGCGAAGAAATCCAGCGCTGTTCGCCGTCGGGGCGGGTGATGCGGAAATCACATTCGCAGCCGGTGCCCTCGGCCACGGCCTGGGCATACAACTGCTGCATGTGGGTGATGTCGTCTTCGGGCAGGTGCGCCCAGAAGTCTTCGTTGCGGGTGACCGGCCAGCCGTACACCTGTTCGACGTTGGGCGAGTAGGTGACCTCGTCGCTGATCAGGTTCCACTCCCAGGTGACGATACGCGCGCCTTCCTGGGCCAGCTTCATGCGGGTTTCGCTTTCCATGATCTCGGCGGTGTAGCGCCGGCGCAGGTCAGTCATCGGCAGCTCGACCACCTGATGCTGCTGGACGTTCTGCAGCGCCTCTTCGCCGTAGCGCAACCAGATCCAGTTGACCTTGAGGAACTCGGCCAGCTTGCGCAGGTTGTCGTAGTCGATTTCGCCGCCACGGGTCCATTTGTGCACTGCCGTGCGCGAGATTCCCAGGGCTGTCCCAACGGCTTGCAGGGTCAGCTTGTGATGCTCGAGCAGTTCCTTGAGGCGGAAGGCGAAACTGTTTTCCATCATGGGGCAGGGTGTCCTGATCGGGGCCAAGAGCCTGCCAGTATACCTAAGCTGTCAACTTTGGGTTGACGGTAAAGCGGTCGCGGGGCAAGCCCGCTCCTACTGTAGGAGCGGGCTTGCCCCGCGATAGCGATTACAAATCCAGCACCAAACGAGCCGAACGAGCCCGCGACACACACAGCATCATGCTCTGCTGCGCGGTTTTTTCGTCATCGCTCAGGTACTGGTCGTAATGCTCGGCTTCACCTTCCAGGATCGCCGTCTCGCAGGTACCGCACACGCCTTCACGGCACAGGCACTCGACCTTGGCGGCCTTGGATTTCTCAATGGCCTGGAGAATGCTCATGCCTTCTTCCACCTGCAACTCGGTGCCGGAGCGGGCCAGTACCAGGGTGAAGGCGCCGCCGGTAACCGGGGCGGCGGCGAACTGTTCCCAGTGTACGCGCTGCTCGGCGATGCCGGCCTTGGCGGCAGTGGCGATCACCGCGTCGATCAGCGGCTTGGGACCGCACACGTACAGGTGAGCATCGTCAGCCAGGCCTGCACACAGGGCGGCCAGGTCGAGCTTGCGGTCGAGGCTGTCGATGTAGAAATGGGTATTGCCCGCATGGGGGCCGCTTTCTAGGTGGTCCTGGAACGCACCGTGCTCGGGGGCGCGGAAGGCGTAGTGCAGTTCGTAGTCGGTGGCGCCGCCTTCGAGTTCATGCAGCTGGGCCAGGAACGGGGTAATGCCGATGCCACCGGCGATCAGTACGTGGCGACCGGCGCTGGGGTCCAGGGCGAAGAGGTTGTTGGGCGTCGAGATGGTCAACGAGGTGCCCACTTCTACCTGCTGGTGCATGAACGCCGAGCCGCCCTTGGACTGCTCCTCCAGGCGCACGCCGATCTGGTAGCTGCGGGTGTCGCGCGGGTCGCTCATCAGCGAGTAGGCGTTGCTGTACTGGCTGCCGTCGGCGCCCTGCATCTGCACGATGACATGGCTGCCACCGGTAAAGGCGGGCATCGGCGCGCCGTCTTCGCGGGCCAGGGTGAAGCGCTTGATCAGCGGGGTTGCCTGCTGTACGTCGGTGACCCGCACGCTGAACATTTCATATTTGTTGGCCATGATTCACCTCGACTGCAGGGGCACGCGGCAGGCCCTGCCGCGTCCCGGAACCGGTGCGCTCAGATGGCGAGGCACAGGTATTTGATTTCCAGATAATCTTCGATGCCGTACTTGGAGCCTTCACGGCCCAGGCCCGATTGCTTGATGCCGCCGAACGGCGCGACCTCGTTGGAGATCAGGCCGGTGTTGACGCCGACCATGCCGTACTCCAGCTGCTCGGCGACCTTGAACACCCGGGCGATATCGCGGCTGTAGAAGTAGGCCGCCAGGCCGTACTGGGTGGCGTTGGCCAGGGCAACGACTTCCTCGTCGGTGCTAAAGCGCACCAGCGCAGCCACCGGGCCGAAGATCTCTTCCTCCAGCAGCTCCATGCCGGGGCCGACATTGGCCAGCACGGTGGGCTCGAAGAAATTGCCGCCCAGGGCGTGGGCCTGGCCACCCAGTACCAGCTCGGCGCCTTTGCCCACGGCGTCGTCGATCAGGCTGCGAACCTTGGCCACAGCCTTGTCGCTGATCAGCGGGCCGATCTGTGTGCCTTCGGCGCTGCCGTGGCCGACGCCCAGCTGGCGAACGCGCTCGATGAAGCGTTCGCTGAACTGCGCGTAGACGCTGTCGTGGATATAGAAGCGGTTGACGCACACGCAGGTCTGCCCGGCATTGCGGTACTTGGCGATCAGTGCGCCTTCGACGGCGGCGTCGATATCGGCATCGCCGAACACGATGAACGGCGCGTTGCCGCCCAGCTCCAGGCTGACTTTCTTGATGGTCTCGGCGCACTGGCCCATCAGCAGGCGGCCTACCGGGGTGGAGCCGGTAAAGCTCAACTTGCGCACCGAAGGGTGGCCCGTGAACTGTGCACCGATGGCCGGGGCATCACCGGTGACCACACTGAACACGCCCGCGGGCACACCCGCGCGTTCGGCAAGCTCGGCCAGGGCCAGGGCGCAGAACGGGGTTTCGTTGGCCGGCTTGACCACCATGGTGCAGCCGGCGGCCAGGGCCGGGGCGACCTTGCGGGTGATCATCGCCGCCGGGAAGTTCCACGGGGTGATGGCGGTGCACACGCCGATGCCTTGCTTGATGACCAGCAGGCGCTTGTCATTGGAGGGGCTGGGGATCACGTCGCCGTAGACACGCTTGCCTTCTTCGGCGAACCACTCGACGAAGGAGGCGGCGTAGCGGATTTCACCCAGGGCCTCGTGCAGGGGCTTGCCTTGCTCGAAGGTCATCAGGCGGGCCAGGTCCTGCTCGTGTTCGAGCAGCAGCTCGAACCAGCGGCGCAGGATCTGCGCGCGGTCCTTGGCGGTGCGCGAGCGCCAGTCGGCCAGGGCGGCTTCGGCAGCCTCGATGGCGCGTACCGCTTCGGCACCGCCCATCAGCGGCACGTTGCCCAGCAGATTGCCGTTGGCAGGGTCGGTCACCGCCAGGCTGCGACCGTCATCGGCGTCGCACCAGTGCCCGGCGATATAGGCCTGCTGGCGGAACAGCTTGTTGTCGTTGAGATTCACGCAAGGTACTCCGAAGCGCGCGGCAGGCGGTGAGGCCTGCCGCGCCGGTTATCAGTCGTCGAGGTGGGCAACGGCGATCAGGTTGTGGAAGTGGGCGATGCCGTGCTCGCTCATGCCGCTGCGCTCGCGGTCGGCCATGATCCGGCCCTGGCCGCGGTAGCCGCGGGACTTCAGGCCTTTCTGCACGCTTTCTACCAGGCGCAGGTCTTCAGGGCGGAACACTTCGCGGTACCAGTCGATCAGCTTCTGCTGCTCTTCGGTGATGTCCTTGTTGAGGAAGTAGATGTCGTAGTGCTGCAGGGTGGTTTCGGCATCGACCGGGAACTCGTAGATCACGGTCATGAAGTTCGCTCCTGGCGGCACGTTGAACATGGTGCACGGCCAGGCCCAGAAGCCGGCGAACGAGGGGTCTTTGACCGACTCATCGAACTTGAACGACTGCTCCGACGGTTTGGCCAGGCCGTATTGCAGGGTCCAGTTGCCGTGCATGCTGTGGCTGTACTGACCCACGTCCACCGAGTCGGAGAAGCCTGGGTGGGCCGGGGCGCAGTGGTAGCACTCCAGGTAGTTGTCGACGATCGACTTCCAGTTGGCCGGGGTGTCGCTGACAAAGCGCGCGGCCAGGTGCAGGTCGTCGATCACGCCGCACGCTTCACGCATGCGCGCTTGCAGGCCTGGCAGCTGGTCTTCGACGCTGCCGGCGTCCATGTCCATATTGATGAAGATAAAGCCTGCGTATTCCTCGACGCGCAGCTGGACCAGGGTCGAGTTCTCTTTGTCGAAGTTCACCACGTTGTCGCAGTTGCGCGCGTGGGCCAGCTCGCCGTCGAGCTTGAAGGTCCAGGCGTGGTACGGGCAGGTGATGACGTTCTTGGCCTTGCCGCTGCCGCTGAGCAGCTGGTGGCCACGGTGCGGGCAGACGTTGTAGAAGGCGCGCAGCACGCTGTCGCGGCCACGGACCACGATGATGCTTTCGCCGATCACTTCACGGGTGATGTAGGCATTGTTCTCGGCGACTTCGCTACGGTGGCCGACGCAGATCCAGCTACGGGCGAAGATGGCTTCTTTCTCGTGCTCGAATACCGAGGCCTGGGTGTAGAAGGTGGCCGGAATGGTGAACGCCTCTTCGGCGTTGGCGCAGAAATCGGCGGGCAGGCGTTTGAAGTCATTCATGATCGGGTTCTCACAAGCTCGGTTTTTTAGTTATCAGTTAACGCGTATCTATCAGTTAACAAGTCAGGCAAAAAAATTTGGCCGTCTGCAGGAGCGCTTGTAGGAGCGGGCTTGCCCCGCGATACGATGTATCAGAAAGATCGCTATCGCGGGGCAAGCCCGCTCCTACAGCAAGCCTGCTCCTACAGGGTGTACTCAGTGCACGGCAGCAGCACTGCGGGGCGCTTTCTCCACCGGCTCTTCACCGGCCATGCGCGCCGCCTCTTCTTCGATGCGGAAGGCTGGCATCTGGCCGTAGTCCTCGAACATCCATTTGAAGAAGCCGTAGATCTTCACCAGCAGGATCACCATGAACGGGATCGCGGTCAGGACCACGGCAGTTTTCATGGTCGACAGCGAGGCCTTGGCAAACAGCATGGCCAGCGGCACCAGGGTCAGCACCACGCACCAGAACAGGCGATGGGTGGGCGTCGGGTCGTCGCCTTCGCGCAGGTTGCGGGTGCTGGTGGCTGCCACCGCATAGGCCGCGGCGTCCATGTGCGAGGCGCAGAAGATCGCCATGATGAACAGGTACACCCCCAGGAAGACCTGACCCCACGGCAACGCCAGCAGCAGGTGAGTCACCGCCGATTCGCCGCCTTGCTCGCTGAGCATTTTCGGTACGTCCACAGCCCCGGTGATGAACTGGTGCATGCTGTAGCTTTCCAGCGCGCCGAAGAAGAACCAGCAACCGAAGCTGCCGCCCATCAACAGGGCCAGGACCACTTCCTTGATCTGGCGGCCGCGCGATACGCGGGTCACGAACATGGCTACGCCCGGAGCGTAGGACACCCACCACAGCCAGTAGAACACCGTCCAGTTACGGGTGAAGGCACCGTCACCGGCAGGGTCGGTGAACAGGCTCATGTGCACGTAGTTCTGGATCATCAGGCCAATGGAGTTGGCCGTGTTGTTGATGGTGAACTGGGTCGGACCGACCAGCAGGACCACCAGCGCAAACACCAGGGCGCCGATGCAGACCATCTTGCTCAGGCGCTGCAAGCCACCGTCGATACCGATGTAGGAGCTGAGCGAGAACATCACCGCCACGCCGCCGATCACCATCAACTGCACGGTAAAGGTGTCCGGGGTGCCGGCCAAGTCATGCAGGCCGCGGGTCAGGGTCGAGGCGGTGAGGGCCAGCGACACGGTCAGTGCGCCCATCATGGTCAGCAGGAAAATCAGGTCGACGCTGCGGCCAACAGGGCCGGTGGCCTTGAAACCGGTCACCGCTTCGACGATCGAGGCCAGGTTCAGGCCGCTCTTCTTGCGCACGTGGAAGTGATAGGCCATCGCCAGCGAGGCCAGGGCATAGATCGACCATGCACTGACGCCCCAGTGGAAGAACGAGTAGCTGATGCTGTACTCGAGCGCCTTTGGGGTCGCGGCGGCGATGTTCAGGCCCGGGGTCTGGTAGTAGTAGGCCCACTCCATCACACCCCAGTAGAGGGTCGAGGACCCCATGCCGGCGCAGATGAACATGAACACCCAGGTGGCGGTGGCGTATTCAGGCTTGCCACTGCCCAGGCGGATGTTGCCGTATTTGCTGAAGGCCAGGTACAGCACGGCCAGGGAGCTACCGAACACCAGGACCTGGACGCTGGTACCGAAGGTGCGGGTAGAGAGCTCGAACAACTGGTTCGCCGCGCTTTCGGCCTCGGCCGGGAAGGCCGCAAGGCCAATCACGGTGAGCAGCACGGCTATCAGACTCACGGTGATCAGGAACACATCAATCTTTTTATTCTTGTGCGACATCATCGTCTCCTGGACGTTGGCGTACTTATATACCCGGCAGGCAACCGGGGTGTTGCGGTGTTGCTCCTTCCTTGGCTGTTAACTAAAAGTTAACGTGAATCTTTGGGTTAACAGATTTTGCATACAATCCGCTTCGCTCGCAAGAGGGGCGGGGCCGTTTTGTCAGACAATTCTGATAATCGGCCCCGCCGGCATCACGCCTCGATCAGGTCGGTGATCGCCTGGCCCACTTGCTGGGTGGATTTCTGGCCGCCCATGTCGCGGGTGGTGTCGCCCGCGGCGATAACCTGCTCGATGGCCTTGAGGATGTCGTCGTGGGCGGCGCGGTAGCGTGGGTCGCTGCCGTCGTTGCCGAGAAAGTCGAGCATCAGCGCGCCGGACCAGATCATCGCGATCGGGTTGGCGATGTTCTTGCCGTAGATGTCCGGGGCCGAACCGTGTACCGGCTCGAACAGCGACGGGAACTTGCGCTCGGGGTTGAGGTTGGCCGATGGCGCGATGCCGATGGTGCCAGCGCAGGCCGGGCCCAGGTCGGAGAGGATGTCGCCGAAGAGGTTGGAGGCCACCACCACGTCGAAGCGATCCGGCTGCAGCACGAAACGGGCGCAGAGGATATCAATGTGCTGCTTGTCCCAGCTGATTTCCGGATAGTTGGCAGCCATGGCGGCGGTGCGCTCGTCCCAGTAGGGCATGCTCACGGCCATGCCGTTGGACTTGGTGGCCGAGGTGACGTGCTTGCGCTCGCGGGTCTGGGCCACGTCGAAGGCGTACTTGAGGATGCGGTCGACACCGCGGCGGGTGAACACCGACTCTTGCAGCACGAACTCGTTCTCGGTGTTCTCGAACATGCGCCCGCCCAGGGACGAGTACTCGCCCTCGGTGTTTTCGCGGATCACCACAAAGTCGATGTCGCCCGGCTCACGGCCGGCCAGCGGGCACGGTACACCCGGGAACAGGCGCACCGGGCGGATGTTCACGTACTGGTCGAAATCGCGGCGGAACTTGAGCAGCGAGCCCCACAGCGAAATGTGGTCCGGGACCTTGTCGGGCCAGCCGACGGCGCCGAAGTACAGGGCGTCGAAGTCCTTCAGTTGCTCGAACCAGTCGTCGGGCATCATCTTGCCGTGGGCCAGGTAGTAGTCGCAGCTCGCCCACTCGAAGAATTCAAAGCTGATGTCCAGGCCGTGCTTGCGGGCAGCGGCCTCGACCACGCGGATACCTTCGGGGAGAACTTCGTTGCCGATGCCGTCGCCTGGAATGGCTGCGATTCTGAAAGTCTTGCTCATGGGGGCGCACTCGTTGTCTAGGGAACAGATGCGAGCCATGCTATAAGGGCTTTAATCAGAGATAATCTCGCCTTTCATAGATTCTTAGTGCACGAAACGTGAATAATCTACCGAGCCTCGACGACCTCAACATCTTTCTCCAGGTGGCCAAGCGCGCCAGCTTCGCGGCAGTGGCCGAAGAGCTGGGCATGTCCGCTGCCTTCATCAGCAAACGCATCCGCGTGCTTGAGCAGGACCTCGACGTGCGCCTGCTGCACCGCACCACCCGGCGGGTGACGGTGAGCGAGGAGGGCGAGCGGGTGTACCAATGGGCCCAGCAGATCTTCGATGCGGTGCAGCGCATGGGCGACGACATCAGCGCCCAGCACCGCGAGCCGGCGGGCCAGTTGCGCATTGCCAGCAGCCTGGGCCTGGGCCGTCGCTTCGTGGCGCCGGCCCTTTCGGAACTGGCCGAGCGCTACCCGCGCCTGGATATCCGCCTGGATGTGCATGATCGCTTGGTGGACCTGATCGAGGAGGGGGTCGACCTGGATATTCGTGTCGGCAACGTGATCGCCCCGAACCTGATCGCCAAGCCGTTGGCGAAGAACCGACGCGTGCTGTGTGCGTCCCCGGCCTACCTGGCGCGGCGGGGAACGCCCAAGGTGTTGGCCGAGCTTGCCAGCCACGATTGCCTGGTGATCAAGGAGCGGGATCATCCCTTCGGCATATGGCAACTCGAGGGGCCCAATGGCGAGGAAAGCGTACGGGTGACCGGCAGCCTGTCGAGCAACCATGGCGAAGTGGCGCACCAGTGGTGCCTGGATGGGCGGGGGATTTTGCTGCGTTCATGGTGGGATGTGCATGACAGCCTGGCCGAAGGGCGGCTGGTGCAGGTGCTGGGGGACTATCACCAGCCGGCGGATATCTGGGCGGTGTACACCTCGCCCTTGGCCAGCTCGGCCAAGGTGCGGGTGGCGGTGGAGTTCTTTCGCCAGTACTTTGCCGAACGCTACAGCCTGCCCTCCCTGTAGGCGCGGGCGTTCAACCGCCACGAAACACTCCTGTGGGAGCGGGCTTGCCCCGCGATAGCGGTCTCACTGTCACACCGCCTCGCGGGGCAAGCCCGCTCCTACCGGGTGTTTTAGAAGGTGTAATCCACGGTCGCGAAGTACGACCGTGGCTCACCCATGATCCATTGCTCGCCACTGTGCGCCACGGCCGCATATCGCCGGTCGAGCAGGTTGTTCAGCTGTAACCCAAGGCGCACATCCGGCAGCACCTGCCACCCCAGGTTGGCATCGACCACGGTAAAGCCCGGTACGGTCTGGGTGTTGGCGGTGTCGGCGTAGCGCGCATCGACGTAACGCACGCCCATGCCGGCATCCACGCTATGGCCCAGGCCTTTGTTCACCCATAGGTTGGCGGTGCGCCGTGGCACGTTTCTCGGGCGGTTGCCGGCACGCGACACCGTCTGGCCGCCCACCGTCTGGTCGAAGTCGTCGTATTTGGCGCGTACCACCGAGGCATTGGCCGAGACCTGCCACTGATTGGCCAGGGCCAGTTCCAGGGTCGCTTCCAGTCCGTCGGAGGTCTGCTGCCCGGCCTGTTCCTTGAGGTGGGTGACGGGGTTATCGACCAACAGCTTTTTCTTGACGATGTGGTAGGCCGCCAAAGTCCATTCGCCACGGCCGTCCCAGAACAATTGCTTGAGGCCGAACTCGGTCTGCCTGGCTTCGGTCAGGTCGAAGTTCTGCTGGCTCGGGCTGAGGGTGATCAGGTCGCTGACGCCGTCCTCGCTGGTGGAGTACTGGCCGTACAGCGACAGCTCGTCAGTCACGGCAAACACCAGGCCCGCGCGCCAGTTGCCTCCGCCCAGGCTGCGGTCGGTGCGGGTGTCGTTGACCAGGTTGTCGCGGTCGATGTGGTTCTGGTCGCGGCGGATGCCGGTCACCAGCGACCAGCGCTCCGACAGCTGGGTGCGGTTCTCCGCGAACAGGGCGAAGGTGCGGGTGGTGCTCCGGGATTGCGGGCGGGTCGGGTCCTGGCTGTGGAAGTAGCCCGGTGCCGGGTTCCAGGGGTCGATGTAGTCGCCGCCAATGTCGTTGTACGGCGAGTTGCTGTCGATGCCGAAGCGAATACGGTTGTACTCGGCGCCGACCACGGTCTTGCTGGCCAGGCCGAACAGCGAGTGATCGAAGGTGAAGCTCTGGCGGTCGCCGATCTGCTCCTGGTGGTGCTTGATCTCCAGGTAGCTGCCACGCTCCAGTTGCCCCAGGTCGCTGTGCCAGGTGTAGTCCTCGGCGTTGCGCCAGTGGCGGCGACTCTTGATGTAGTAGAGCTGGTTGCTGGCGCTGATCGACTCGCTGATGGCCCAGTCGGTGTTCAGGCGCGTCCATTCGTCGTGGTAGCGCTGTACGTCGTCGCGCACGTTGTAGTTCTTCTTGCGCAGGCTGTCGCGGGAATGGCCGTCGATCAGCGGTGTGCCGAAGTAGTTCATCGGCTCGGCATCGCCGCGCTCGTGGGCCAGGGTGAAGCTCAGGTCGTCGCTGGCATCGAAGCGCAACGCCGCGCTCATGGCCAGGCTTTTGGAGTCGCCACGGTCTACCCAGCCGTTGCCTTGCTGGTTGTTGAGGGTGACCCGGTAGCTCAGGCGCTCACTCAGCGAGCCGCCGCTGTCCAGGCCCAGTTGCTGGCGATCGTAGGAGCCGTAGCCCAGGCGCAGGTGGTTGCGGATGTCGCCGGCGAAGGGTTTTTTCGGGATCACGTTGATCACCGCTCCCGTGGCGCCTTCGCCGTAGAGCACAGACGCCGGACCCCGGATGATGTCGATGCGCTCGACCATCCATGGGTCGACCGGGAAGGTCAGGGTGCCGGCCCCGGTGTACATGCGCGAACCGTCGAACAGGGTCATCACCGAGCCGTGGCTGGTGAACCCACGGGCCGACAACGCGGTGTTGCCGTTGCCCGGCGTGCCCACCGAGGTGATGCCGGGTGAGCGAGTGACGGCGTCCTGCACAGTGATGTTGTTGCGACCGTCAATGGCCTCGGTACCCAGGCTGCTGGTGCTGGCCGGGGTGTCCATGGCGCTCAGGTTCAGGCGTGAACCGGCGGGCAGGGGTGTGGCCAGGCTGATCGGTTCGTTGTCGCTGGTGCTGGTGACGGCCGTCGAAGGCAGGGCCAGGGCAGAAGGGCTGTGTTCTTCAGCGAAGGCTGGCAGGGAGAGTGCCAGGCAGGGGGCCAGGGCATTGGCCGCCAGGGAGTGAAGCTTGGAATTACGGGACATGTCGTTCCACAGTCAACAGGAAGAATGAATCCCGGAGGGAACAACGCACGGAGGAATTGCGCGCGCAGGCGAACGCAACCCGGCCTGCGCCCGCCCACCGCGGGGTTGCCAAACAGAAGCTTCAGGCCGGTCTCCGGGCTTGCGAGGGTCATGAAGGCCTTCACCTTCCCATGCCGAGGCACAGTGGTGTTTTGAAGGCTTCGCTCGCTTACCGTTGCGGGGGCAGCGCCGGACTAGTCACGAACGTGACGCACCGGCTTCCCGTTTCACCCTGCGCACGGCGGCGCAGGACACCTGAAACTGGCGCGCATGGGAACACCGAATGCTTTTGCCGTCAATCCGTAGGAGCGGGCTTGCCCCGCGATGCGGTGTGTCTGAATGAATGCAATCGCGGGGCAAGCCCGCTCCTACGGATCATCAGCGGCCGCGTTTGCGCGATACCACGGCCTCGATGTTCTTGCGCCCGATCAGCTTCGGTTGTGCAGGTTCTTCCAGCCACTTGTACATCACCAGGCTGTCCACCAGCCCCAGCCGTGCATGGCGATACGCCCGCGGCAGGCGCCCGACGATTTCAAAGCCCAGCTTCTGCCACAAGGTCACGGCTGCTTCATTGCTCGACACCACCGAATTGAACTGCATGGCCAAAAAGCCCTGCTGGCGCGCCAACTGCTGGGAGTGCTCGCACATCAGGCGGGCCACGCCGCGACCGCGGGCGGCTTCGCAGACCATGTAGCCGCAATTGCTCACGTGGCTGCCGGGGCCGGCGGCGTTGGCCTTGAGGTAGTAAGAGCCGAGCAGTTGGCCGTCTTCTTCGGCCACCAGGGTGTGCAGGGGGGATTCCAGCCACAGTTCACGTGCCTGATCCAGGTTCAGGGCCGGGTCGAAGGCATAGGTTTCGCGGGCGCTGACGATGGCCTGGAAGGTCGGCCAGAAGTGTTCGAAATCAGCGGCGGTCATGGGGCGGAGGGTAATCATGGCGGTTCCTGGCAACGTGAACCGCGAGTCTGAAAGCGTTGGTGCCGGCATGCAACTGTTTGTGCAGGCCGGCACCGATGTGGTCAGTTATCGCCCTTGCCGACCGCATCCATCGCCCGCGCCGAATACACCAGCGCCGCGCCGGCATTCATGGCCACCGCCACGCCCAGTGCCTCGGCGATTTCTTCACGGGTCGCACCTTGCTTGACCGCCTGCGCCGAATGCACGGCAATGCAGCCGTCGCAGCGGGTCGTCACGGCCACGGCCAGCGAAATCAACTCGCGGGTCTTGGCATCCAGGTGGTTGGTCTTGGCCCCGGCGCCGCTGGCGGTCATATAGCCGTTGACCGTGTCGGGGGACAGTTGCTTGAGGTCGCCGATACCGGCCATCAACTGCTTACGGTAGGCGTCCCAGTCCATCATGCTCATCGTCTTCACCTTGTGCTGTTGGCAACATGAACAGTGAAGCTAGTTTTTTTATCGGCGGGGTGCCGTTGGTCGATGGGCCTGAACGGGTAGGACTTTGGGTGTAGGAGCGGGCTTGACCCGCGATAGCGATGTGTCTGGAAGATCGCTATCGCGGGGCAAGCCCGCTCCTGCACACACAGTTCAGATGTAGATGAATACCAGCACCAGCGCTGCCACTACCGCCCATTTCTCCAGGTAGTAACGGGTACGGTTGCGCTTTTTCATCGCCTTGCCACGCTCGCGAACCTTGTAGATGCGGGTGAACAGGCGGTTGATGCCGCCGGTCTTGTCGCCGGCATCGTTGGGGGCTGCCGCGGCAGCCATCACCTTGCGGCTGAACCAGCGGTTGAACGCGGTCGCCCAGCGGTACTTGAGCGGGCGCTCGACATCGCAGAACAGGATGATGCGGTTGTGCTCGGTCTGATTGCTGGCGTAGTGGATGTAGGTTTCATCGAACACCACCGCCTCGCCGTCGCGCCAGGCGTAGTTTTCACCGTCCACGCAGATGTAGCAGGCGTCATCGTTGGGGGTATCCAGGCCCAGGTGGTAGCGGTAGGAGCCGGCATAGGGGTCGCGGTGGCGAACCAGCTTGGAGCCTGGCGGCAGGGTGGCGAACATGGCCGCCTTGACCGTGCCGATGCCTTGCAGCAATTCGGTGGTGCGCGGGCACAGCTTCATGGCAGACGGGTGGCTCTCGCCGTACCACTTCAGGTAGAAGCGTTTCCAGCCACTCTTGAAGAACGAGTTGAAACCCACGTCGTCGTAGTTCTTCGAGCTTTTGATTTCACCGACATGCAGCAACTGCTGGGCCTCGGCGCGAATCTCTTGCCAGTTGTCCTGCAGCGGCTTGAGCTCGGGGAAGCTCTCGACCGGCAGGTACGGCTTGGCCGGGAGCTTGGAGAACAGGTAGAGGAAGACGTTTACCGGTGCCAGGAAACTTGAGTGGTCACCCAGCTGGCGGGTGACTTTGTGCCGCACCCGACCACGGAAATGGACGTAGGCAATCGAGAATACAAACAACAGAACAAGAAAAATTTTCATGGGCGGGTACTTGTCGATGAGGCGATGCGCCATGGCATAAGCCAGCCAGCATAAACAATCGTGACCGCAGTTTGTACTAAATGTTACCGATCAGGCGCCCGACATTAGTCCCACACGCAAAGGTTTGCTTTAACGATTTATCCGCGATTTTTGCCGGGCAAGTGCAAATAGGACATCACGCTTTCCGTCAGCTCTGTCGCCAGTTTCACCGCCTCTTTGTTGCGTGCCATGGCCCCGGCCACCAGCCCTTCGATCAGCGCCAGCACGGCAATATTGGAACTGGTCAGCACCGGGTGGTCGGCCGGCGCGAACAGGACGTGGCGGGCGATGGGGGCCAGGGGCGATGCCGGCGAGTCAGTGATGGCCAGTACCGTGGCGCCACGCTCAAGGGCAAAGCGCGACAGTTGCAGGGTGTCCTGGGAGTAGCGCGGCAGCGAAATGGCCAGAAGTACGTCCTGGTCGGTGATCGCCGCCAGGCGATAGGCCGCGTTCTCGTTGCCGCCCTCCATGCTGATGGCGCAGGCATCGGCACAAAAGGGCACCAGGGTCGAGGCGGCAAGCCCGGCCAGGTAGACGCTGTTGCCGAAGCCCAGCACATACACCTTGCGCGCCGCGATCAGGCTGCTGACGAAGGCCTCGAAGGTATCGGCCTGGTTGTTGCTGCTGGTGGTGGCCAGGTTGCTGGTCGCGCTCTGGATCTGCTCATGCAGGCCAAAGTCGCCATCGGGGCGCAGGGCCAGTTCATTGCGCAGCTTGTCCACCGGCGAGACCATCTGCTGCAAGGTCGCTACCAGTTCGGCTTTCATGCCGCTGTAGCCGCCCAGGTCCAGGGCCTTGGCCAGGCGGTTGACCGCGGCCGGCGAGGTGGCGGTGGCCTGGGCCATCTCTTCGATCGTCAGGGTCGCGGCCTTGAGGGGGTGGCGCAAAATGTAGTCGGCGACCTTGCGCAACGAAGGTTGCAGTTGAGCAAGGTTTTCCGACAGCTTGCGCATGACCGGCGAGGCATAGACAGTGGGGGTTTTCGAGTGGCGAGGCATCCGGCTGATGGTTCCCTGGCAGATGGACGGCGTGGCGTCAGTGTATCCGAAGCCACTCCCCGGCGCGCAGCCGGGAAGGGCGCAGGTGTTTACTTCAGGCTGCCGGCGAGGAACTGGCGCAACCGCTCCGATTGTGGGCGGGCCAATACTTCGCGAGGGTGACCGCGTTCCTCGACCAGGCCCTGGTGAAGGAACATCAGTTGGTTGGAAACCTCCCGGGCAAAGCCCATTTCGTGGGTCACCACGACCATGGTGCGGCCTTCCTGGGCCAGGTCCTGCATGACCTTGAGCACATCCCCCACCAGCTCCGGGTCCAGCGCCGAGGTCGGTTCGTCAAACAGCATCACGTCGGGTTCCATGGCCAGCGCCCGGGCTATCGCCACCCGCTGTTGTTCGCCGCCGGACATGTGCGCCGGATAAGCATCGCGCCGGTGGCTGACGCCGACCTTGTCTAGGTAGTGCTCGGCCTTGTCCCTGGTTTCCTTGCGGCTGGTACCCTGCACATGCAGGGGGGCTTCCATGACGTTTTCGATCGCGCTCATGTGCGACCACAAGTTGAAGTGCTGAAAGACCATGCTCAACCGCGCACGCATCCTTTGCAGCTGGCGCGGGTCGGCCGCCTTGAGGCCGCCCCGTGAGCAGGCGCGCAGTTTCAGCGCTTCGCCATTGAGCACAATCTGCCCGGCGTTGGGTTGTTCGAGCAGGTTGATGCAGCGCAGGAAGGTGCTCTTGCCCGAGCCGCTGGAGCCGATGATGCTGATCACGTCACCGGCCTTGGCCTGCAACGAGACACCTTTGAGCACGGCGTGGCTGGCGTAGCTTTTGTGCAGGTCCCGAATTTCCAGTTTGTTCATGGCGAGGTACTCGAAGGTGTCAGTCGCTGAGCAGGCGACCATGGCGAATGGGGGTGCTGCCGGCGACCTTGGCCAGCCACAGGCCGGGTTGGGCAAAGCGCAGGCGTTCGCGGGCGTAGAGAATGCCGTCGGTACTGGCCCTGACCACGCTGTGGCGATCACTGAGCGGGTCGATGACCTCGAACAGCGGATCACCGACGCGCACAGCGGCGCCGAGCGGTTGCAGGAAACTCACCACACCCGGGTGTTCGGCATAGGCGTACTGGGCCCCGGCAAACGGCGTGGCCTGGCAGCAGCGCGCCGGCGCCGCCGGCCATGGGCCGCTGATCAGGCCCTGGTCGGCGAGGTAGCCGAGAATCTGCTCGGCGCTGGCCTGGCAGTCATCGCGGTCGGTATCGGCCATGCCGCGCAGTTCGATGGTGGTCGCGACGCAGGCCAGGGGGATTTCGGCGTCGGGAAAGCGTTCGGCCAGTTGTACCCAGGGCACGGCGCAGGCCTCATCGAAGGCATTGCCGCCGGCGTCTTCGGCCAGCAACACCGCCCCCGCGCCCAGGCGCGCTGCCAACGTACGCAGGCGCGGCCAGTTCTGCGGCAGGGCGTAGAGCAACATGATCGACTCGAAATCGCAGTGCAGGTCCAGCACCAGGTCGGCATCGCACGCCTGCTGCAAGAGCAGGCGACGCAGGCCGTCGAGCTCCGATTGGGCCGCTGGCAGCTCGGCCAGGATCTGCAGCATGCTGCGGCGGATCTTGGCGATATTGCCGGGGCCATCGCTGTCGAGCTGTCCTTCCAGACGCTCGGCCAATGCCGCGGTCAACGCCGGGAAATCACGGTTGAAGTTCTTGCCGCTGTTGAACTCGAAGCGGCCCTGGTGCGTGGCCTGGAACATCTGGCCGATGCCGATCGGATTGGACAAGGGCACCAGTTCGATCACACCGCTCAGGCGGCCCTGGCTTTCCAGCTCGCCCAGGCGCCGCTTGAGTTCCACGGCCACGCGCATTCCCGGCAATTCGTCGGCGTGCAGCGCGGCCTGGATGTAGGCCTTGCGCGGGCCGCTGCCAAAGCGGAACAGGCTCACCGTGCGCTGTGTACCGCACGCACTCCAGGGCAGAACATGGTCTATTTGCTGCATTTGAAGCTCCTTAGTGCGCGCGCGGGGCGAGGTAGGCGAGCCAGCGGCGTTCGGCCAGCTTGAACAGGCGCACCAGCATGAAGGTCAGGGCCAGGTAGATCAGGCCGGCGGTGATGAACGCCTCGAAGGGCAGGTAGTAACGCGCACTGAAGGTCCGCGCGGCGCCGGTGATGTCGACCAGCGTGACGATGGACGCCAGGCTGGTGGTCTGCAGCATCATCAGCACTTCATTGCTGTACTGCGGCAGGGTCCGGCGCAGGGCCGAAGGCAGCAGGATTCGCCGGTACAGCGTCAGGCGCGACATACCCATTGCCCGAGCGGCCTCAATCTCGCCACGGGGGGTCGACTTGAGGCTGCCGGCCAGCAGTTCGGCGCTGTAGGCGCCGGTGTTGAGGGCAAAGGCCAGGCAGGCGCAAAACGTTGCGCTGGACAGGTACGGCCACAGCACGCTCTGGCGCACCGCCTCGAACTGGGCCAGGCCGTAGTAGATCAGGAACAGCTGCACCAGCATGGGGGTGCCCCGCATGATGTAGGTGTACAGCCAGGCCGGGTAGCGCAGCAGGCAGGTGCGCGACACGCGCATCAGCGCCAGCGGGATGGCCAGCACCAGGCCGCAGGCCAGGGAAATCACCAGCAGCTTGAAGGTCAGGACAATGCCGTTGAGGTACAGCGGCAGGTTCTGCCAGATCAGTGAATAGTCGAGCATCATCGCGAACGTCTCCTCACAGTTCGGCGGCTTTGAAGCCGACCGAATAGCGTTTTTCCAGCCCCCGCAGGAGCAGCAGCGACAGGCTGGTCAACAGCAGGTACAGCGCCGCCACGGTGAGAAAGAAGGTGAAGGGCTGATGGGTCGCATCGGCCGCGTTCTTGGCCTTGAACATCATGTCTTGCAGGCCGATCACCGAGATCAGCGCCGTGGACTTGGTCAGTACCAGCCAGTTGTTGGTAAACCCGGGGATCGCCAGGCGGATCATTTGCGGCACGCTGATCCGCCAGAACACCTGCGCAGCACTCATGCCATAGGCCGAACCGGCCTCGGCCTGTCCCCTGGGAATGGCCAGGAAGGCACCGCGAAAGGTCTCCGAGAGGTAGGCGCCGAAAATGAAGCCCATGGTGCAGACGCCGGCGATAAAGGGGTTGATGTCGATGTACTGCTCATAACCCAGTGCCAGCGCCAGGCGATTGACCAGGTCCTGGCCGCCATAAAAAATCAGCAGAATCAGCACCAGGTCGGGGATGCCGCGTACCACCGTGGTGTACACCTCGCCCAGCGTTGCCAGCCATTTCACCGGCGACAGCCGACACGCCGCGCCGATCAGGCCCAGGGTGATGGCCAGGGCCATGGCGCTCAGGGCCAGGTTGATGGTCAGCCAGGCGCCATCGAGAATGCTCGATCCGTAGCCGTGAAGCATGATGAAAGTCCTCGGCGGCAGGGTTATTGGCCGTAGATATCGAAGGGGAAGTACTTGCTTTGCACCTGCTGGTAGGTGCCATTGGCGCGGATTGCGGCGATGGCGGCGTTGAGCCTGGCCAGGTTGGCCGTGTCGCCCTTGCGTACCGCAATGCCGGCGCCGCGGCCGAAGTAATGCGGGTCGTTGATGTCGGGCCCGACCAGGGCAAACCCCTGGCCTGCCGGCGTTTTGATGAAGCTCTCTTCGGTGTTGACGATGTCGGCGAGGGTGGCGTCCAGGCGGCCGGAGACCAGGTCCAGGAAGGCCTCGTTCTGCGAGGCGTAGCGCACCACCTCGACCCCCTTGCTTTCGAGTTGCTCGGTGGCGAAGCGGTCATAGGTCGACGCGCGCTGTACCCCGACTCTATGGCCCTTGAGGTCCACGAAAGGGTCCTGGAGCTGACTGCCGGCCTTCATCGCGAACTTGCCTGGCGTGTGGTAGTACTTGTCGCTGAAATCGACCGATTTCAAGCGGTCGTCGGTGATCGACATGGACGACAGCACCGCGTCGATCTTGCGCACTTTCAACGACGGAATCATGCCGTCGAATTCCTGCACGACCCATTGGCACTTGACCTGCATTTGTGCGCACAGTGCATTGCCGATGTCGTAGTCGAAGCCTGCGATTTCACCTTGCGGGGTGCGGTAGGAGAAGGGCGGGTAGGCCGCTTCGATGCCGATGCGCAGGCTGCCTGGGTCGGCATGGGTCAGTGCGCTGCAGGCACACAGTGCCAATGCGCCTAGAAGTCCGGTCTTGTTCATATTCTTGACTCCGGTGGGTAGGGCGATACCTGCCAGCGCCGCTGTGGGCGACGGGTCAGGCGAACATAGAAATGACATGAATTATTTCAAAAATCAAATTCGTGAAAATATAAATATCAAGAAGTCGACTGACGGCAGTCAGGAGCAGCGTTAGACTGGGAATCTGCGAGTAGGTATGGGGGACGAGGCATGGAACAGAGTGGTCGTGAGTCGGGCGAGCCGTTCAAGCGGCTGTTTTTCGCCCTGGAGTGTGCGCCGACACAGCGTCGTGCCATTGCTCACTGGCGCAGCGAATTGGGCACGGGCTTGGGGCGGCCGGTGGCGTCGGCCAATTTTCACCTGACCTTGATGTTTCTGGGGTCGGTTGCAACGGCGCAGTTGCCGGCGGTCCTGGCGGCGGCTGCGCAGGTGAACGTGCCGCAAAAGCCGTTGACGGTGCTGCTCGACCGGCTGGAAGTCTGGCGCCCGGCGAAGGCCCTGGTGCTGGTGCCGACCCAGCCGCCCGGCGCCTTGCGCCAACTGGTCTATGGTCTGCAACAGGCGATGTTGCCGCTGGGTTTTGTCGATACCCCGCGCGAGTATCGGCCACACCTGACCCTGGCCCGCGACTATCACGGCCCGGTTCCCGAGGCGCAGGCAGCGGCAGACTTCAGCCTGCGCGTGCGGCACTTCACTCTGTTGGAATCGCGCAGGGGGCAGTACCTGCCACTGGCGCAGTGGTCGCTGGAGGCTCAGGCCTGAGGGTCTTGGATCGCGGGGCAGGAACTCGCCCCCTTCGGGTTTGATGTTGTTTGTGGCTTTGTGGCGTTGAGTGCTGGGGGATCCATTCGCGCTAGCCCCTCTACGACACCTCCGTTCGGCCCTTCTGGTTAACGGGGCGGGTAGATCAAGATCAAGAGCACAATTCGCTGCGCTGTTGCTGGCATGCGCTGGCTGTAGGAGCGGGCTTGCCCCGCGATGGCCCTCGAGTCGTGCACATCGGGTAGGACCATCACCGACCCCGCGATGAGGTGTTGGTGTCGGTGGTCTTATCCATTGGCTGTGGTGATGCTGATTCACCTTTGCGCCCTTACGGCGCCTTACTTTGGCAAACGCCCCAAAGTAAGCAAAGGGCTTGCCCCACCAGGGGCCCTACGCTTCGCTTCGGGTCCCCTCACTGCGGTGTCGCTACGGGGCATTGCGAGCTACGACTTGCTTCGCCAAGTCTACGCTTCGCAACTTCGGCCAAGGCCGAAGGCGCTTCGCGCTAGCCCCTCCACGACACCTCCGTTCGGCCCTTCTGGTTAACGGGGCGGGTAGATCAAGATCAAGAGCACAATTCGCTGCGCTCTTGCTGGCATGCGCTGGCTGTAGGAGCGGGCTTGCCCCGCGATGGCCATCGAGTCGTGCACATCGGGTAGGACCATCACCGACCCCGCGATGAGGTGTTGGTGTTGGTGGTCTTATCCATTGGCCAAGGTGACGCTGATTCACCTTTGCGCCCTTACGGCGCCTTACTTTGGCAAACGCCCCAAAGTAAGCAAAGGGCTTGCCCCACCAGGGGCCCTACGCTTCGCTTCGGGTCCCCTCACTGCGGTGTCGCTACGGGGCATTGCGAGCTACGACTTGCTTCGCCAAGTCTACGCTTCGCAACTTCGGCCAAGGCCGAAGGCGCTACGCGCTAGCCCCTCCACGACACCTCCGCTCGGCCCTTCTGGTTAACGGGGCAGGCAGGTCAAGATCAAGATCAAGATCAAGATCAAGATCAAAAGCCAAAGCCAAAGCCAAAGCCAAAGCCAGAGACAGAGCCAGAGCCGTATTGGTTGGTTCACCGCGGCCCAAAAGCAAGAGCGTAGCGAATTGTGCTCTTGATCTTGATCCACCCGCCCCGTTAACCAGAAGGGCCGAGCGTAGGTGTCATGGAGGGGTGAGTGCGAAGCACCTTCGGCGATAGCCGAAGTCGCGAGACGTAGACTTGGCGAAGCAAGTCGTAGGCCGCGATACCCCGTAGTGACACCGCAGTGAGGGGACCCGGAGCGAAGCGCAGGGCCCCTGGTGGGGCAAGAATTTTTTGCTTACTTTTTTTTCGACTGAAAAAAAGTAAGCCGCCGTAAGGGCGGAAGGGGCCAGTGGCGTCACCCCACAAAATGGATAAGCTCACCGGCACCGGCACCGGCACCGGCACCGGCACCGGCACCGGCACCCAAGCCAACCCCCCCCCCGACAATCCGTGAAGAACCTTAAAACTGCGGCGTGTACTTCACAGAAAACATGAAATTGCGCGGCTCGCCGAAGTTGTTGTTGCCACTGAGCTGGTTGTAGGCCGCCACGTAGTAGCGCTTGTCGAAGAGGTTTTTGCCATTGAGCGCCAGGCTCACTTCAGGTGTCAGCTGATACGCCACACGCGCATCCCACACGGCATAACCGGCTACATCGTAGGTGTGCTCGTAGCCCAGAGTGTGGGACTGCGCGCTGAAGCCCAGGCCAGCACTGACCTTGCTCCAGTCACCCGGCAGCTGGTAATCGCTCCACACCCGCAGCATGTGCTTGGGCGTCCAAGTGCTGAAGACCTTGCCTTCGCTCTCCGGGTCATCCAGGTACTTGGTGGTGTTGTAGGTGTAGCCGGCGAACAGTTGCAGGCCGGTGAGGACTTCGCCGCTGATCTCGGCCTCGATGCCCTGGCTGCGCACCTTGCCGGACGCGGTGGAGCAGTACCAGTCGTCGCAGGCAAAGCCTGACGCCAGGTCCTGGGTCGCACGGTTTTCCTGGTCAAGGCGGAACACCGCCAGCGAGGTATTGACCCGCCCATCGAACAGTTCGCCCTTGATGCCCATCTCGTAGTTGCTGCCGATGATCGGCTTGAGCACCGAGCCGCTGATGTTGCGTTCGGACTGCGGCACGAAGACGTCGGTGTAGCTGGCATACACGGCCCACTCGCGGCTCAGGTCATAGACGATGCCGACGTAAGGAGTGACCTCGCCGCTTTCGGTCATCTTGCTCTGTGGGTTGACCGAGGCGGCATGGGTGAAGGGAGCGTAGTTGGTGGAATCGTAGGTCTGGTCGAACCAGCTCACGCGCGAGCCCAGCACCAGGGTCAACGGCTCGGCCAGCTTGACCCGCCAGCTGCCATACAGGCCTTTCTGGCGAACGTCATAGGCACTGCCGGTGCCACGACCACCGGGTTTGGCCAGCAGGCTGTCGTAGTCGATGTCTGGGCGGTGGTGATCGATATCGAAGATGCTGTCGTCGCTTGCATTGAAGGTGCGCGCCATCAGGTCATCGGTGGTCAGCTTGGAGTAGTTGCCGCCCAAGGTGACTTCCTGCTCAAGGCCGAAACCTTCAAAGCGACCGACCACGTTCATGTCCACACCGACCTTGGTGGAGTCAAAGTCAGTTACCCAGTCGGCATAGGTGAGGCCGGTGCCGTCGAGCTCCAGGCCATCGCCGGTGGATTGCACGCGCTGGTGGGCCGAGGTGTTGGTCTCGCTCATGCGGACGGCGGCAACGCGAAACTTCCAGTCGTCGTTGAAGCGATGCTCCAGGTCGGCGTACAGGGTGGTGACGTCGATTTCCGAATGGTTCCAGCGCGACCCGGTGAAGGTCGAGCGCGATACATCCAGGGGGCTGCCGTCGGTGTAGCGGGGCAGGCCGCGCAGCATCGGCCGCGATTCTGCGTCGGAGCGGCTGACCGCCAGGCCCAGGGTGGTGTCTTCACGCAGGTCGAAGTCCAGGGCGCCGTAGAGCGAGTGGGTCTTGCTCCATTCGTAGTCGATGAACGAATCGCTCTGGTCCTCATCGGCCACAAAACGCCCGCGCACGGTGCCCGCGTCGTTCAGCGGGCCGCCGGCATCCAGTTGCAGGCCGTAGTGGTCCCAGCTGCCGGCCTTGCCGGTGAGGGTCACGGTCGGCGCGTGCTGGCCGCGCTTGCGTACCAGGTTGATCGCGCCGCCCGGGCTGCCGGTTCCTTGCAGCAGGCCCGAGGCGCCGCGCAGCACTTCCATGCGGTCGAAGAAGATCAGGTCTTGCGTGGCCCAGTTACCCAGCGAGTAGGTGTTGCGCGGAATCGGCACGCCGTCGTACTGCCAGTCATCGATCTGGAAGCCGCGCGAGTAGATGATCAAACCCGGGCCCACGCCTTGCAAGCCGACTAGGCCGGTGGTCTTGTTGACGGCGTCCTTGAGGTCGACGATGTCCTGGTCGTCCATCTGCTTGCGGGTCATGACCGAGACCGACTGGGGGATTTCCTTGAGGCTGTGGCTGCCCTTGCCGATGGTGGTCGCCCGTGCCGCGTAGGAGCCCGAGCCCTCGGTGGTGGCGTCCATGCCGCTGTCGTTGATGCTGGTGGCACCCAGCTCCAGGGCATCGCCGGCATCGATGGCCGGAAACACGCTGAAGTTGCCCTGGTCGGTCACCAGCAACTGCAGGCCGCTGCCGGCCAGGGCCGTCTGCATGGCCTGGGTGGCACTCATGCGGCCGCTGACGGCAGGCGCCCGCTTGCCCTGCACCAGCGCCGGGTCGAGCGACACGATGCGCCCGCTCTGGCTGGCGATGGCGTTGAGGGTGCTGGCCAGCGAAGCGACGGGCAGGTTGAAGCTCAGGGTCTGTTCCTGGGCGTGGGCAGCGCTGGCCAGCGTGGCCAGGGCCATGGCGACAGGCAGGGCATGGGACCAAGGGTTGAGCACGGATTTCTCCCGATTGGATTGGCGTTGTCAGGAGATAGGTGCGACGAGAAATGAAAACCGGACACAAATACGAGTGATTTTCATAAATATTTCTTCAAGACGGGTCTTTCGCTCGAATCAACGTCAGCCACGGACTGTAGTGCTCGATTCGCACCGGCAAGGTTTCGGCCAGGGCGGCGAAGGCGCGTTGTGGCTCGTCCAGCGGGAACACGCCTTGCACCCGTAGCCCGCGCACCTCGGGTTCGACCCGGACAAAGCCCCGGTAGTAGGGGCGCAGCGCCTCGACCACCGCGTCGAGCGAGTCATCGAGCACATTCAGGCGCCCGTTGAGCCAGTCGGCACGATGCACCTCGTCGTTGCCCAATGCTTCAATTCGCTGGGGCAGCAGCAGGGCGGCCTGGCCTTCCTGCACGTCTTGCCCGGTGCCATCGAACAGGCTGGCGCGTACGCTGTGTTCAAGCACCACCAGCCGGGTCGCGCCGTCTTCCTGGCTGACCAGAAAGCGCGTGCCCAGGGCCCGCACGTCACCCTGGGCGGTGCGTACGCGCAATGGCCGCCGAGGGTCGCTGGCCACCTGGATCACCAGTTCGCCCTGGCGCAGGATCAGCAGCCGCTGCTGGACATCGAATTGCAGGTCGACGGCGCTGCCGGCATTGAGGCTCAGGCGGCTGCCATCGGCCAGGTTGAAGCTGCGTCGCTCGCCGCGCCCGGTGCGCAGGTCGGCCAGCAGCGCTTCGCCCATCTGGCTGCGTGCGCCCAGCCACAATCCGCCGCCCAGCACGCCGATGGCGGCAACGCTGCGCAGCAGGTCACGGCGGGTCGTGGTGGGTTGCAGTAACACCCGGCGTGCTTCTCCGGCCTGGCCCGGGGCGCGGCGGTCGAGGCTGCGCACGGTCTGGCAGGCGCCGCCCAGGCGGTCTTGCAGGCGCTTCCAGGCCTGGGCGTGGCTGGGGTCGCTGGCCAGCCATTGATCGAACTGTGCTTGCAGCGTGGCATCGGTGTTGCCGGCGCTCAAACGCACCATCCAGTCGATGGCGCCTTCGGCCGCCGGGTCCAGACGCGGCTGGTTCATGGTGCCAGCTCGCTCAGGTAGCACTGCTGCAAGGCCTGCTTCATGTAGCGGCTCACCGTGCGCTCGGAGAGTTCGAGCTTGCGCGCGATGTCCACATAGCTCAGGCCGTCGAGCTGGCTGTAGAGGAAGGTGGCCTTGACGATGGTCGGCAAGCCGTCGAGCACCTGGTCGATGGTCACCAGCGCTTCGATCAGCAGCAGTTGCTCTTCCGGGGAAGGTGACAGCGGCTCCGGCAGTGCCGACAAGCGCTCAAGGTAGGCCAGCTCCAGTTGCCGGCGACGGTGGCGGTCGAAGATCAGGCGCCGGGCGATGGTCGAGAGGTAGGCACGCGGCTGCTGGATGCTCTCCGGGTCGACCCGGGCAGCGAGCATCTGGCAAAAGGTTTCGGCGGCGGTGTCTTCGGCGTCGGCGCGATTGCGCAGGCGTTTATGGATGTGCTGCAGGAGCCACCGGTGATGGTCGCTGAAGAAAAAGCCCAGCTTGCGGGTCGACGGGGTATGCACCGGTTGGTTGTCCAGACGTTAGTGTGAATCGTTCTCAATGCTACCTGTCTCTGGTCTGACAGCGCAATTACTCGATTCTCACAAAGACGAAGGGCCGCATCAGCGGCCCCTCGGGATGTACATCAGGCAATCGGGATCAGCGGGTCGGCGGCAGCCAGGGCGGCGCTGCGGTCGGCGGCGGGCGGGTAGATCCAGGTGGTGTTGATCTGGGTCTTGAGTTCCTTGGCCTCTTTCTGCAGCAACTTGACCTGGCGGTCCCAGCCTTCGGTGTACACCGCGCCCCAGGCGCCCAGGTCCAGGCAGGTGACGTACTTGGGTTGGCGGTACGGGGTCGGGTCGACACCGATCAGGTCGGCGGCCACGTTATTGCCGCTGTGGCGGCCCAGGACAATGGCGTGCTGGCACGACATCACGGCGAAATTGCCCAGGTCGTCGGTGGCGGCGTACGCCACGTCACCGGTGGCATAGACATGCTCCTGGCCCTTGACCTTGAGGTTGCGGTCCACATGCAGGCGGCCCTGGGGGTCGCGTTCGGCCGGCACCTGTGCGGTCAGGGCGCTGGCGCGCACACCCACCGTCCAGATCACGGTGTTGGCGTCGATGCGCTGGCCGTCGGCGAGGGTGACGCCGTTGGCATCCACCGACGCCACCGAGGCATTGACCCGCCACTCTACGCCCAGGGCCTCACAGGCTTCGATGATCGCCGGGCTGATGCCTTCACCCAGTGCCGCGCCGATCTTCGCGCCACGGTCGACGATGATCACCCGCACAGCGGCGTCGGCGCCGAGGATGGCGCGCAGGCGGCCAGGCATCTCGGTGGCGGTTTCAATCCCGGTGAACCCGCCACCGGCGACCACCACCGTGTTGCGTGCCGGCGAGTCGGGCAGGCTGGCCAGGGACTTGAGGTGCTGCTCAAGGCGCGCCGCCGACTCGATCTGGTCGACGTCGAAGGCATGCTCGTGGATGCCATCAAGGTCAGGGCGGAACACACCGCTGCCCGCCGCCATCACCAGGCGGTCGTAACTGAGGGTGCTGCGCTGGCCGTTGGCGTCGGTGTAGCTGACGCGCTTGCCGGCCACGTCGATTTCATCGGCGGCGCCCTGGATGAAGTTGACCCCCACCGCGTTGAACAGGTCGGTCAGCGGGGCTTTCATCTGGTGCACACCCGGCTCGTAGAAGCGTGGGCGAATGCGCAGTTCCGCTTGCGGCGCCAGGACGCTGATGGCGACATCGCTGCGGCCATGTTGATCCAGCAGGCGGGCCGCGCTCAAGGCGCTCCAGACACCACCAAAACCTGCGCCGACAATCAGAATGTGCTGGTTCATTTGCTGCTCCACATAAAAGAGATTGTTGTTTGCGGCCTTGAAGGAAGGGTTCCATCAGCGCCGAACAACTACGACTGTATTGATCGTAGTTTGATTGTGCAAGGAATTTTTCCTGTCGATCCACCGAGTGATCCGGGTAACCTTGCCTGCGGACCGCTCTGTTTCTGGTATCTGGCGCAGAATGTAGCGCTTGTGGGCGGGGTGGGAAGCCGATGAACGGCCGTTCCGGCAGACAGCTGGAGCCCGTGAAGGCGCTAAACGCTGTTAGCATATGCGACAAAGTTAGTCGGAGATTGTCATGTCACTGTACAGCGCCGGGGTGGAGTACGGCATCCACTGCCTGGCCTTTTTGGTCGATGAACGCGGCGACAGCCGGGAAGCCAGCGTGCGTGACCTGGCCGAACTGCAAGGCGTACCCCAGGAGTACCTGGCCAAGGTCTTCACCAAACTGGCCAAGGCCGGGCTGGTGGCTGCCACCGAAGGGGTGCGTGGCGGCTTCAGGCTCGCCCGGCCTGCCGACGAAATCACCGTGCTGGACATCGTCACCGCCATCGACGGGCGCAAGATGATTTTCGAGTGCCGGGATGTGCGTGATCGTTGTGCGTTGTTCGAGGGTTCGCCACCGAGCTGGGCGCAGGAGGGGACCTGCTCCATTCATGCGGTGATGCTCACGGCGCAGAAACGGATGGAAGAGGCGCTTGCCCAGCAGACCATCCTCGACATCGCGCGGCGCGTAGGCCGCAAGGCGCCGGCGGCGTTTACCGAGCAACTGGCGAACTGGATGAGCGACCGGCGTGCAGGCAAGGCCGGGGATATTGCAGTCGTTGATATTTCCGATTGATCGCGGGGCAAGCCCGCTCCTACGGTAGGAGCGGGCTTGCCCCGCGATGAAACTGAACGCTACCGCGCCGTCCCGTTTCGCGGCTTGTAAAACAGAAACTCCCCCGTCTCGGTCGTCTTCACATACGCCCGCGCCCAATCCGGCTTGACGTTGCGGTCATGAAAATACAGCGCCCCGTGGGTGCGATCGTCCAACTGCCGGTTCAGCGCCTTGCGCGCAATTTCCTTGGCAATGGCGTAGCGCGCCTCCTCCTGGACCGCGTCGGAGCGCCCGTCACACCACCAGGAAAACTGGCAGTTGCCGGTTTCCTTACCCTGCTTGACCACCCCACAAACGGTGTCCGGGAACCCCTCATGGCCCAGGCGGTTCATCACCACACTGGCCACCGCTTCCATGTCCCGTGCCTGACCGCCCTTGGATTCCCAATAGATGCTGCGCGCCATGCAGGTGATCGCGTCGTCCAGTGCCGCCTGGCCTGCCGGGTCCACGGCCTGGACTTCGGTCTGGGTAATGGCCTTGCCCTTGGGCGCCGGCGCTGCATCGGGCTGGTCGGCCGCCTTGTGCTCCAGCACTTCGGCTTTTTCTTCGGCCACCTGGGCCTTGGGTTCGGCGGCGAGCGCCGAGGGCCCTGCGAGGGTCAGGAAAAGGCAGGTTACAATCGTTAGCAGGCGCATGGTCGGGCCCTTGGGTGGCGGGGACGGAGATGACTTCCCGTTACAAGGTCGACCGCACGGCGCTCAAAACATTCCAGCTGTTCGACGACGGGCGACATCGCGCATCATGGGCGCCGTCCGTTCAAGGGAGATTTGCATGCGCGTCCTGTCATCCGTTCTGCGTCTATCCAGCCTGACCCTGGCCCTGGCGATCGCCACGGCGGCCCAGGCCAGCGAGCCGTCGCAATTGATCGACTCGATCAACAGTTACCGCAGCCAGGCCCAGCGCTGCGGCGGCCAGGCCTCGCTGGAGTTGCCGCCGCTGGCCAGCGACCCGCGCCTGGTGCTGCCGGCCACCGGCACGGTGGATTTGCGCGAGGCGCTGGCCCAGGCCACGTACCCGATGGTCAACGTCCAGGCCATTACCCTCAACGGCCCCCGGGATGCCCAGGCGGCGATGAAGGCCGTGCAGGAAAGCTTCTGCCAGGTGGTGCTCGATCCGCAGTTCGTCGATATCGGCGTCAGCCAGCAAGACCGCGACTGGCGCATTGTCCTGGCGCGGCCGTTGCTGGCCGGGCGCTTGGGTGACTGGCAGGCCGAAGGCCAGGTGCTCCTGCAGATGATCAACGCCGCCCGCGGCCAACAGCGCCAGTGCGGCACCCAGGCGTTTGCCGCCACCGCGCCGCTGGCCTGGAACGCGACCCTGGCCGGTGCCGCCGAATCCCATACCCGGGCCATGGCCAACCAGAACTTCCTCGACCATATCGACCGTGATGGCCGCACCCCGGGCGACCGGGCCGAGCTGGCCGGCTACGCCGGGCAGCAGACCGGCGAAAACATCGCTGCCGGCCAGGACACCCCGCGCAAGGTGGTCGATGGTTGGCTGGCCAGCCCCGGCCACTGCGCCAACCTCATGAACCCGCAGTACAGCGAGCTGGGCGCCGCCTATGCGGTCGATCCCAAAAGCGATGCCGGGATCTACTGGACCGCGATGTTCGGCGCGCCGTAACGGCCTTAGCTGTAGTGCAGGTCGGTGCGCTTGAGCAGCTGCTTGCAGCGGTCAGACAGGTGCACCACGCGCAGGTGCTTGCCGTTGTTGCTGTAGCGCTCGCGCAATGTCTTGAGCGCTGCAATGGCTGAATAGTCGACAAAATTCAGGTGCTGGCAGTCCAGGGTGACCTGGGCCGGGTCGTTGGCCGGGTCGAACTGGTTGAGAAACGGCGTGGTCGAGGCAAAGAACAGCGTGCCGTGGACCCGGTACAGCTTGCTGCCGTCGCTCTCCAGGTGGCTGTCGGCGTACAGCTCGCGGGCTTGTTGCCAGGCAAAGTTGATCGCGGCGATGACAATGCCGATCAGCACCGCCGTGGCCAGGTCCGTGAACACCGTCACCACCGTCACCGCGATGATCGCCAGCATGTCGTGGGTCGGCACCTTGTGCAGCACCCGCAGCGAGGCCCAGGAGAAGGTCTGTTGCGACACCACGAACATCACCCCCACCAGTGCCGCCAGGGGAATGCGCTCGATCAGCGGCGAGAGGAACAGCACGAACAACAGAATCATCACACCCGCAACCACGCCCGAGAGCCGGCCACGTCCGCCGGAGCTGAGGTTGATGGCCGTCTGGCCGATCATCGCGCAACCGCCCATGCCACCGAACATGCCGGAGGTCATGTTGGCCACGCCCAGGGCCACGCACTCGCGGTTGGGGTAGCCGCGGGTCTCGGTGATTTCATCGGTGAGGTTGAGGGTCAGCAGGGTTTCCAGCAGCCCCACCAGGGCCATGAGCAGTGCGTAGGGGGCGATGATGCGTAGGGTGTCGAGGTTCCACGGGATGTCTGGCCAGCTCAGCTGCGGCAGGCCACCGGCGATATGGGCCAGGTCCCCCAGGGTGCGGGTGGGCAGGTCGAGCAGGTAGACCCCGGCGCCGACCGCCAGGATCGCCACCAGCGCGGGCGGCACACTGCGGGTCAGGCGCGGCAGCAGATAGACCACCGCCATGGTCAGTGCCACCAGGCCGGCCATCATGTACAACGGCGAGCCACTGAGCCAGGCGCCGTCGTGCTTGAAGTGCTCGAGCTGGGCCAGGGCAATGATGATCGCCAGGCCATTGACGAACCCCAGCATCACCGAATACGGCACCATGCGCACCAGCTTGCCCAGGCGCAGCACGCCGAAGGCGACCATGATCAGGCCGCCGAGCAACACCGTGGCCAGCAGGTACTGCACCCCGTGCTGCACCACCAGCGCGACGATGACCACCGCCATCGACCCCGCCGCCCCGGAAATCATCCCCGGCCGCCCGCCGAGCAAGGCGGTGAGGGTGCAGATGATGAACGCGCCATACAGCCCCATCAACGGATTGAGATGCGCCACCAGGGCAAAGGCGATGCACTCGGGCACCAGGGCGAACGAGGTGGTGAGACCTGCCAGGACATCGGCGTGTATGGGGCGTGTTTTCATGGGGTACCTGAAGAGCGGACCGGCAAGGGGCAGCCGGCGAAAAAAGGGTAGGATGCTACGTAAATTCACGGACGCAAACCAGCGCAAATGGAGGTGCAAACCGATGAAATACATCGTGGTCGAACCGCATCGCAGCGAATATCCCGAGCCCATCAGCTTTGCCAAAGGTGCTGCGTTGACCATTGGCGAGCGCTACGAGGGAGCGGAGGGGTGGGACAACTGGTACTTCTGCACGACACCGGGTCACGCGGGCGGCTGGGTGCCCGGGCAAGTGATAGAGCGGTTGCAGGGAGAGCGCGGCAGGGCGCTTGAAGATTATTGCGCCCGGGAGCTGGATGTCGACCCGGGCGAGCGGTTGGAGGGTGGGCGGCAATTGAACGGCTGGGTGTGGTGCAGCAAGGGTGATCAGGCGGGGTGGGTGCCGTTGGCGGTGGTGCGGTTGCAGGGATGACAGGATGGCGACTGCCTGCGATCGGCTCAAAAAGGGTAGGAGCGGGCTTGCCCCGCGAGAGGCCGGTGCAGCCAGCACAAAGGGTGTTGTCTGAACGATTGATCGCGGGGCAAGCCCGCGCCTACCGGTCCGATTGGCGGCAGCACCGAGCTCAAGCTGCTGCCCGGCGTGACAGGATGGCGACTGCTATGCAGTCGATCGCAGCCTCGTTCCTCGGCAGCGGCTACAACAAGGCTCTGTAGCCGCTGGCGACAGCCTGCGATCGGCCGCGCAGCGGTCGTATTTCACCTGCCAGGCACTTGCCGCGATCGCCCCCCGTTCAACCCATCGCCGCCAGCATCAACTCCAGATTCTGCACCGCCGCCCCCGAAGCCCCTTTGCCAAGGTTGTCGAACACGGCGGTCAACAGCACCTGCCCCTGGTTGGCGAACAGTGCCAGGCGCAGGTCGTTGCTGTCGTTGAGCGCTTGCGGATCAAGCTGGGTGGTACTGCCACCTTGCTCCAGCGCCGCCACCTGCACGTGACGGGCACCGTGGTAGTGCTGCTCAATGCACGCCTGCAGCTGTTCGGCTGTCACGCCGCCAGGCAGCACGCGCTCTTGCAGGGCGATGGTCAGGACGATGCCCTGGCGGTAGCTGCCATAGCTGGGCACGAATACCGGCCGCTGGGTCAAACCGGCATGCTGCTGAATCTCCGGCACATGCTTGTGATCAAGGTTGAGCCCATACACCAGCAGGCTGTGCGCCGCTTGCGCCCCGGCGGCTTCATGGCGGTCCACCGCTGCGCGCCCACCACCGGAGTAACCCGACACCGCGTTGATGGTCAGTGGGTAGTCGGCAGGCACCAGCCCCGCACGCACCAGGGGGTTCAGCAAGGCAATGGCGCCGGTGGGGTAGCAGCCCGGGTTGCTGACGCGCTTGGCCTGGGCAATGCGCTCGGCCTGTTCTTCGTTCAGCTCCGGCAGGCCGTACACCCAGCCCGCCGTGGTGCGGTGGGCGGAGCTTGCGTCGATCACCCGCACGTTCGGGTTGACGATGGCCGCGACCGCTTCGCGCGCCGCGTCGTCGGGCAGGCAGAGGATGGCCACGTCGGCACTGTTGATCGCCTCGGCGCGGCGCTGCGGGTCCTTGCGCTCGGCCGCCGGCAGGGTGAGCAGGCGCAAGTCGCTGCGATCCTTCAAGCGGGCATGAATCTGCAGGCCGGTGGTGCCTTGGTCGCCATCGATAAAAACAACAGGCTGGTGCATGGGGCTCTCAATGAATCAGGTCAGGGGAGTGCTTATCCTCGCGCCGATCTGGACGAAAGAAAATTTGAATATCATGATGCTGACATTCATCAATTCTGAATGAACAACCGCCATGCGTGAAATCAGCCTCGATCGCCTGCGGACCCTGGTAGTGATCGCCGACCTGGGCTCGTTTGCCCAGGCAGCCCGGGTCCTCAACCTGGCCCCGCCCACGGTAAGCCTGCACATTGCCGACCTTGAGGCACGCATCGGTGCGCCGCTGCTGTCGCGCAAGCGCGGGCAGATCCATCCAACGGCCATCGGCGAAACCTTGCTCGAACGTGCCCGGCGCTTGCTGGCCGACGCCGAGCAGGCGCTCGATGAGGTGCAGCGCCAGGTCCAGGGCCTGAGCGGTCGGGTGCGCCTGGGGGCATCGACCGGGGCCATTGCCCATTTGCTGCCGCAAGCGCTGGACATCGTCGGCGTGCGGCATCCGGGTATCGACGTGCAGGTGCAGGTACTGACCTCGCGTGAATCCCTGGCCCGCCTGCAGGATGGCACCCTCGACCTGGGCCTGGTGGCCTTGCCGCAAGCGGCGGCCAAAGGCGTGCAGATCCGGCCGTGGCGCCGCGATCCGATCATGGCGTTCATCCCCACGAGTTGGCAGCCGCCTGCGCGGATCACCCCGGCCTGGCTGGCCAGCCGCGCGCTGATTCTCAACGACAGCACCACCCAGCTGTCCCGGGTGACCGGCGAATGGTTCGCCACCGCCGGCCTGCAACCCCAGGCGCGTATCCAGCTCAATTACAACGATGCAATCAAGAGCCTGGTGGCGGCCGGTTACGGTGCTACCTTGCTGCCCCACGAAGCCAGCTCGCCCGAGCCCGACCCGCGCCTGTGCATGCGCCCGCTGCGGCCGGGGTTGTGGCGTCACCTGGGGATTGCCAGCCGTGAAGGCCAGGTGGAGCAAAGCACCCGCCATGTGCTGCAGGTGCTGGTGGAGCTGGCAGGGCAGGCCTAGACCAGGTGTACCCGGGTGCCCGGTTGCATGGCCGCCGGGGCAAGATGCTCCAGCACGAACGCCTCGGTTTTGCGCTGCAACTGGTCCAGGTGGCGATCCCGCTGTTTCTCGGCATCGACCATGGCCCGCTTGCCGTGTTGCTGCAGCAGGTAGGTATGAATCTGCCGCACCTCCAGGGTGCGATAGATCGGCGCCACATCCAGCATCGCCACCTGGCCGTCGCTGGCGTGATCGCGGGTGTTCATCAGCACCTGGGGCCCGCGCACGCCGATCACCTGAAAGCCCAGTGCCTCGAAACACGCCACCTTGCCCACCGCGCACGCCAGTTCGGCGTGGGGATAGCGTGCGGTCATCTGTTGCAGCATGGCTCGGGCGATGCCCTGGCGGCGGTAGTCCTGGTCCACGGCGAGATAAGCCAGGGTGCAGGCTTCGGGGTCACCTTGCACCGGCAGGTAGAGGGCAAAGCCGGTGACCGTCTGTGGGTCGTCCAGGTCGGTGGCGACGATCAGCTCGACCTTCAGTTCGCCGGCGTTCTTCATTGCCTCCAGGTACAGGTGAACCTCAAAGCCGATACCGTACTGGTACAGGTTGTACAGCGGGTTGCTCGCCGTGATGCCGATGGCGCTGATGTCGGTCAGGTTATCGACCACCAACTGCAAGACCTGGCTTTTGGTCGCTTCCTCGGGCGGGGCGACAACGTGGTGGGTGACAGGCATCGGGACACACTCCAAACAGTAAAAGGCCGGTGACTTGGCGCGGGGTGCAAGTCTACAGGTCTGCGCGGGCGCCTGCTTGTGACCTTCCATCCTGCGCCGGGGCAATTGCGCTGAACTTCAGCTCACCGCCGTCCTCATCTGCTTAACAGGGCACCTTCGCCCGGCAACCCGAGACGGCCGTCATGAAATCACGTTACCTGCCTGGGCTGCTGTGCAGCCTGTTCCTCCTCCACGGCTGCTTTGACCGCCCCGACCACGCGGCGGCCGATGCGGACCAGAGCAAGCCTTCGCTGCAAATGCAGAAATCCGACATACCGGCCCCGGACCCACAGCCCGGTCCCGAGCCAAAGCCAGCACCCAATCCCGAACAGGACAACTGACGGCAGGAGTTCGCCATGACCGCGTTGACTGCCTCGCCCGAGCACCCTTCGATCACCTTCACTGCCCGTTCGCCCATGGAAGCGCGTTACCACACCTTGCTCCACGGGCGCCCCGGCGAGGGGCTGGAGTGGCTGCAAGAGCAACTGCTGCTGGCCGACGCGCTGCCTGATGACCTGCCCGGCGATCCTGCCCAGTTGGGCCCGTGGTCCAGCTACCGTGCCGGCGAAGTGGCCCGTGCTTATGCCGCCTACCTGGCCGGGCGCAAGGCCGGCGCGTGCCGGCGCTACTTCAGCAACCGTGCCCATGCCCTGTATTTTCTTCAGCAGGTGGCGCCGACCAAGGCGGTGGACGGTGCCTGGTTGGCCGGAACCTTGCGCCACTGGCCCGACCCGCGCTTTCACGGCCTGATCCGCACCTACCTCGAAGAGCTCGGTGACGGCGACCCGGCGTGCAACCACGTACTGATCTTCCAGCGCCTGCTCAGCGAGCTGGGCTGTCACGAGCCACTGCCCCTGAGTCCCGACCGCTACCTGCAAGGCTGCGTGCAACTGGCCCTGGGCTTGAATACCGACGCGCTGTTGCCCGAGGTGATCGGCTACAACCTGGGCTACGAGCAACCGCCGCTGCACTTGCTGATCACCGCCTTCGAGCTCGATGAACTGGGAATCGACCCACAGTATTTTCGCCTGCATGTGACCATCGACAACGCCAGCAGCGGCCATGCCTGCAAAGCCCTGCACGCGCTGCAGCAGGTGTGGCCCGAGCACGGCAGCACACCGTTCTACCAGCGCGTATCGCGCGGTTACCGGCTCAACGACCTGGGGCCCGGGGCGCTGGCGATCATCGACAGTTTCGACCTTGAAACCGAACTGCTCGCGGCCCTTGAGCGCAAGCGCAGCTTTGGCCAGCACTTGCACTCGGACTACTGCCGTTTTGAAGGGCGCACCGTCAACCAATGGCTGGCTGAGCCCGATCTGTTGTCGGGTTTTCTCGCGGTGTTGCAGCGCAAAGGCTGGATCAAGCGCCATCAGGACCCGGCGCACAGCCGCTTCTGGCACCTGATTGACGGGCCGGCTGCGGCCATGTTCGGTGTGTTCAGTCCCTATGAGAAACAGCTGCTGCATGACTGGATTGCCGGTAACTGGACGCCGGCTACCGGCCAGCGCCAGGCGCCTGCGGCCAAGGCCGAGCCCGTGGGCGACGACGCGCAGGGCCAGGCGCTGGAGGCCGTGCTGCAGACCCTGCCGCCCGAGGCCCGCGTCGAGCTCCTGATCGAGGAAATGGCCGGCAATCGCCATGCCTTGCCCCGCGGCCTGTGGGCAACACGGCGATTCGCACGGATGACCGGCCTCAGCCGCTAAGGAGTACCGGATGCAATTGAGCCAAGCACAACGCCAGGCCGATCAGGCCTTGTTGCAACTGGGGCAGCGGTTGCACGCCGACGGGTATCGGTTCACCTGCGTCACGCCGCTGACCCAGGCGCGCAACAACGCCCGCGAGGGCGACGAACAGGCGCGCACCCTGCGCGATATCTTCGGCTGGAACCGCCCCTTCGATGCCTCGCTGTTGTCGCCTGACGAGCTGGAACAATTGCAGTTGGCCCGGTTAGTCGAGCGCCAGGGTGAACGGTTGCGCAGCCGGGTGCGCTGGTCGAGCCTGGACGATTTGCTCTTCGTGCATTCAGGCTTCCCCACCGACAGTGTCGATGCGGTGTTCTTCGGCCCGGACAGCTATCGCTTTGCCCGGCTGATTCAAGCGCACCTGCAAGACAGCACCGCGCCCATCAACCATGCCGTGGACATCGGTTGCGGTGCCGGTGTGGGGGCGGTGCTGATCGCCAGGGCACGCCGGCACGCACAGGTCAGTGCCGTGGACATCAATGATCGGGCCCTGCGCATGACGGCCATCAATGTCGCGCTGGCCGGGCTTGCCAATGTATCGGTGGAGCACAGTGATGTGCTCCAGGGCATCACCGGGCAGTTCGACCTGATCGTGGCCAATCCACCCTACATGCTCGATGCCGGCGAACGAACCTACCGTCATGGTGGCGGGGCGCTGGGCGAGCAGCTGTCGCTGCGGATTGTCGAAGAGGCGCTGCCACGCCTGGCGCCGGGCGGCACCTTGTTGCTGTACACCGGTGTGGCGATGGTCGAAGGCCGTGACCCGTTCCTGACGGCCCTGCACACGGCCCTCGCCGACAGCCGCTGGGCCTGGCGTTACCAGGAACTTGACCCGGATGTGTTCGGCGAGCAGCTATTGGAACCGCAATACCGCCAGGTCGAACGGATTGCCGCGGTGGCGTTGAGCGTCAGCCGCCGATGAACAGCACCTGCACGTTCGGCATCGAGGAGGAGTACCTGCTGGTCAGCCTGGACAGTGGTCAGGTGCTGGCCCGGCCCTCATCGGCCGTCATCGACCTGTGCCGCCAGGTACTCGGCGCCCACTTCGCCCAGGAAATGTTCCAGAGCCAGATAGAAGTCGCTTCGCCTGTGTTCAGCAGCCTGGCCCAGGCGGGTGAGTTCCTGCGTCAGAGTCGGCAGCGGTTGTCGCAGGTGCTGGCGGGAGAGGGGGTGGGGGTGATTGCGGTGGGCAGCCACCCGATGGGAGGCTGGCGCCAGCAGTTGCCGGCCGACGAGGCGCATTTTCGTCAATTGTTCGAGGACTACCAGCACGTGGCCCGGCGCAGTCTGCTGTGTGGCCTGCATGTGCATGTCGGGGTAGCGCCGGGGCACGACCGGATCAAACTGATCAACCAACTGCTGCCGTGGGTTGCGCTGCTGTTGATGTTGAGTGCCTCGTCACCCTTCTGGGAAGGCCAGCCCACCGGATACCAGAGCTACCGCCAGGTGGCGTGTGGTGAATGGCCGCACATGGGCCTGCCGCAACGGCTGGGTGACTGGCAGGCCTACGAGCGTTACCTGGCGCTGCTCAAACGCACCGGCTCGTTGCGCGAGGGCAACGATTGCTGGTGGGTGATCCGGCCATCGCGGCATTACCCGACCGTGGAGCTGCGCATCGCCGATGCCTGCCCGCGGCTGGAGGATGGCCTGTGCATTGCCGGACTGTTCCGCTGCATGGTCGAACATTGCCTGCGTCATCCGCAGAGCACACCGCTGACCCGGGAGCAGTACTGGATCGCCGAGCAGAATTACTGGCGGGCCATGCGCTATGGGCGCCATGGGCAGTACATCTGCCAGGGCCATCAGGGGCAGGGCAGCGCCCTGCAATGGCTGGCCCAGGCGCGGGACTTGTTCGAGGTTGCACCCTGTGACAGCGAACGCAGCTTTGCGCGGGCTGAAGTGATCTTGCGCGACGGCACCAGTGCGGATCGGCAACTGGCGGATTATGCGCGGCTGCGGCAGCAGCCGGAGCAGGCGTTGCTGGCGGTGGTGCAGGGGGTGTTGGGGGGGATGACCGGTTCGTGATGTCATCGCGGGGCAAGCCCGCTCCTACGGGGGCGGGGTCAGGGCTTTTTCTTTTGCAGGCTTTTCATGCGCAATCGGGCCCGTTGCACCGCCGCCATTTTTTCTGGGCGCTTCATGCGTTTCCACTGGCGGATGTCGTCTTTGCTGCGCCCGCAACTCAGGCACAGGTCGCCGCTTAGCTGGCACACGGCAATGCAGGGGTTTTCGATGTCCTTGGCCATGGCTCAACCTCGCCAGGCGTACACGCGCGCCAGGCGCTGGGGCCAATTGCCGGCGTTGGCGCGCTGGCACTGTTGCTCGGAATCAAAGTGCACCCGTGCGGCCACCGGCGCCAGGGTCAGGCCACAGGCCTGCAAGGCCGTGGCTGTCAGCTCGATCATGTAACGGTCCTGGCCGTCGGCCAGGGCGCGATCCTGGTCAGCCTGGGTGTCGAACACCCAGATCACCTTGAGGCTGGCGGGGAAGCGTGCATAGTCGACCACGTGCGTCAGCCAGGAAAACCCGATGACCTGTGCCTTGGCTGTCTCGCAGGCCTCGGTCAGGGTCGCTGCCAGGCATCGCTCAAGCTGTGCCTGTTCGCGTTTGCTCATCTGCATGGGGGGCCTTCAAACGTTCGTGGGGCAGGGGGCGCGCATCATACGCGATCGCGGCGCCCGGGGCAGGGTGCGCCTGGCCTGCTTTAATGAACCTGGCTTGTTTCCCCGTCTCATCCGACAGAGTGCGCATCCATGGAACGTCTGACTGCCAAAGACTTTGCCCCTGAACTGCTCGAACTCTATGACTACTATGCCCATGGCCGGATCGACCGCCGCGAGTTTCTCGACCGGGCGGCGGCGTTCGCCTTCGCCGGGATGACCGCCGGGGCCTTGCTGGCGTCCCTGAGCCCCAACTATGCATTGGCCGAGCAGGTGTCCTTTACCGATCCGGACATCGTCGCCGACTACGTCCTGTATCCCTCGCCCAAAGGCCATGGCCAGGTCCGCGGGTACCTGGTGCGTCCGGCCAAGGCCCAGGGCAAGGTGCCCGGGGTCGTGGTGGTGCATGAGAACCGAGGCCTGAACCCCTACATCGAGGATGTCGCCCGGCGCCTGGCCAAGGCCGGGTTCGTAGCCCTGGCACCCGATGGCCTGACGTCGGTGGGCGGCTACCCCGGCAATGACGACAAGGGCCGCGCGCTGCAAGAGAAGGTCAATCCGGAAAAACTCATGAATGACTTTTTCGCCTCCATCGAGTGGCTGATGAAGCAGGACATCACCACCGGCAAAGTCGGCATCACCGGTTTCTGCTATGGCGGCGGGGTCGCCAATGCCGCTGCCGTGGCGTATCCGGAACTGGGCGCGGCGGTCCCGTTCTATGGGCGCCAGGCCGACGCCAAGGATGTACCCAAGATCAAGGCCCCCTTGCTGTTGCACTACGGCGAGCTGGACACCCGCATCAACGAAGGTTGGCCCGCCTATGAGCAGGCGCTCAAGGCTGCAGGCAAGACTTACGAGGCCTATTTCTACCCCGACGCCAACCACGGTTTTCACAACGACTCCACCCCGCGCTACGACGAAGCTGCGGCGAACCTGGCCTGGGAGCGGACCCTGGCGTGGTTCCGGCGTTACCTGGCCTAGCCTGAGCAAGCACACATCCTGATACAAGCTCCGGTTTGCCAAGCCCTCAATGCCCTGATTGCATGCCAGATCTTTCAGCAAGCCACGTAAGGAAACAGGCGATGAAGATCATGGTGGTGGGTGCCAGCAAAGGATTGGGCAGGGCATTGGTCGAGGGCTTGGGCACCGGGGGCGATACCGTGATTGGCGTGTCGCGCAGCCAGCCTGAGGGGCTGGAGCCGCAAGCCGGGGTACAGGTGCAGTGGGTCGAGGCCGACCTGGCCCATCCACGCGACGCCGCGCAGCGCCTGGAACAGGCCGTGGCCGGGCAGGGCCTGGACACGCTGATCTACAACCTGGGCATCTGGGAAGAACACGCCTTCTCGCCGGCGTATGACTTCCAGGGCGATGACGACGGGCAGATCGAGGCCATTGTCGGCTGCAACATCACCGCCCCCCTGGTACTGATCAAGCGCTTGTTGCCGACCCTGCTGCAAAGTGCCCGTCCGCGCATCATCCTGACCGGTTCAACCTCGGGCCTGAGCCAGAGCGGCCGGCCCGAGGTCACCTTCGGCGCCTCCAAGTTCGCCCTGCGCGGCATGGCCGACGCCTTGCGCGAAGGTTATCGCCAGCAGCAACTGGGGGTGACCTGCCTGAACCTGGGGTATCTGAACACCGACGACACGCTGGCGGTACCGCGCGAGCAGGCCGAGCAGCGTGGCGAAGGGCAGTTGATCCCGGTGCACGATGTGGTCCAGGTCGTGCGCATGGCCCTGAGCCTGTCGGCGGCCAGCTTCGTCAAGGAACTGACCCTGCCGGCCATCGGGGATGAGCGGTTCTAGCCCCAACGCCATCCCTGTAGCCGCTGCCGCAGGCTGCGATCGGCCGCAAAGCGGTCGTAAACCCTCCGGCGCCTGCTGCGCAGTCGATCGCAGCCTGGCGGCAGCGGCTACACCGCCGTTTCACAACCCCCGCCCGTACCCATGCTTGCCCGCATGCCCTGCCGTTGCGCGGCATGGCCGATGCCTTGCGCGAAGGTTATCGCCAGCAGCAGCTGGGGGTGACCTGCCTGAACCTGGGGTATCTGAACACCGACGACGCGCTGGCGGTACCGCGCGAGCAGGCCGAGCAGCGTGGCGAAGGGCAGTTGATCCCGGTGCACGATGTGGTCCAGGTCGTGCGCATGGCCCTGAGCCTGTCGGCGGCCAGCTTCGTCAAGGAACTGACCCTGCCGGCCATCGGGGATGAGCGGTTCTAGCCCCAACGCCATCCCTGTAGCCGCTGCCGCAGGCTGCGATCGGCCGCAAAGCGGTCGTAAACCCTCCGGCGCCTGCTGCGCAGTCGATCGCAGCCTGGCGGCAGCGGCTACACCGCCGTTTCACAACCCCCGCCCGTACCCATGCTTGCCCGCATGCCCTGCCGTTGCGCGGCATGGCCGATGCCTTGCGCGAAGGTTATCGCCAGCAGCAGCTGGGGGTGACCTGCCTGAACCTGGGGTATCTGAACACCGACGACGCGCTGGCGGTACCGCGCGAGCAGGCCGAGCAGCGTGGCGAAGGGCAGTTGATCCCGGTGCACGATGTGGTCCAGGTCGTGCGCATGGCCCTGAGCCTGTCGGCGGCCAGCTTCGTCAAGGAACTGACCCTGCCGGCCATCGGGGATGAGCGGTTCTAGCCCCAACGCCATCCCTGTAGCCGCTGCCGCAGGCTGCGATCGGCCGCAAAGCGGTCGTAAACCCTCCGGCGCCTGCTGCGCAGTCGATCGCAGCCTGGCGGCAGCGGCTACACCGCCGTTTCACAATCCCCGCCCGTACCCATGCTTGCGCGCATGCACTGCCGTGCGCGCCAACAGGGCCACCGACCCCAGCAACGGCAAACTCACCAGGACCAGTGCATAGCGCAACGACTGTTCGGCAAACTGCGTCACCAGCAGATCACTGAACAGCCCCGTCACCAGTGGCCCGATCCCGACGCCGAGCAAGGTGCTGACTATGGTCTGCAAGGCCATCGCGGTACCGCGGCGGCTGGCGGGTACCAGTTGGGTCACCAGGTTGTACGAAGGCGCCACCCACCACACCACAAAGAAGCTGTACAACGCGCACCAGAGCATGGCGACCGGGATGGGCACGCCCGCAAAGTGGGTCAGTACGCCCGCCGGCCACAGCAGGTAGATGATCAACGCCGTCAGGGCGATCAGGTTTCCCAGCACCGGGATGAGGATTTGCCAATGGGGGCTGCGGTGGCTCAGGCGGTCGTTGAGCCAGCCGGCAAACAGGCCGCCGATGCCGGCCGCGACGCCGCAGATCACACCCGCCAGCATGCCGGCATGCTGCAACGACAGGTCGTGGGAGCGGATCAGGAAACTGGTGTTCCACATGCCGATGGCATAAGAACTCAAGGTGGTCAGGCCACCGGCCAGGATCAGGCAGCGGTAGGCGGGCAGGGCCCAGAGCGTGCGCGCCTCGCGGCCCAGGCCCAGTGCCGGCGTGGCCGGGGCGTTGCTGGTCAGGTCCCAGCGACCGCGCAAGGGCTCACGCACCAGCGCCAGCAGCACACAGAACAGCAGCGCCGGCACGCCCAGGGCAATGAATGCGCTGCGCCAGCCATAGTGCTCCACCACCCAGGCGCCGATGCTCAGGCCGATGATCGAGGAAAAGGTCGGCGCCGCGGTAAAGCAACTGATGGCGAACGAGCGCCGATGCGGCGGGTACAGGTCGGCGATCAGCGAAAGCGAAGCCGAGGTGGTGGGCGATTCGCTCACCGCCACCAGCATGCGGGCAATCGCCAGCACCAAGAAGCTGCCGGCCAGGCCGCAGGCCATCGTCGCCAGTGCCCACAGCAGGCACGACACGGCCAGCAGGCGGGTACGCGGCAAGCGGTCGACCAGGCGCCCGGCCGGCAGGCCGAGCACCGCGTACACGGCGGCAAACGCCAGGCCCGAGATCAGCCCCATGGCGGTATCGCCGACACCGAACTCGGCCTTGATCGGGTCGATCATCACCGCCAGGATCTGCCGCCCGACAAAGTTGTCGGCAAACACCATCGCCAACAACAGCAACAGGCCGTGGCCGCGCCAGCCGACAGCGGCGGCCGTCGGCATGCCCCGCGCGTCGGCGGTCAACGCGGTGCCCACAAATCCGGCAAGCCGGGGTCGCTGACCACGATCAGGCGCTTGAGCAGCACCTTCAGTGCCTGGGCATCGGCCGGCCCGAGCTTGGCCGCCAGTTCTTCTTCCACCACCTTGGCCAAGGCCAGTTGCTGCAACGACGCCTCGCGGCCGTTGGCGGTGAGCACGAAGCGCAATTGCCCCACCTCGCCCTCGATGGCCACCAGGTTCTGGCGCTCCAGAAAACGCATGCTCGCCAGCGTCACTTCGTGGCCGGTGTAATTGACGAAGGTGTTGATCTCGTCAAGGGTGAGGTTGTCGCGGATGCACAGCACCGAGAGGATGAAAAACGCCTGTTCGTCCAATTGCTGGTTGTTGAGCAGCAAACGCAGGGCATTGAGCAACTGGTAATGCGCGCGTCCCAGCAAGTAGCCGAGCAGGTCCTCGGTATAGCTGCACTCCGGTGGGGGCGGGGTGGTGGCCAGGCGCAATTCGCTGCGCGGCTTGCGCGTGGCCAGGGCGTACTGGCCGCTCTGGAAGGCCAGGGGCGCGCGTTCGCTGTGATCGAACGCCAGCACTTCGCCGACAAAGATCACATGGTCGCCGCCTTCATACTGGAACGCGGTGCGGCACTGAAAGCGCGCGGTGCAGTCCTGCAACAGGGGCGCTTCGCTGATGCCGTTGTCGAACTGGATCTCGGCGAACTTGTCTTCGCCCTGGGTGGCGAAACGTCCGGACAGTTGCTCCTGTTCGGTCGACAGCACATGCACGTTCCAGTGCTTGCCGTTGCTGAAAATCGGCAGGCTGCGGGCCTTTTTCGACAGGCTCCAGAGCACCAGCGGCGGGTTGAGCGACACCGAGTTGAAGCTGTTGGCGGTGATGCCCACTGGCGAGCCGTCTTCGGCCTGGGTGGTGATGATAGTGACCCCGGTGGTGAAGGTGCCGAGCGCGGTGCGAAAGGCCTGGGGGTCGAAACCGATGTTTGGCGTTGCCATGACTGACCTCATGGGGTGGATTTTCGTGTTGCCAGTATTGGTCGCAGGCCTTGTGTACACATCGTCTTAACGGACTAACGCAATTGCCGGGTTCTCGTCCGATCGGACGAGGCGCGCAGCCCTTGTGCACCGCTAGTGTGGCGCCAGCCGCCACCCACGTGAGCAAGGGGAACTCGATGACTTCAATACACCCATCCGTAGACCAACTGAGCCGCCTGCTGGCGCGCCAGAAAGACGCCTTCAATACCGCCGGTGCCGTAAGCGCCGCCACTCGCCGCCAGCGCCTGCAGCAGGTGATCGAGCTTCTGGTACGCCACCACGGTGAACTGACCGAGGCCATCGACCTGGACTTTGGCGGCCGGCCTGCCGGCTTCTCGCTGATGAACGATGTGATCGGTTCCCTGTCTTCGCTCAAGCACGCCCGCGATCACCTCGAGCACTGGATGCAGGACGAACAGCGCCCGCCGTTTGCGCCCTACGACCAGATGGGCGCCCAGGCCTGGGTGATGCACCAGCCCAAGGGCAGCGTCGGCATCATCGGCACCTGGAATGCGCCGCTGTACACCTTGCTCAGCCCGCTGGCCTCGGCCCTGGCGGCAGGCAACCGGGCGATCCTCAAGCCTTCGGACGTGCTGCCGCGTACCGCGCAATTGCTCGAGAACCTGTTCGCCGAGTACATCGATCCGCTGGATGTGGCGGTGATCACCGGTGACTCTTCGGTGGCCAAAGTCTTTTCAGGCCAGCCGTTCGATCACCTGGTCTTTACCGGCAGCACCGAGGTGGGCCGCTCGGTCATGCGCAACGCGTCCGAGCACCTGGTGCCGGTGACCCTGGAGCTGGGCGGCAAATCGCCGGTGATCGTTTCATCCAGCGCCGACATTGCCCGCGCCGCCTTCAGCATCGCCGTGGCCAAAGCCAGCAACGGCGGGCAGATCTGCATCAACCCGGACCTGGTCTACGTGCCCGAGGCGCGTCTCGAAGACTTCCTCGCCGCGCTGCGCAGCAGCTACTGCGAACTCCACCCCACCATTGCCGGCAACCCGGACGTGGTGGCGGTGGTCAACCAGCGGCATGTGGAGCGGGTCGAACGCTATGTGCGCGAAGCGCGCGAGTCAGGCGCGCGGGTCGAATGCCTGCCTGAAACCGTGGCACTGGATGCCGAAGATCGCCGGCGTCCGTTGCAGGTGGTGGTCAACCCGCCGCAGGACAGCCTGATCATGCGCGAGGAAATCTTCGGCCCGGCGCTGGTGGTGCTGACCTATAAGGATGTCGATCAGGTGCTGGCCGAAATCAACGCGCGCCCCCGGCCGCTGGCCCTGTACTACTTCGGCACCGACCTCAACGAACAGCGACATGTGCTCGAGCACAGCCTGTCAGGCGGGGTGACCCTCAACGATGTGATGATGCACGCCGCCATGCACGATGCGCCTTTCGGCGGCGTGGGGGCGTCGGGGCTGGGGCACTATCACGGGCGCGAGGGCTTCCTTGAGTTCAGCCACATGCGTACCGTGTTCAAGGCGCCGGCCCACGACCCGCGCCGCGAATGGGGCTTGCTGCCGCCCTACGGCGAGCACTACCTGGCCGCGATGACCGCCCTGGTAACCGCCGATTGATCATCACCCCACGCACGCCTTCAGACCCGCACAGGAAGTAGCACTCATGACCGAGCACAGCACCGCCCCCACGCCTTCGACCCCTGAAGGACCCGCCACCTGGCCCCGGCGCAGCGTTCTCAAGGCCGGGGCCCTGGCCGCGGGCGTCGGCTTGCTCGGCCGCTTTGCCGATGCTCGCGCTGCGGGCCTCTCGGACCGTGAGTACCAGGGCCTGGATGCCTGGGCCATGAGCGAGGCGGTGCGCAAGGGCGAACTCAGCGGCGAAGACCTGCTCGCCGCTGCGCTCGCCCGCTGCAGTGCGGTCAATGGCAAGGTCAAGGCCGTGAACATGCTGCACGAGGACTACGCCCGCGCCTTGCTGGTCCAGCGTCGCCAGGCCGGTACACAGGCCCAGGGTGCGCTGGCCGGGGTGCCGATCCTGATCAAGGACCTGAACACCTACCTCAAGGGCACACCCACCAGCAATGGCAGCCGGCTGTTCAAGGATGCGCCGCCAGCGACCCGCACCAGCACCCTGATCACGCGCTACGAGCAGGCCGGCGCCGTGCCGTTCGGCAAGACCACATGCCCCGAATTCGGCCTGACCACCACCACCGAATCGCTGCTCTGGGGCCAGACCCGCAACCCCTGGAACCTGGAACACAGCGCCGGTGGTTCCTCCGGTGGCGCGGCCAGTGCGGTGGCCGCGGGCATCGTCCCGGTGGCCCATGCCACCGACGGTGGCGGGTCGATCCGTATTCCGGCGTCCTATTGCGGGCTGATCGGGCTCAAGCCCAGCCGCTACCGCACACCCAGCGGGCCGGCGCATTTCGAGGGCTGGTTCGGTGCCAGCGTGGGTAACGTGGTGTCGCGCAGTGTGCGCGACATGGCGTTGTTCCTGGATGCGGGGCAGGGGCACGAGGCCGGCAGTCCCTACTGGAGTGCACCGCTGGCGCGGCCGTATGTCGATGAGCTGTCCCGTGAGCCGGGCAAGCTGCGGATTGCCGTGGTGCGCCAGTCGTTGACCGGTGCGCCGCTGGAGCCGGCCATTGCGGCGACCCTGGAGCAGACCATCAAGCAGTTGACCGGCCTGGGCCATGAGCTTGAAGAACTGACCCTGGGGGTCGACCCCCGGCAGATGTTCGGGGCCCACGGCGCCGTGATCGGCACCGCCCTGACCACCCTGGTGAAGGACCGGGAACAGGCGCTGGGCCGGGCGGCCACGGCCCAGGACCTGGAGAAAGTCACCCAGGTGGTGCTTGAGCGGGCGCGGAGCACCACGGCGGACGGGCTGTATCGGGCGCGACAGTCGTTCGAGACCATTGGTGCGCTGATGGAGCGCCATTTCGAGCGCTTCGACCTGATTCTCTCGCCGGTCACCACCAACCTCACCCCGCGCATCGGCCTGCTGTCGCTCGACCAGCCGTGGGACAGCTATGCCCAGCACGCCATGGGCAGTGCCGGGTTTACCGCGCTGGCCAACGTCAGCGGCCAGCCGGCGATCTCGTTGCCGCTGGGCTGGAGCGAGGAGGGGTTGCCGGTGGGGATGATGTTCACCGCACGCCTGGGTGGCGAGGATGGCTTGCTGCGCATGGCGCGGCAGTTGGAGCAGGCGCAGCCATGGGCAGGCAAGCGTGCCGTATTGGCCTGAGCCGCTCCAATTCACGCGGGGTAGGAGCGGGCCCGCCCCGCGATCACACTCCCTATCCCACCCCCTTACGCCTAGTCCGCTTTGACGATGAGCCCGCCGCACGCTGAGTCGATCATCAGGTCTGTCTCTCAGCCAATGGCATAACAATAATGACAGCTCAAGTTCAGACTCAAAGCGCCTATGACGTGATCGTCGTCGGCTCGGGTGCCGGAGCAATGGCTTCGGCAGTGTTCCTCGCCGATCAGGGGTTCAGCGTGCTGGTCGTGGAGAAGAGCGACAAGTACGGCGGCACCTCGGCGATTTCCGGCGGCGGTATCTGGATTCCCAACAATCATTATTTTGCCCGCAAGGGCGGCAATGACAGTGTCGAGCTGGCCCTGACCTACCTCAAGGCGGCCGCGGGCGACCATGTGGACGAAGCGCGTTTGCGTGCCTACCTCGACAACGCGCCGAAGATGATCGAAACCCTCACCCGCACCAGCCGCGTGCGCTACGCGGTGGCGGAGAAATACCCCGACTACTATCCGCACCTGCCCGGCGCCTTGCCCGGTGGCCGGACCCTTGACCCCGAGCTGTTCGATACCAGCCTGCTGGGCGAGGAACTGGACAACCTGCGCAAACCTTCGCCCTCGACGCTGCTGATGGGCCGCATTGCCTGGACCGCCCGCCACGCCCACAAGGCCATGGCCCGGGGCTTTGGCTGGCAGTTGCTGATTCTGCGGCTAATGGTGCGCTACAAGCTGGACTTCAAATGGCGGCGCAAGAGCAAGTACGACCGCCGCGCCGCCCTGGGCAGTTCGCTGGTGGCGTCGCTGCGCCGTTCGTTGATGGACCGCAATGTGCCGCTGTGGCTGAACACCGATTTCTCTGGCCTGGTCAGCGAGCAGGGGCGTGTCACCGGTGTGACGGTGGTGCGCGACGGCCGCGAGGTGACGCTCACGGCGCGCCACGGGGTGATCCTCGGCTCCGGCGGTTTCGAGCAGAACCAGGCACTGCGCGAGCAGTACTTGCCGCAACCCACGCGCATGGCCTGGAGTGCCACGCCACCGGGCAACAACACCGGTGCCGCCTTGCAGGCCGGCCTGGCCCAGGGCGCGGCAACCGCGCTGATGGACTGGGCCTGGTGGGCGCCGACCATTGCTGTACCGGGGGAAGAAAAACCGCGCGGTATCTTTGCCGAGCGGGCGTTCCCCGGCGCCATCGTGGTCAACGGCCTCGGCCAGCGCTTCATCAATGAAGCCGCGCCGTACCTGGAATTTGTCGACGCCATGTACCGCGACAACGACGTCACCGGCGGCAAGAGCGTACCGGCCTGGGTGATCTTCGACGGGCACTTCCGGCACAACTACGCCATGGGCCCGCTGATGCCGGCCCAGGTCATGCCCGACAGTCGCCTGCGCAAAGAATGGCGCAACAGCCTGTACTGGAAGGCCGACTCCCTGGCCGAACTGGCGCAGCTGATCGGCGTCGACGCCGCGGGGCTGGAAAGCACCGTGGCCAAGGTCAACGACTATGCCCGCACCGGTGTCGACCCGGACTTCGGCCGTGGCGGCAATGTGTTCGACCGCTACTACGGCGACAGCAACGTCAAGCCCAATCCGTGCCTGGCACCGCTGCGCAAGGGCCCGTACTACGCCATGCGCATGGACGCCGGGGACATCGGCACCAAGGGCGGCCTGCTGACCAACGCCGATGCCCAGGTGGTGCGCGAGGACGGCCAGCCGATTGCCGGGCTGTACGCCATCGGCAACTGCTCGGCCTCGGTGATGGGCACCAGCTACCCCGGTGCCGGTGGCACGTTGGGGCCGGCGATGACCTTCGCCTACGTGGCCGCCAACCACCTCGCCAGCCAACGCTAGGAGCCGCCATGCAGACGTCCGATACGTTTTCAAGCTGCAGCACCATCCTGGCGCCGCTGCGGGTCAGCGACAGCAAGACGCTGAAGTGGGATGAACAGTGCGATGTGCTGGTCATCGGCTGGGGCGCGGCCGGTGCCTGCGCGGCCCTCGAAGCCCGCGCCAGTGGCGCCGATGTGGTGATCGCCGACCGCTTTACCGGCGGTGGCGCCAGTGCCAAGAGTGGCGGCGTGGTGTATGCCGGCGGGGGCACCCGCCAGCAGCAGGCCGCCGGTGTCGCCGACAGCCCGCAAGCGATGTTCGATTACCTCAAGCATGAAACCTGCGGCGTGGTCAGCGACACCACCTTGCGGCGCTTCTGCGACCAGAGCGTGGCCAACCTTGAATGGCTGCAAGGCCACGGCGCGCCCTATGGCCACCAGATGCCACCAGGCGGCAAGACCTCGTACCCGGCCGATGGCTATTTTCTCTACTTCTCCGGCAACGAACTGGTGCCCTCGCACACCGACACCCTGCCACCCGCACCCCGGGGCCATCGCACCGTGGGCAAGGGGCAGGGCGGTGCGGTGCTGTATGGCCACCTCCAGGCCGCGTGCCTCAAGGCAGGCGCACGCCCGTTGCTGCAAGCGGCGGCACGGCGCCTGGTGCTCGACGGTCAGGGCCGGGTGATCGGTGCCGAGTTGTGGCGCCTGTCACCGGGCAGTGAGGCGGCGAAAACCCACGCGCGCCTGGCCGCCCGCGCCGAGCGCTGGCAGAACCTGGCGCCGGGGTTCTGCGACAAGCTGCGCCAGCGCGTCAGCAGGCTTGAGCGCGAGCATGCGCAGCCCTACCGGGTGCATGCCCGCCAGGGTGTGGTGCTGAGCACCGGTGGATTCATCTTCAACCGAGAGTTGATGCGTGAGCATGCGCCGGGCTATCGGCGCAATTTCAAGGTGGGTGCCACCGGCTGTGACGGCAGCGGCCTGCGCCTGGGCCAGAGCGCCGGGGCCGCCAGTGGCGGGCTTGAGCGGGTGTCGGCCTGGCGCTTTATCAACCCGCCGCACTGCTGGCCCAAGGGCATTGTGGTCAACCGCGACGGCAAGCGTTTCTGCAACGAGGAAGTGTACGGCGCCACCCTCGGCCAGCCGCTGATGGAAGAGCAGGGGGGCCGCGCCTGGCTGGTGCTCGATGCCCGGTTGCGCGCCAAGGCCATACGCCAGGCCCTGTTCGGTGGCTATTGGTGGTTCCAGACCGTACCGGCACTGGCGCTGATGCTGTGCAAGCCGCGCAAGGGCAAGACCCCGACGCAGCTTGCCCAGGCCACCGGCATGCAGGTCGAGGCGCTGGGCCAGGCGCTGCAGCGCAACAATGCGGCGGCGCGGGGTGAGGCCGAGGATGAGTGGGGCAAATCACCGGGCAGTCGCCAGGTGCTGGATCAGGGCCCGTTCTATGCCTGCGATATTTCCGTGGGCAATCCGATTTTTCCGCTGGGTGCACTGACCCTTGGCGGCCTGAAGGTGAATGAAGACAGCGGCGCCGTGCTCGACGCCCAGGGGCAGGCGATTCCTGGCTTGTATGCCGCGGGCCGCACGGCGTTGGGTATTCCTTCGCACCTGTACATCAGCGGTCTGTCGCTGGCGGACTGCGTGTTTTCCGGGCGTCGCGCGGGGGCCGCCATCGCGGCGCAAACCCGCGCCCAACGCACCGTAGCGGCGGGCTTGCCCCGCGAAGCATCAACCACAACACGAGGTGAAATATGAGCGCACGTGTACACGGCAAAGTCGCCCTGGTCACCGGCGGCGCCAACGGCATAGGCCGCGCCTGCGCGCGCTTGCTGGCGGCAGAAGGGGCACAGGTGTTGATCAGTGATGTCGACGAAGCGTCCGGTCAGGCCCTGGCTGCCGAGATCGGCGCAGCGGCTGCGTTCATCCGCTCTGATGCCAGCAGCGAAAGTGACTGGCAGCAGGTCATGGCGTTGCTGCGCGACCGCTACGGGCGCCTGGACATCCTGTTCAACAACGCGGGCATCCTGCGCAGCGGCTCGGTGGAAGACACCACGCTGGACACCTGGCACCAGGTGCTGCGGGTCAACAGCGACAGTGTGTTCCTGGGCTGCCGTGAGGCCATCGGGCTGATGAAGGCCACCGGCGGTTCGATCATCAACATGTCGTCGATCGCGGCGCTGGGCGGGCGCGGGGACTACCTGGCCTACAGTGCCTCCAAGGGTGCGGTGGCGGCGCTGTCGCGCTCGGTGGCGGTGCATTGCCGTCAGCGCAAGTACCGGATTCGCTGCAACACCCTGCACCCGGACAGCGTGCTCACCGCCATGACCCGTGGCAGTTACCCGGCGGGGCTGGACCCGGAGCGCATGACCATCGACAGTGACCCGATGCAGCGGATGTGCCTGCCCGAGGACGTGGCGGCCAGCGTGCTGTTCCTGGCCAGTGATGAGTCGCGGGCGATCAATGGGGTGGAGTTGCGGGTGGATAGCGGGCAGTTGTTGATGAGCATCTGAGTGGTCCATCGCGGGGCAAGCCCGCTCCCACAGCACCGGTGGGAGCAACTGTCTTCACCATGCCATTCATCACCGCATTGGCGACTGCTACGCAGTCGATCGCAGCCTGGCGGCAGCGGCTACGGGCGGTGTAGCCGCTGCCGAGGTACGAGGCTGCGATCGGCCGCGCAGCGGGCGTAGATCGTTTCCCGGACTGATCGCAGTGGGAGCGGGCTTGCCCCGCGATGCGACGGAACAGGACGACCGCTATCGCGGGGCAAGCCCGCTCCTACAGATTCGCGCAGCGCCTGACATCACCGCATTGGCGACTGCTACGCAGTCGATCGCAGCCTGTCGGCAGCGGCTACGGGCGGTGTAGCCGCTGCCGAGATACGAGGCTGCGATCGGCCGCGCAGCGGGCGTAGATCGTTTCCCGGACTGATCGCTGTGGGAGCGGGCTTGCCCCGCGACCAACTGCGCTCAGTACCCCTCGAACCGCGCCGGCCGTTTTTCAATGAACGCCTGCATGCCTTCCTTCTGGTCCCGCGAGGCAAACAACAACGCATTGGCCTTGCGCTCCAGCGCCAGGCCCGCTTCCAGCGGCGCGTCCATGCCGTTGAGGATCACTTCCTTGATCTGTTCGGCCGCCAGCGCCGGCATCGCGGCAATCACACCCGCCAGCTCCAGGGCCTTGGCCTGCACCTGGTCATCGTCCACCAGGTCACTCACCAACCCCGCCACCCAGGCCTCTTCAGCGCTGATCGGTTGCCCGGTCAGGGCCATGCGCATGGCCTTGACCTTGCCCACCGCCCGCACCAGGCGCTGGGTGCCGCCGATGCCCGGCATGATGCCAATGCGGATCTCCGGCTGGCAGAAGCGTGCGCCACGGCCGGCGACAATCAAATCGGCGAGCATCGCCAGCTCACAGCCGCCGCCATAGGCATAGCCGCACACCGCGGCGATCACGGGCTTGGGGCAGTGCTGGATCGGTGCCCACACCCGTTCGGTATGGCGTTTGTAGATGTCGATGGGCCCGACCCCGGCCATGCTGTTGATGTCGCCACCGGCAGCAAACACTTTGTCGCCGCCGGTGAGTAGGATGCAGCGCACACCGGGATCCTCGGCCAGCGCCGTGAAGTGCTGTGACAGCAGCGCCTGCAGTTCAAGGCTCAGGGCATTAGTCGCCTGGGGGCGGTTCAGGCGCAGCAGGGCGACGCCGGGCAGGGGGTGTTCGAGCAGAACCGGTGGGGCGTTGGAGTCGTCCATGGGCATCCTCGTGCGCGTAAGTCGATGCCCCAGTGTCAGCACCTGCCCGGTGCAATTCATCGTCCGTTCAGACGAAGTACGGCGTCGGTGTTGTCCCTAGAGTGACCCTTGTCAAGCGAACAAGGAGCACGACATGGGTCAGCACGCGGGGTTGGATTACAGCGGCAAGGTGGTGCTCGTCACGGGCGGCACCAAGGGTATCGGCGCGGGGATCGCCAGCGAATTTCTCGCCGCCGGCGCCCAGGTGATTGTCTGTGCACGGCATGCGCCGCTGGAGGTGCCGACACATGGCAACAACCGCGCGGCGTTCATGCCGGCGGATGTGCGTGACAGCGATTCGCTGCAAGCGCTGTTCGATGCCATCGGTCACGAATACGGCCGCCTCGATGTGCTCGTCAACAATGCCGGCGGCAGCCCCCGGGCACCGGCCGCCGACGCATCGCCGCGGTTTCACGAGAGCATCATCCGTCTCAACCTGATCGCCCCCTTCAATGTCGCCCAGCACGCCAACCGGCTGATGCAGGGGCAGGCCGAAGGTGGCTGCATTCTCTTTATCGGCAGCATCAGTGCCCTGCGTTCTTCGCCGGGTACCGCCGCCTATGGCGCGGCCAAGGCCGGCGTTCTGGCGCTGGTGCAGTCGCTGGCCGTGGAGTGGGCGCCGAAGGTACGGGTGGTGGCCGTCAGCCCGGGCCTGGTACTGACCGAGCAAGCCCACCTGCATTACGGCTCCGAAGCCGGTATCGCGGCCGTAAGCGCCGGCATTCCTGCCGGGCGCATGGCTGTGGCCGAAGACATCGCCAACGCCTGCCTGTACATGGCTTCGCCGCTGGCCGCTTACGCCAGCGGCTGCAATTTGCTGCTGCACGGCGGTGGCGAGCGCCCGGCGTTTCTTGATGCGGCCCAGGTGCTGCCGACCTGATCGACCCCGGCAGCACCGGCGTGCCGGTCGCTGCCCTCACTTTGCAGGAGACGACTGTGGCAGATCCACAATTGCTGTCCAATGTGAGCGCCCTGGTGGGGCGCCAATACGGGCGGGTGTATGCCTGGGATGAGGTGAACGCACCGATGATTCGCCAGTGGTGCGAAATCATGGGCGTGGACAACCCGCTCTACACCAACCCCTGCGCAGCCCTTGAAAGCGTTCACGAAGGCCTGATCGCCCCGCCGGGGATGCTTCAGGTGTGGACCATGGAAGGCTTTCACGCCAACAACTACCCGCCAGGCTCCACCGACGAGAACCCCTACGAGGTGCTCAAGCTGTTTGAGGCCCACGGCTACAACTCGGTGGTGGCGGTGAACTCCGAACTGACCTTCAACCGGCCCGTGCGCCTGGGCGAAAAGCTCTACTACACCACCCGCCTGGAGTCGGTAGGCGAGGAAAAAACCACCGGTCTTGGCACCGGCTTTTTCGTCACCCTGGTGATGAGCCATTTTGTCGAGAAAGCCGGGGGCGACGAGCCGGTGGGCGAGTTGCTGTTTCGCGTGTTCAAGTTCCGTCCGGCGGCCCAGGCCCCTGCAGCGCCTGCACCGGCCAGCGAGGCGCCGGTGGTGGCCAAGCGGCCGTTGCCGGGCATCAGTGACGACACCCGGTTCTTCTGGGAAGGCTGCGCCAAGGGCCAGTTGCTGATCCAGCGCTGCACGGCCTGCTCGACGCTGCGTCACCCACCGGCCCCGGTGTGCATCCAGTGCCACAGCTTCGATTGGGACACCGTGCAGGCCAGTGGCCGGGCCAGCCTGTATTCCTTCGTGGTCATGCATTACCCGGTGGTGGCGCCGTTCGAGCACCCCAACCCCATCGGCCTGATCGAGCTGGAGGAGGGCGTGCGCCTGATTGCCGGCCTGGTGGGCGTGGCGCCTGGCCAGTTGCAGATCGGCCAGCGCTTGCAGGTGGAGTTCCAGGTTTTCGATGAGCAGCAGACCTTGCCATTGTTCCGGCCGGTTGCCGGGCAGGAGGCGTCATGAACTTCGAGCTGAGCGAAGACCAGCGTGCCATCGCCCAGATGGCCGACAGCCTGTTTGCCGACCACTGTGACGACGACGCCCTGCGCCAATGGGACAACAGTGGCGAAGCCATGATGGGCGACCTCTGGGGCCTGTGCGTGGAAACCGGGCTGCATGCCCTGGCGATTCCCGAGCAGGCCGGTGGCAGCGACCTGGGGCTGACCGAGCTGATGCTGGTGCTCCAGGCCCAGGGTCGCAGCCTGGGTCAGGTGCCGCTGTGGCGTCACCAACTGGCGGCGGCGACCCTGGCGCATTTTGCCCTGGGCCAGGCTGCCGACTGGGCGCAGCGGGCCGCCTCGGCCGAGGTGATCCTCAGCCTGTCCATCGACGCCCGCGCCAGTGCCTGCGGCATTGAACTCAAGGCGCAGCCTTGCGAAGGCGGCTGGTTGCTCGACGGCAGGGTATCGGCGCTCGCCTTCGGCCAGCAGGCCCAGGCCGCGCTGGTACTGGCCGAGGCCGAGGGCCAGCCACGGCTGGTGCTGCTGGACCTCGCTGCCGCGCAGGTTCGCCGCGTGCCGGGCGTGCTGACCCACGGCGAGCCGGTGGCCGAAGTCGAGGTCCGGGGTTTGCGCATCGGTGCCGAGCAACTGCTGCCCGGGCCTGCGCTGGACTGGCTGGAGCCGCGTGCCCAGGCGGCATTGGCCGCGCTGCAACTGGGCGTCAGTGCCGAGCACATCCGTCGCACCGTGGCCTACGTCAGCGAGCGCGAGCAGTTCGGCCGGCCGATCGGCAGCTTCCAGGCCGTGCAGATGAGCATGGCCGATGCCCACATCGCCCTCGAAGCCCTGCGCAGCAACCTCTGGCAGCTGTGCTACCGGCTCGATGCCGGCCTTGGCGCCAGCGCCCAGGCCCTGGCCACGGCGTACCTGGCCTGCGAGGCCGGGCACCGCATCGGCCATAACGCGCAGCACGTGCATGGCGGTATCGGCGTGGACCTTACCTACCCGATCCACCGCTTTCTCTATTGGAGCCGCGCCCTGGGCCTTGCCCTGGGGGGATCGGCGGCAAGCCTGGAACGCCTTGGCGACTGGCTGGGCGATAACGACAAGCTGGGATGGAAATATGACCTCGAAGAACACATTGCGCTTTGAAGACGTGCACCCCGGCGACGCGCTGCCGGCGCTGGTGATCCCGATCACCGTCGGCCTGATCGCAGGCGGTGCGATCGCCACCCGTGACTACTTCCCGGGGCACCACGACCTGGAAGCGGCCAAGGCACTGGGCTCGCCACACCTGTTCATGAACATCCTCACCACCAACGGCCTGGTGCAGCGCTTCGTCGAAGGCTGGGCAGGGCCACTGGCGCAGTTCGTGTCGCTGAAGATCAAGCTGGGCGCGCCCAACTACCCCGGCGACAGCATGACCTTCAACGGCAGCGTGACCAGCAAGGATGCCGACACCGGCACCGTGCAGGTGACCTTGAGCGGCAAGAATTCCATGGGCAATCACGTGACCGGTACGGTCGCGCTGATCCTGCCCTGACAGGCGGAGACACACAGATGACCGATTCATCGCTTGGCGGTCGCGCCGCCATTGTTGGCCTGGGCGCCACCGAATTTTCCAAGAACTCCGGGCGCACCGAGCTGCGCCTGGCCCTGGAAGCCACCTTGAGTGCGCTCAAGGATGCCGGTATCGACCCCTCCGAGGTCGAGGGCTTCAGCTCGTACTCGGTGGACAAGGTGCCCGAATACGAAATTGCCCGCCTGCTCGGTTGCAAGGACGTCAAGTTCTTCTCCCAGGTGCCCCACGGCGGCGGCGCTGCCTGCGGGCCGGTGATGCATGCGGCCATGGCCGTGGCCACCGGCGTTGCCAAGGTGGTGGTGGTCTACCGGGCCATGAACGAGCGTTCCTGGTACCGCTTCGGCACCGGCACCTACGGCTTTGCCTCGACGCCGATCTTCGAGAACGTCAACTACGGCTGGTACATGCCCCACGGCTTTCACACCCCGGCCGCCTGGGTGGGCATGTTCGCCCAGCGCTACATGCACACCTACGGCGCAACCTCCGAAGATTTCGGCCGGGTAGCGGTAGCGGTGCGCGACTTTGCCGCCACCAACCCGGCAGCGTTCTTCTATGAGAAGCCGATCACCCTGGAAGAGCACCAGGCCTCGCGCTGGATCTGCGAACCGCTGCACCTGCTCGACTGCTGCCAGGAGTCCGATGGCGCGGTGGCCATGGTGATCACCTCGGCCGAGCGTGCCCGCGACCTGGCGCAGAAGCCGGTAATCATCAAGGCCGGCTCCCAAGGCATCACCGATGGCCAGCAGATCATGACCTCGTTCTACCGCGACGACATCACCGGCCTGCCGGAGATGGGCGTGGTGGCCCGCGAACTGTACCGCCAGTCGAAGCTCGGCCCGGACGACTTGCAGACCGCGGTGATCTACGACCACTTCACCCCGTTCGTGCTGCCGCAACTTGAAGCGTTCGGTTTTGCCCGTCGCGGCGAGGCCAAGGAATTCATCCGTGCCGGCCACCACGCCCGTGGCGGCAAGTTGCCGATCAACACCCACGGCGGCCAGTTGGGCGAGGCCTATATCCACGGCATGAACGGCGTGGCCGAAGCGGTGCGCCAGGTGCGCGGCACGGCGGTCAACCAGGTGGACGATGTGCATAACGTGTTGGTGACCGCCGGTACCGGCGTGCCTACCAGCGGCCTGATTCTCGGCGCGGCCTAAGGAGCAGCTCATGTTCGTTGATCTCACCCCCGAACAACAGGCGCTGCGCCATAAGGTGCGCGACTACTTCCAGGCCCTCATGACCCCGCAACTGCGTGAGCAGCTGCGCGGCCAGGAAGGCGGCGAGCTGTTTCGCCAGACCGTGCGCCAGATGGGCCGCGATGGCTGGCTGGCGGTGGGCTGGCCCAAGGAACATGGCGGCCAGGGCTATGCCGCCACCGAGCAGTTGATCTTTTTCGAGGAGGCCAACATTGCTGGCGCGCCATTGCCGTTCGTGACCATCAGCACCGTAGGCCCGGCCCTCATCGCCCACGGCAGCGCGCAGCAGAAAGAGCGCTTTTTGCCCGGCATCGCCGGCGGCGAAATCATGTTCGCCATCGGTTATTCCGAGCCCGGTGCCGGCAGTGACCTGGCGGTACTCAAGACCTCGGCGCGGCTCGAAGAGGACCACTTTCTGGTCAACGGCAACAAGCTGTGGACCTCGGGCGCGGAGTCGGCCGACTACATCTGGCTGGCAGCGCGTACCGACCCCACCCAGGCGCGGCACAAGGGGGTGTCGATCCTGATCCTCGACACCCAGCTGCCGGGCTTTTCCAGCACCCTGATCCCGACCACCAGCAACCCCACCACCGCCACCTATTACGACAACGTGCGGGTGCCCAAGGACATGCTGGTGGGCGAGCTGCACGGCGGCTGGAAGCTGATCACCGCCCAGCTCAACCACGAACGCCTGGGCCTGGGCTCCTGGTCGGACAAGATCGCCGGGCTGTTCCGCCGCGTGTACCTGTGGGCCCGCAGCCGTGACGAGCAGGGCCGTCGGGCGATGGACAAGGCCTGGGTGCGCAGCTCGCTTGCCGAGTGCTATGCGCGCCTGGAGGCCATGCGCCTGACCAACTTTCGCATCGCTGCCGACCTTGAACACGATCGCGTGGATGTGGCCCTGGCCTCGACCACCAAGGTCTACGGCTCGGAGTCGGCCATCGAGATCTTGCGCAGGCTCTCGGCCATTGTCGGTGCCAACGGCTCGCTGCGCAGCGGCTCGGCGGCGGCCCTGCTGCACGGCGACCTGGAATACGAAGTGCGTGCCTCGGTGACCGTGACCTTTGGTGGCGGTACCAACGAGATCCAGCGCGAACTGATCGCCCAGTTCGGCCTGGGCATGCCCCGGCCACACAGGTAGGCGCGGGCTTGCCCCGCGATAGCGGTGTGTCAGGCACCCCGTATCGCGGGGCAAGCCCGCTCCCACAGGCCGCGTAACCCAACAACAATAAAGGTCAATCTCATGAGCACCATCGAGCAATTTCGGCACGACACCCGGGCCTGGCTTGAGGCCAACTGCCCGCCCTCCATGCGCACCGCGATGGGTGAAGGCGATGTGGTCTGGGGCGCGCAGCAACCGCAGTTTCCGAGCACCGACGCGCAGCTGTGGTTCGAGCGCATGCGCGACAAGGGCTGGTTCTGCCCCGAGTGGCCCCAGGCCTACGGCGGCGCGGGCCTGAGTGCCGAGCAACTGGCGGTGCTGGAAAGCGAAATGCGTCGCCTCAAGTGCCGCCCGCCGCAGATCAACCTGGGCGTGTGGATGCTCGGCCCGGTGCTGCTGGAGTTCGGCAGCGAGGCGCAAAAACAGACCTTGCTGCCGCCCATGGCGCGCGGCGAAGTGCGCTGGTGCCAGGGCTTCTCCGAGCCCAACGCCGGCTCCGACCTCGCCAGCCTGAAGATGAGTGCCCGCGATGCGGGTGACCACTTCGTGGTCGATGGCAGCAAGATCTGGACGTCCTATGGCGACAAGTCCGACTGGATGTACGCGCTGGTGCGCACCGACCCGGCCGCGCCCAAGCACGAGGGCATCAGCCTGATCGTGCTCGACATGCGCAGCCCTGGGGTGAACCCGGTGCCGATTGATCTGATCAGCGGCAAATCGGCGTTCTGCCAGGTGTTCTTCGACGGCGTCAAAGTGCCCAAAAGCCAGTTGATCGGCCCGCTCAACGGTGGCTGGAACCTGGCCAAGCGCCTGCTGCAACACGAGCGCAAGGCCATGTCCAAGTTCGGTGAGATCAGCCTGCCGTCCCACGTTGATCTGCTGGCCTTGCTGCGCGAGTACCTGCCGCAGCCACGCAGCCAGAGTGAGTACGTGCTGCAGGGGCGCGCGGTGGCGTGTGCCATGAACGAACGCAGCTACGACCTCACGGTGCAGCGCATGGGCCAGGCGGCGCAGGCGGGCGACGACATCAGCGGCCTGATGGCGATGATGAAGCTGGTGCACACCGAGCAGGAGCGCGACAAGTTCGAGGTGCTGCTCGACCTTATGGGCGGCTGTGCCATGGGCTGGCAGTCCGACGCCTTCAACGATGCGCAGTTGAACATTACCCGCAGCTGGCTCAACAGCTATGCCCTGACCATCTCCGGCGGCGCGTCGGAGGTGCAGCTCAACGTGATTGCCAAGCGCGTGCTTGGTCTGCCCGATGCCAAGAAAGGAGTGACGCCATGAACCTGGTCTACAGCGACGAGCAGCGTTTGCTGGCCGACAGTGCGCGGGATTTTCTCGCCGCGCGCAGCCCGGTCAGTGCCCAGCGCCGGTTGCGTGACGAGGCCGGTAGCACGGGGTTCGATCCACAGCTGTGGCGCGATGCCGTGGCGCTGGGCTGGAGCGCCATTCCGTTTCCCGAGCAACTGGGTGGCCTGGATTTCGGCTGCATGGGCCTGGGGCCGATCTTCGAGTCCATCGGCCGCAACCTGGCCGCCACGCCGTTGTTGTCCAGTGTGGTGCTGGGTGGCTCGCTGCTGCACCTGGCCGGCAGCGCCGCGCAGCTTGACCGCTGGCTGGCGCCGTTGATCGCCGGCGACCTGCGCCTGGCCCTGGCCCTGGACGAGCAGGCCCGTCATGCGCCGCAAGGCACCGTGCTTGAAGCCCGCGCCGAGGGCGACGGCTATTGCCTTGAAGGCGACAAGTACTGGGTGCTCGATGGCCTGGGCGCCGATGCCTACCTGGTGGCAGCACGGGTGGCGGGGCTTGCCGGGGACGAGCAGGGCATCAGCCTGTTCCTGCTGCCGGCCAACACGCCGGGGTTGCAGTGCAGCGCTTTGCCGCTGATCGATGCGCGCAATTGCGCCCGCTTGCGCCTTGAGCAGGTGCGGGTCGGGCGCGATGCGCTGTTGGGTGAACCGGGGCAGGGCTGGGCCAGCCTGGACCTGGCCCTGGATCGCGGCCGGGCATGCCTGGCGGCCGAACTGCTGGGCGCTGCCGAGCAGCTGTTTGAAACCACCCTGGACTACCTCAAGACACGGGTGCAGTTCGACACGCCGATTGGCAGCTTCCAGGCCCTGCAGCACCGCGCCGCCCAGCTCTACGTCGACCTGGCCCTGAGCCGCAGCGCGGTCATGGCCGCCTTGTCGGCACTCGATGACCACAGCCTGAGCGCCGCCGCCCGCGGCCGCCTGGTGAGCCTGGCGAAGTGGAAGGCCGGCGATACCGCGCTCAAGGTCAGCAATGAGGCGGTGCAGATGCACGGCGGCATCGGCGTCACCGACGAGCTGGATGTGGGCCTTTACCTGAAGCGGGTGCGGGTGGCCCAGGCCTGCCTGGGTGATCGCGACTTTCATTGCGAGCGCTACGCGGCCCTGGCCACGGCGAGCGCCTGAGCGGAGAACACTATGATCGAGCAACGCTGGCAGAGCGCCTGGGAGCAACTGATTGCACCGGGCTCGCCGTTTGAAGTGGTGACCCCGGCCGACGGTGGCCCGCGCTATTTTCGCCACGCCGCCTGCGACCTGCTGCAACTCATCGACGCTGCGCGGGTGCATGGCAACCGCGAGTTCGTGGTGTGGCAGGAGCAGCGGCTGACATTCGACCAGTACTTTGACCAGGTCGATCGACTGGCCGGGCAACTGATCGACAGCTTCAACGTGAAACCCGGCGAGCGCGTGGCCATCGCCATGCGCAACCAGCCGGCCTGGCTGGTGGTCTTTGCCGCCATCCAGCGCTGCGGCGCCGTGTGTGTGCCGCTCAACAGCTGGGGCCTGCGCGACGAGTTGCTGCACGGTGTGCAGGACAGCGGCGCCTGCCTGCTGCTGTGCGATGACGCCCGCTTGCAGGTGGTCGCCCAGGACCTGGCCGCGATCAACCTGCCCACCATCGTGGTCGGCGCCACGCCGGGGCTGGCACTGCCGGCTCACTGTCGCCGCTACGAGTACCTGCTGGCGGCACCACCGTTGCCGGTGCCGGCCCTGCAGCCGGACCCGGATGCGCCGGCGCTGATCCTCTATACCTCGGGTACCACCAGCCGCGCCAAAGGGGTGTTGTCCAGCCACCGGGCGATCTGCCAGGCGCTGACGGCACTGGAATTCCAGGGTGCGCACTGCGCCATGAGTTCGCCCGAGCGCATTGGTGCGGTGATCGACAGCGGCTTTGCCCCGACCAGCCTGATCGCCGTGCCGCTGTTTCATGTCAGTGGCCTGCATGCGCAGTTCTTGTTGGCCCTGCGCACCGGCCGGCGCCTGGTGCTGATGTACAAGTGGGATGTGGAGCGCGCGCTGGACCTGATTCGCGACGAGCACTGCACCCAGTTCAACGGCGCGCCGGTGATGATGCAGCAGTTGCTGGACTCGCCGCGCTTTGGCGGCGAGCACACCGCCAGCCTGTTCGGCCTTGGCCTGGGCGGCGGCGCCTCGACCACGGGATTGCTCGCCAGCATGATCGAGCGCAAACCCGATGCCATTGGCGGCAGCGGCTATGGCCTGACCGAAAGCAATGGCATCGGCGCGGCGGTGGGGGGCGACCAGTTCGTCTACAAGCCGTCCAGCTGTGGCTGGCCCTTGCCGATCGTCGATGTGCGTATCGGCAATGACCCGCAGCAGCCATTGCCGGTCGGCAGCAGCGGCCTGATCTGGCTGCGCGCGCCGACCCTGATGCAGGGCTACTGGAACCTGCCGCAGGAAAGCGCCGCCACCTTGCGCGATGGCTGGCTCGATACCGGCGACACCGGCTACCTCGATGAAGAAGGCTTTCTGTGCATCAGCGGGCGAATCAAGGACCTGATCAACCGGGGCGGCGAGAAGATCTCGGCGGCCGAGATCGAGGCCTGCATCGGTGACATGCCGGGGGTGGAGGAGGCAGCTGCGTTTGCCATACCGCATCCGCAACTGGGCGAGGCGGTGGCACTGGCTGTGCGCGCCGTGCAGCACCTCGATGCCCAGGCCATCTGTGCCTATATCGGTGAACGCCTGGCGGCCTACAAGGTGCCGGCGCGGGTGTTCCTGCACGCAGGGCCGCTGCCGCGCAATGCCACCGGCAAAGTGATCAAGAGCGAGCTGCAAAAAACTGCCGCGCTGGCTGATTTTTAGTCTTTCCGGACGATGAATGCTGCGCCAGAACGCGAAGAATGAGCTGTACCCGAAAGCCTTATCAGCGAAGGAGGCAATACATGAAAATAACAACAACAGGTGTCGTGCTCGCGACCGCGATGGTGGTCAACACCGGTCTGATCGGTAGCGCACTGGCCCAGGTGTCGCCCCAGGAAGCAGAAAAATTGGGCAAGGAGCTGACCTGTGTCGGCGCCGAGCAGGCCGGCAACGCCGCTGGCACCATCCCGCCTTACACCGGCAAATACCTGGGTGAAGTACCGGGCTGGAACCATGTGAAATTCTCCGGCGACCAGCCGGTGGACCCGTATGCCGACGAGAAGCCGATCCTGGTGATCACCGCGCAGAACATGGCCCAGTACGAGGCGAACCTGACCGACGGCCAGAAAGCCCTGCTCAAGAAATACCCCACCAGCTACAAGATGAATATCTACCCGGGCCATCGGGACTTCCGTTACCCCGACTACGTCTGCAACCGCGCCAAGTACAACGCCCTGAACGCCAAGCTGGTCAACGACGGGCTGGGTATCGAAGGCCTGGGCCAGGTACCGTTCCCGATTCCCAAGAACGGCATGGAAGTGCTGTGGAACCACCAACTGCCAGCCCGTGCCTACACCGAAGAGAAGATCAGCGACCTGGCGTCGGTATTGCCCAATGGCAGCATCGGCTGGGGCCGCGCCCACGCGCGTAACCTGTCACAGGCCAACTCGCCGACGGTCGAGCCCAAGACCGAAGACCGGATCCAGGCCATGAGCTACAACACCACGCTCAAGCCTGCCCGTGACAACGGCGTGATCAGCATCTCCCATGAACCCTACAACTTCGCCGTCGATGCGCGTCAGGCGTGGAACTACAGCCCCTCCACCCGCCGCGTGCGCCAGTTGCCGGGCTACGGCTACGACCAGCCGATGATCGGCACCAACGGCACCATGATTGTCGACGAAGACCGCCTGTTCAACGGCGGGCCGGAGCGTTACAACTGGAAGCTGATCGGCAAGCGCGAGATCTACGCCCCGGCCAACGCCTTCAAGGCCAACGCGGCCAACGTCAAGTACGCTGAACTGCTGACGCCCAATCATCCCAACCCTGAGTACATGCGTTATGAGCTGCGCCGGGTGTGGGTGGTGGAGGCCGACCTGAAGGAAGGCTATCGCCATGTGTATGGCAAGCGTGTGCTGTTTATCGACGAGGACACCTGGAACGCGGTGATGGCCGATAACTTCGATGTCCGTGGGCAGTTGTGGAAGCACGCGATGATCAACTACTACTACCACCCGGACATGAGTGGCTGGCAGGCGGGGTCGCAGTTTTTCATGGACCTGAACTCGGGGCAGTACACCGGGTATGGGATGACCAACGAGGCGAAGAAGGGGCCGATTCTCAACGAGTCGAAGTTTACCCCGGATATGTATACGGCGGATGCGGCGCGGGCTATCGGGCGCTGATCCAGTCATATGCCTGCTCCCACCACGGTGTTGTGGTGGGGGTGGGTTTTTTGCGATTTGCGCCCTTGTGGCGCATTTTTTTTGGGGCTTTGAGTCCTGTTGGTGTTGCGGCTGTAGGCTTATCCATTTCATGCGGTGACGCTGCCGGCCCCTTCCGCCTTTACGGCGGCCTACTTTTTTCTTGAAAATCGCCTGCCCCACCAGGGGCCCTACGCTGCGCTTCGGGTCCCCTCACTGGTTAACTGGGCAGAAGATCAAGATCAAAAGCACAATTCGCTGCGCTCTTGCTGGCCTGCGCTGGCTGTAGGAGCGGGTTTGCTGTGGGAGCGGGCTTGCCCCGCGATAGGCCCCTGAGTCATGCACATCCAGGCGCAACGGCGAAGCGGGATCACCGGCAGGAATGGATTTGTCGGCCGGATTCTAGATCCATCGCGGGGCAAGCCCGCTCCCACAGCAGGCCCGCACCCACCGGCAATTTTTTGGTAGCCGCTGCCGAGGAACGAGGCTGCGATCGGCCGCAAGGCGGCCGTAATCCGGAGCACTCCAGATTCACGCACTTGCGCTGGCCGAGGGTTTTCGATTTGCTGTGGGTTCCACGGTGATCGCTCAAAGGTATTCATGCCCCCCTTCAACCAACGCTCGGCAGGCCTCGATCTGGTCAAGTGGTTGGCCATGGTCACGATGGTGGCCGATCATCTGCGGTTTATCTGGCCGTCGGCCGAATGGCTGTTCGTTGTCGGCCGTCTCGCGTTCCCGCTGTTCTGCCTGGCCATTGCCGCCAACGTCGCACGTTCGGCGGTGGGGCAGGTATTCACGTCGGCCAATGGCCGTTACCTGGGCTGGATGCTGGTGTTCTCGGTGCTTTCGGAGTGGCCCTATCACGTGCTGGATGTCGGTACCCGCACGTTCAGCATCATGCCGACCCTGACCCTGGGGTTGCTGCTGGCCTGGGGTGTCCATCACGCCACCCGGCCCATGAGGCTGCTTGCCCTGGGTACGCTATTGGTGGCGCTGCTGGCGTCGGACGTGCTGATGTACGGCTGGCCCGGGGTGGTGTTGCCGTCGGCATTTTTATTGGCGCTTCGGGGCGGTCGGGGCACCTGGCTGGTGCCCGGGTTTGTGGCAGTGATGGCCAACCTGAGCAACGACTGGCTGCGGGCCAATCTGCTCGAGCCGATTACGCTGATGACCGTCATGGCGGCGCTGGTGTCGGCCCCGTTGGGGATAGGGATACTGCGCGCGCAGTATTCACTGCAGGTCTGGCGGGTAGGGCGCTGGGGGTATTGGTTTTACCCCCTGCACTTGTCGCTGATCAAACTGTGGACCCTGTAGGCGCGGGCTTGCCCCGCGAGGCGATGTGACTGACCAATCGCTAGCGTGGGGCAAGCTTGCCCCGCGATGGCCCCTGAGTCGTACACATCCGGTAGGACCATCACTGGCCCCGCTTTGGGGTGTTGGTATGGGTGGTCTTATCCATTGGCTACGCGCCCAATCGCAGCCTGGCGGCAGCGGCTACGGGGTGTGGCCGCTGCCGAGGCATGAGGCTGCGATCGGCTGCGTAGCAGCCGCAAGAGGGTCGATACACAATCAAATGCCGTGGCCGCTACGCGCCCAATCGCAGCCTGTCGGCAGCGGCTACGGGTGTAGCCGCTGCCGAGGCACGAGGCTGCGATCGGCTGCGCAGCAGCCGCAAGAGGGTCGATACACAATCCAATGCCATGGCCGCTATGGTGACGCTGATTCACCTTTGCGCCCTTACGGCGCCTTACTTTGGCAGTCGCCCCAAAGTAAGCAAAGGGCTTGCCCCACCAGGGGCCCTGCGCTGCGCTTCGGGTCCCCTCACTGCGGTGTCGCTACGGGGCATTGCGAGCTACGCGTTGCAAGCAACGCTACGCTTCGCATCTTCGGCATTCGCCGAAGGCGCTTCGCGCTAGCCCCTCCGCGACACCTCCGTTCGGCCCTTCTGGAACGGGGCCGGTGGATCAAAAGCCAGATCAAGATCAAAAGCACAATTCGCTGCGCTCTTGCTGGCCAGCGCTGTTCTTTCAAACTGCACCAAACCACTGTAGGAGCGGGCTCCTACAGTGAATGCTCACGCGGTGGCGGCGACGGGTGCGGCTTCGATGACCGGGGCTTTGAGTTGCCGACGATACCCCGGCAACGCCAACGCCAGGAAGATCGCCGCCAACGCCAGCATCGACACCGACGCCGCCAGCGCATAACGCAGCGATTCAGCCCCCAGGGTCGGCAGGAAGAAGTCGCTGAGCATGCCGATCAACAAGGGGCCAACCCCCACGCCGAGCAAGGTCATCGACATCACGAAGATCGCGGTCGCCTGGGCCAGGCGGGTGGCCGGGAACAGGTGGGTGATGGCGCCCAGGCACGGTGTTGCCCACCACACGCCAAAGAAGCCGAACACGCTGTAGAACAGGAAGGCCGTCGGTACGTCGATGCTGCCGATTTGGAAGGCCGTGCCCTGGGGCCAGAGGAAGTAGGCCAGGGCAAACGGGATGCTGATCAGCGTGCCCAGCAGTGGTACGCCGATCTGCCAGCCAACATCGCGACGGGCCATGCGGTCGGTGACGATGCCGCACACCAGGGTGCCCAGGGTCGAGCCGGTGCCCCCGACCACGCCGACCAGAAAGCCCGCTTGCTGGATGTTCAAGCCGTGGGAGCGAATCAGGAAGCTCGGGCTCCAGGTGCCGATGGCGTAGCCGGCAATCGCTGCGGCGCCGCCGGTCAGTACCAGCCACAGGAACGACGGCGTTTTCATCAGTTCCTGCAGGGTCTTCAACCAACCCTCATGTTGCGTGGCCACCAGGTGCGCAGGCACGGGGGCGGTCTTGGGGGTGCGCACGGTCAGCAGCAACAGCAGGCCGAGGAAGATCCCCGGCGCGCCGATCAGCAAAAACGCCAGGCGCCAGCCGTGGTGCTGGGCGATCCAGCCGCCCAGGCCCAGGCCGACAATGGCGCCCAGGCTCGAACCGAGCATCAGCACCGCAAGCGCCGTGGAGCGGCGCCGCGCCGGGTATAAATCCGACACCATGGCCACCGACGGCGCCGTGCCGCCCGCTTCACCCACCGCCACGCCAATGCGCGCCAGCACCAGCATCAGGAAGCTGCCGGCCACCCCGCAGAGCATGGTCATCAGGCTCCAGGCGATGCAGCTCAGGGCAATCACCGGCTTGCGCCCGATGCGGTCGGACAGGCGCCCCAGCGGGAAGCCGAACAGGGTGTAGAACACCGCGAAGGTCACCCCCGACAGCAGGCCGATGCCGGTGTCGGAAATGCCGAATTCGAGCTTCACCGGCTCGATCAGGATCGCCATCAACTGGCGGTCGATGTAGTTGAACACGTAGATCGCGGCGAGCACGAACAACGCATAGTGCGTGCGCCATGTAACAGGGGTCGAGGTCGTCACAGCGGGTGCTCCCGGTCTTGTTCTAGTCGGCAGATCGTCGGGGGTTGCGCAGGGCATTTCATCGTCCGTTCAGACCAGTTCCGCAGAGTTCCAGCCAGCCGGCAAATCTAGTCTCGACGGACGATGTTTCGTCTCGGCCGTAGGTCAATCATTCAGCCCATCTTCGGCGTTTCACCAATCCCTGCCGCCGTGCAGCGCGATTCTGGCACAGCCGGAAAATTCCAAGAAGTGAAGGAGCTGACATGAGCATCTTGTTCGAGCCGCTGCGCCTGGGCGACCTGCAACTGGCCAATCGCATCGTCATGGCGCCGATGACCCGCAGCCGTGCCGGCAGCGATGCGCTGCCGGGCGCCGAGATGGTCGAGTACTACCGCCAGCGTGCCAGTGCCGGGCTGATCGTGGCCGAAGGCACCGCGCCGTCGGCCAGCGGCCTGGGCTATTGCCGCACCCCGGCGATCTACAGCACTGAACAGATTGCCGCCTGGCGCCGGGTGACCGATGCCGTGCATGAGCGCGGTGGCCAGATCGTGCTGCAACTGATGCATGTGGGCCGCGCCGCCAGCCATCACAACAAGCCCCGTGGCGCGAGCACCGTGGCGCCGTCGGCGCTGCGGGCACACACCCGGCTGTTTACCGATGTCGCCGGGATGGTCGACACCGATGCGCCCCAGGCCCTGACCCTGGAAGGCATCAACACGGTGATCGGCGACTACCGACAGGCGGCGCTCAACGCCCGTGAAGCGGGTTTTGACGGTGTCGAACTGCACTGCACCAGCGGTTACCTGCCAATGCAGTTCATGGCCTCGGGCAGCAATCAGCGCGAGGACGCCTACGGCGGCAGCGCAGCCAACCGGGTAAGGTTCGTCAAGGAAGTGCTCGAGGCCATGGCCGCCGCCATCGGTGCCGGTCGGGTGGGTTACCGTCAATGCCCGGGCAACCCCTACAACGACATCAGCGATGCCAACCCGGCTGAAACCGCGACTGCCCTGTGCGCCGCCGTGGCGCCCCTGCGTCTGGCCTACCTGCACATCATGCGCTCGCCAGCGGCGGGCCTCGACGCCTTCGCCCTGGCCCGCCAGCACAGTGATTGCGGCCTGATCCTCAATGACGGGTTCGATGGGCCGTCGGCCCAGGCAGCGCTGGAGGCGGGCGAGGGGGATGCGGTGTCGTTCGGTCGTCACTTCATCGCCAACCCGGACCTGGTCGAGCGCCTTCAACAGGGCTTGCCGCTGGCCGGGTTCGACCGCCACACCCTCTACACCCCAGGTGCAAAGGGCTACTCGGATTACCCCGCGTACCAGGCCGCCACCCTGGAGGTGACGCCATGAGCCTGGCCCAACGGACGAGCCTGCCGAGCGCTGCGCCGGTGCCCCGCGAGCAGACCCAGGCGCTGCTTGATCGCCGCGCCAGCGCCAGTGGGCAGATCAAGCCACGGGACCTCTATACCCTGGCCGACCGCTTCGAGGAGCAGGTGCGCGAGTATGGCCAACGGCCCTTTCTGATCTATGCCGGCCAGCCGCTGACCTACGCGCAAGTCGATGCACAGGCCAACCAGATGGCCCATACCTTCTACGCCAAGGGCCTGCGCGCGGGGGATGTGTGCGCCTTGGCGATGGAAAACCGCCCGGCGTTCTTCTGCACCTGGTTCGGCCTGGTCAAGCTGGGGGTGGTGGTGGCGTTCATCAACACCCAAGTCACCGGCCGGGCGCTGTTGCATGCCCTGGACACCACCGGCGCCAAGGCCATGGTCGTGGGTGAGGAATGCCTGGCCAACCTGCAAGCCACCGATAACCTGCCCAACCTGGCCTACTGGCTGGTGCCCGATGCCGAGAACCCCTGGTCCGGCCTGCTGCCCAAGGGCGTGGATGGCCAGTTCGCCGCGCGCCTGCACAGCGCCCCGGCCACTACCTTCCCACGGGAGATGCGCGCCGCTATCGAGGCCCAGGCCACGACCCTGCTGATTTTTACCTCCGGCACCACCGGCTTGCCCAAGGCGGCGCGCTACAGCCACATGCGCTGGATGTCGTCGGGCGATGTGATGGAAGTGACGCTGCCGGCCACTTGCGAAGACGTGTTCTATTGCTGCCTGCCGCTGTACCACGGTGCGGCGGCCACCTCGGTGACCTCCACCGCGCTGCGTGCCGGCGCCAGCATCGTGGTGCGGCGCAAGTTCAGCGTGCGCGAATTCTGGAAGGACGTGCGCGAGCACCGCATCAGTGTGTTCCAGTACATCGGCGAGATCTGCCGCTACCTGCTCAACCAGCCGGTGAGTGCAGGTGAGCGTGAGCACAGCCTGCGCTGCATGCTCGGCGCCGGTCTGACGCCTGATTCGTGGCAGCGCTGGGTCGAACGCTTCGGGCCGCTGCAGATCTTCGAGGGCTGGGGCGCCACCGAGGCCAACGCCAACCTGATCAACGTCGACAACTACCCCGGTTCCTGCGGCCGAGTGCCGGACTGGAACCGCACCAACCTGCGCCTGGTGCGCTACGACGTCGAGAACGACTGCCACCCGCGTGACGCGCAAGGTTTCTATCAGGTGTGTGAAGTGGGCGAGGTGGGCGAGGCCATGGGCTTTATCGTCGACCACCCCGATATCGGCGGTGGACGCTTCGAGGGCTACACCTCGGCCGAGGCCAGCGAAAGCAAGATCCGTCGCAATGTCCTGCGCGAAGGCGATGCCTACTGGAGCTCGGGCGATTTGCTGCGCCAGGACGCCGATGGCTACTGCTACTTCGTCGACCGCATCGGCGACACCTTCCGCTGGAAGAGCGAGAACGTCTCGACCCAGGAAGTGGCCGATGCCCTGGGCGATTTCCCCGGCCTTGAGCTGATCAACATCTATGGCGTACAGGTGCCCGGCCATGAAGGCCGCGCCGGTATGGCGGCGGTGTTGATGCAGGCGGGGCAGGGCTTCGACCCCGAGGCGTTCTACGCCCTGACCGACAGCTGTCTGCCGCGCTATGCCGCCCCGGTGTTCGTGCGGGTCAGCGCTGCTGCCGACCTCACCAGCACCTTCAAACTGCGCAAGGTCGACCTGCAACGCCAGGGCTATTGCCCCGATGCATGCACCGACCCGCTGTTCATCCGCGACGAGCCGTCGCGCACCTATCAGCCATATTCGGCCGAGGTGCTGCAACGCGCCGGCCTTGCGCCGTTTGCAGGTGCCCATCATGGCTGACCTGGACGCCAGCGGCGCTGAACTGCGCGACGGCCTGCGCTACCCCTGGCCTCAGCCACCGGCCAGCGGCCAGGTGTGTGAGGTGGCCAGCGGGGTGTTCTGGCTGCGCATGCCACTCCCGTTTCGCCTCGACCACATCAACCTTTACCTGCTGCAGCACCAGGACGGCTGGGTGGTGGTCGATACCGGCATGAACACCGCGCAGACCCGTGAGGTCTGGGAGCAGGTGTTCAGCGAGGTGTTCCAGGGCCAGCCGGTGCAGGCGGTGATCTGCACCCACTTTCACAGTGACCACGCCGGTGTCGCGGCCTGGCTGACCGAGCGCTTCGAGTGCCCGCTCTACATGACCGCCGCGGAGTTCCAGTGGCTGCATGTTCAGGTGCCCTCGGACCAACCGCCGGCCTGGGCCTTCGTCGACTTCTACCGCAAGGCCGGGTTCAGCACCGAGCAGGCCGGCGAGTTTTTCGCGGCTGTCCAGGACAAGCACTTTCACCCCTTGCCCTGCACCGGCTTTCGCCGCCTGCGTCAGGGCAGTGAACTGCGCATCGGTGGTCGTAATTGGCAGGTGCTGATCGGTAACGGCCATTCGCCCGAGCACGCCTGCCTGTACAGCGCCGAGGACGGCCTGCTGATTTCCGGCGACCAGGTGCTGCCGCGCATCACCTCCACGGTCGGGGTGCAGGCCACCGAGCCCGAGGCCAATCCGCTGCGTGACTGGCTGGACTCGATCGAGCGGCTGCGGGCACTGCCCGACACCGTGCTGGTGCTGCCGGCCCACGAGCGTCCGTTTTTCAACCTGCACACGCGCCTGGATCAATTGGTGGCCCACCACCAGGGCCATTTGGCGCGAATGCAGGACAGCTGTGAGGCGCCGCGCGGCGCGCTCGAGCTGATGGCGGTGTTGTTTCCCAGGCTGTCAGGTCGCTTCGACGAACTGATGGCGCTGGGGGAAACCTTGGCGCATGCCAATTACCTCATGGCCGAAGGCGCCCTGGTGCGCGAGGAACACGGGGGGCTGCTGCGGTACCGGCAGGCCCCTGCGGGGGCCACGGCGCCCGACCCGCTGCGGGTGTTCTGAACAATCCGGCGTCACGGTCATGGTGAACAGTCCAGGCGGCCTTGGGGTTGCCCTTCAGGAGAGTCAGTGTGAATTACAAGAACAACAATAACTGTACTGGCCTAGGCACGCACGGTGTCCAGGCCGCCAGCCTGGCGGTGGCCGTGGCGCTGGCATCAATGCCTGCATGGTCGGGGGAAACCATCGAATTCGACAACGGCGCCACCATCGACTGGTCGGTGACCACCAGCTATGGCCTGGGCGTGCGCGTGGGCAAACCCAGCGACCGGCTGATGGGCATCAACGCCGACGACGCCAACCGCAACTTCAACCAGGGCAGCCTGACCACCAACCGCATCGGCGCGCTGGGCGAGATGATCCTGCGCAAGGACAACTACGGCGCCGTGGTGCGCGCCAGTACCTTCTACGACGATGTCTATCACCAGGGCAACGACAACGACTCGCCGCAAACCGTGAACAAGGACGGGCGCAACGACGAGTTCACCAGCCGCACCAAGTACTACAGCGGCGGCCGCACCCGCTTGCTCGACGCCTATGTGTTCGGCGGCTGGCGCTTCGAGAACGACACCATGCTCGACGCCAAGGCCGGCCGGCACATCGAGTCTTGGGGCGAGAGCCTGTACTACCCGGGCGTCAACGGCGTGCAGAACCCCTCCGATGCGGTCAAGGCGGCCCAGCCCGGGGTCGAGGTCAAGGAGATCCTCCTGCCGGTGGGGCAGTTCTCGGCGTCCTACCGGATCAACCCGCAAATCACCTTCGGCGCCTACGTGCAATACGAGTGGAAGGGCACCGAACTGCCGCCGGTGGGCAGCTATTTGTCGGGCAGCGACGTGATCGGCCCGGGCCGCGAGTTCATCCGTACCGCCAACGGCAACGTGCGCTACCAGGGCACCGACGAGCCACGCGACGATGGCCAGTGGGGCGTGCAGGTGCGCTACCGCCCGGTGCCGGCCATCGAGTTGTCGCTGTTTCACGTCAACTACCACGACAAGAACCCGGCCACCGCGCTGGTGGGCTACAACGCCGTGCCACTGGGCAATGGCCAGTTTGCCTTCGCCACCAACGGCTATCGCGTCGAGTACTTCGAGGACATCAAACTCACGGGCCTGAGCATGTCGACCAAGCTGGGCGATACCCAGATCGGTGCCGAGTGGTCGTACCGCGACGGTGCCCCGGTCATGGTCAACACCGGGCTCGGACCGGTGCCGGCCAAGGGCAAGGGCCAGCAGATTCAGCTGTCGGCCATGCGCATCCTCGGCGACCGGCCGTGGGCCAGCCAGACCACCCTGACCGCAGAAATCATTCACGTACGCGCCGACAGCGTCGACTCGGCCTCGGCCGCCCCGAACCTGCAAGGCGTCAACCTGCTGCCGTCACTGGCGCCGATGGTTGGAGAATCCGATGACTACACCTACAAGACCAGCTCAGCCTGGCGAAGCAAGGACTCCAGCGCCTACACCGTCGGTGCCTCGTTCAGTTATCCGGGGGTTTTCCAGGGCTGGGATCTGGAAGTGCCACTGCGATTCTCCAACGTGTTCAGTGGCGCATCACCCATGGCCGGCAGCATCGCCGGCGTTCAGGGCGACCGCCGCTACAGCGTCGGCACCACCTTCAAGTACCTGAGCAACCTGGAAGTGGCACTGACCATGATCGGCTACCTGGGCTCGCCAGACCCGGTCAAGCGGCCGATGGCTGACCGTGACTACGCCACCTTCTCAATGAAATACACCTTCTAACCCGGTAGGAGCGGGCTGGTCCCGCGATCGCGTTGTGTCAGGAAAAATGCGATCGCCGGGCAAGCCCGCTCCTGCCTAGACCACCCGGGGGACTTATGGGACTCAAAGGACACGCCGCGATTGTCGGCACCGCACAGTACAAACCGGAAAAATACGCCACCGCACCGCGTATGTTCCACCTCGAACAGGTCGCTGACCTGGCGGCCCAGGCCCTGCGCGATGCCGGCCTGCGCGCCGAAGATCTCGACGGGCTGGTGATCAACGGCCCGCACTTTCACGAAGCCTCGGTGTTCGTGCCGGCCATGGCCGCCGAATACCTGGGCCTGCAGCTGAACTTCGCCGAAGTGGTGGACCTGGGCGGCTGCACCGCAGCCGGCATGGTCTGGCGGGCGGCGGCGGCCATCGAGCTGGGCCTGTGCCAGGCGGTGCTCTGTGTGATGCCGGCCCGCATGGCGCCAATGGGCCCGGATGAAGACCCGAGCTGGATGGGCCGGGCCATGCGCTTTGGCGGGCACAGCACCGCCTATGGCGCGCCGGAGGCCGAATTCGACCTGCCGTATGGGCACATGGGCCAGAACACCGGCTACGCCATGATCGCCCAGCGCTACGCGGCCCAGTACGGTTACGACCCGCGGGCCATGGCCAAGATCGCCGTGGACCAGCGCACCAACGCCCAGTTCAACGACCAGGCGATGTTCTTCGGCCAGCCCCTGACCATCGAGCAGGTGCTGGCGAGCAAGAAAGTCGCCGATCCGTTGCATGTGCTGGAGATCGTCATGCCGGTGGCCGGCGGCGCGGCGTTGATCATCACCTCCCGCGAAGTGGCGGCGCGCGCCCGCAAGCGCCCGACGTACATCACAGGCTTTGGCGAGCACCTGGCGTTCAAGTCGCCGTCCTATGCCAAGGACATGGTCCACACCCCGATCGGCCCGGCCTCGCAGCGGGCCTTCGCCATGGCCGGGCTCAAGCCGCAGGACATGCACGCGGCGCAGATCTACGACTGCTACACCATCACCGCGCTGCTCACCCTGGAAGACGCAGGCTTCTGCGCCAAGGGCGAGGGCATGGCTTTTGTGCGCGAGCACGACCTGACCTGGCGCGGCGATTTCCCCATGAACACCCACGGTGGCCAGCTCAGCTTCGGCCAGGCCGGCTCGGCCGGGGGCATGTCCCAGGTGATCGAAGCGGTCACCCAGATTGCCGGCGCCGCCGGTGAACGCCAGCTATCGCGCTGCGACAACGTCTACGTCTCCGGAACCGGCGGCGTGATGAGCGAGCAGGGCGCATTGATTCTCCAGGGAGCCTGACGACCATGTCCAACAACAAACCCATGCCGCTGGCCACTGAAATTTCCGCGCCATTCTGGGAAGGGCTCAAGGCCCGCAGCGTGCTGATCCAGCAGTGCAACGCCTGCAGCCAGTGGATCTTCTACCCGCGTCGGCATTGCCCGGCCTGCCTGGCCCACGACCTGAGCTGGCGTGCCGTGAGTGGCGGCGCGACGCTGTACAGCTACACCGTGACGCGCATCGCCACCTTGCCTGACTTTGCCGACGAAATGCCGCAGAAGCTGGCGGTCGTCGAGCTGGACGAAGGGGTGCGGATCAATACCAACCTGGTGGGCCTGGAGGAAGACGAAATCCACATCGGCATGCGCCTGCAGCCGGTGTTCGCCGAAGTCGATGCCAAGGGCAACCGCCTGTTGCGCTTTACCGGCACCGACAAGAACGCGGCGGCCTTCGAGCCGTTCGCGGTGGAAGACAGCGCACCGAGTGCGGCGCCTGCGGCGGTGCGGCAGATTGCTGTGGATGATGCCGAGGGGTTGCAGGCGCTGGTCAGTGAGCAGTTCAGCGACTGGAGCAACAGCGTGCTGGTGGACCAGGCGCTGATTGACGCCTTTGCCCAGTTGTCGGGGGATGACTACTGGATTCACACCGATCCGCAGAAGGCCCGCTTGCAGAGCCCGTTTGGCGGCACCATCGCCCATGGCGCGCTGGTGCAGGTGCTGCAGTCGCGGATGAAACTGGCGCTGGGGTATGAGATCACCGGGTTCACCACCCAGATCAACTACGGTTCAGACCGGTTGCGCTTCCCGGCGCCGGTGCCGGCGGGGGCGCGCATTCATGCGCGGGCGCGGGTCAAGGCGGTGCAGGTGCAGCCTCGGGGTACGCAGTTGACCCTGGAGTTGCATACCCATGTGGTGGGGCAGGAGCGGCCTTCGGTGATCAATGATCTGGTGATTTTGTACCAGGCTTGATTGCACTCAAATCCAGGTGGCATCCCAGAGCGGATAGTCACCTGCCTTCCGAGCCAGCCCCGCCCGAATGGGGTTGGCGACGATGTAGCGGGCGATGTCCTGCACCTCTTCTGTACGAACCGCCCTGTCGTAAAATCCCTTTTGCCACATTCGCCCATGGCCGTTGGTCAATCGGTTGATGGACAGGCTACTTCTGGACTTTACCGTGCACATGACTTGGGAAAGACAGGGGGCCTGTAGCGTGAACAGCCAGTGGAAATGGTCCGGCATCACCACCCATGCCAACGAGCAGACCCATTGCTCTTCATGCGCCCGCCGCAGCTCCCTGACGAGCAAACGACCTGACGGGAACTCGCCCAGAACGGGTCGACGTCGATGGGTTACAACCGTTACCGAGTAGATCTGTCCTGGTTCCGAGTGACGTCCTGCCAACAGCCGATAACCGTTTGAATGAACAAGCATTCCATTGCCCTCAATTCACGTAATTGCACCTAATCACCGTAGGTCGCCGAATCACGCCTCGTTGCGTCGAACCGTGAGCGAGTATTTCCAAAGGAAGGGGTAGCCGCTGCCGAGGCATGAGGCTGCGATCGGCTGCGCAGCAGCCGCAAGAGGGTCGAGACACAATCAAATGCCGTGGCCGCTACGCGCCCAATCGCAGCCTGTCGGCAGCGGCTACGGGGTGTAGCCGCTGCCGAGGCACGAGGCTGCGATCGGCTGCGCAGCAGCCGCAAGAGGGTCGATACACAATCCAATGCCGTGGCCGCTACGCGCCCAATCGCAGCCTGTCGGCAGCGGCTACGGGTGTAGCCGCTGCCGAGGCACGAGGCTGCGATCGGCTGCGCAGCAGTCGTAAAAGGGTCGATACACAATCAAATGCCGTGGCCGCTACGCGCCCAATCGCAGCCTGTCGGCAGCGGCTACGGGGTGTAGCCGCTGCCGAGGCACGAGGCTGCGATCGGCTGCGCAGCAGTCGTAAAACGGTCGATACACAATCAAATGCCATGGCCGCTACGCGCCCAATCGCAGCCTGTCGGCAGCGGCTACGGGTGTAGCCGCTGCCGAGGTACGAGGCTGCGATCGGCTGCGCAGCAGCCGCAAGAGGGTCGATACACAATCAAATGCCGTGGCCGCTACGCGCCCAATCGCAGCCTGTCGGCAGCGGCTACAGGATCTGCTGGCGTAACGCTATAGGGCATTCATGCCTTTTTGTAAGCCGTTTGGACGATGTTTCCAAGCAGTCTTCCCGCGAGTATCGAGTGCAGGCAATGCCCCCTTCACGCCCCGCGCAGCCCGCACGGGAGCGGAGCAGAACAAGAGGATTGGCCGCATGAATGTCCGTGTGTTCCTGTGTCATGAAACGGAGCGACCCCTATGCGCTCGTTGATCGGTTACCTGGTGTGCCTGGTGGTCGCCGGCACTATCGCTTTCGCTTTCGCTCCCCGTACTGCCCCAGAACCGGTGGACGAACCCCTGCGCACCGACCGCGTGCAGATCAATGCCTTGCTCAAGCAGGGCGAGCATGTGCTGGCAGTCGGGGAGCGCGGCAGCATTCTGCGCAGTGTCGATCAGGGGGTGAGTTGGCAACCGGCCACCGTACAACCCCAACGCAATGCGGCGCTGACCGCCGTGGTCGATCTCGGCCAGCAGCGGTTGCTGGCGGTGGGCCACGATGGCTGGGTGCTGCGTTCAACCGACGGCGGCAGCCACTGGCAAGAGGTTCGCTACGACGACAGCCTCGGCGAGCCGCTGCTGGGCGCCTGGTCGGCCGGTGGCGAGCGGGTGCTGGCCTACGGCAGTTTCGGTAAGTTCTACCAGTCCGACGATGCCGGGCTCACCTGGCACACCCTGGCGCTGGATGTCGACAGCGCTCACCTCAATGGCATGGACGGCGGTGCCGACGGCCGGCGCATGCTGGTCGGCGAGCAGGGCCTGGTGCTGCGCAGCCGCGATGACGGCCAGCATTGGCAGACGCTGCCCGCTTTCTACAGCGGTTCGCTGTTCGGTGTGGTGCGCCTGAGCCCCGATCACTGGGTCAGCTACGGCATGCGTGGCCATGTGTTCGTCAGCCATGACTTCGGTGACAGCTGGACCCAGGTCAAGGTCGGCAATCAACTGCCGCTGTACGGCCATGTCCGTCTGCCCGACCAGGGCGGTCTGCTGATCGTCGGCGCCGGTGGTTCGCTGGTGCGGCTCGATGATCGGGGCCAGTTGGTCGGCGTCGGCCGCCTGGCCGGGCTCGGCACGTTGACCTCGGCGGTCATGCTCGGCTCGCGTTTGCTGGTAGGCGGCGAGCGTGGGGTGTTCCAGGATTCCGGTGGCAGCCTTGCCGCCCTTGGCAAGTGAGAGGCGGGCAATGAATCAAGCTAAAAGCTGGACGACGCGCAGTGTCGAGCGTATCGCCGATTATCTGATGGCATGGCGCAAGGGCCTGTTAGTGCTGTTCGTGCTGCTGACCCTGGGCCTGGGCTACAGCGCCACCCATACCCACCTGGACCCGGGCTTCAGCAAGCAGATTCCGGTGCGCCATGAGTTCATGGTCAATTTCCTGCGTTTCAGCCAGTACTTCACCGGCGCCAACCGCTTCCTGGTCAGCGTGCACTGGAAAGGCGAGGGCGACATCTATAACGCGCAGTTCCTCGATACCCTGCGCAAGGTCAGCGACGAGGTGTTCTTCATCTCCGGGGTCAACCGCGCCAGTGTCACCTCGTTGTTCACGGCCAACGTGCGCTACATCGAAATCACCGAAGAGGGCTTTTTCGGTGACGTGGTGGTACCGCCGCGTTTCGACGGCTCGCCCCGCGACCTTGCCCAGGTGCGCAGCAACGCCGCAGCCTCCGGGCAGATCGGCCGGCTGGTGGCCAACGACCTGAAATCGGCCATGGTCCGCGCCGACCTGCAAGACCTCGACCCGCAAACCGGCAAGCCGGTGGACTACGCCCTGGTCGCCCAGCGCCTGGAAGACATCCGCGCCAAGTACGGCAACGACCAGATCGAGATCAATATCGTCGGCTTCGCCAAGCTGGTGGGCGATGTGGTGGAAGGGCTGATGACGGTGATCGGTTTCTTCGTGGTGGCCTTTGTGATTACCGCTGTGCTGCTGTGGATCTACTCGCGCTCGTTGCGCCTGACCGTAGTAGCCCTGGTGGTGGCGTTGCTGCCGGTGGTCTGGCTGCTGGGCCTGCTGCCGTTGCTGGGCCTGGGCATCGACCCGATGTCGATCCTGGTGCCGTTCCTGATTTTCTCCATCGGCGTCTCCCACGCGGTGCAGATGACCAACGCCTGGAAGCAGGAGGTGATGGCCGGGCGCAATTCGGTGCAGGCGGCCCACGGGGCGTTCTGCAAGATCTTCATCCCCGGCTCCCTGGCCCTGCTGATGAATGCCCTGGGCTTTGCCGTGATCATGTTGATCGACATCCCGATCGTGCATGAGCTGGGGGTCACTGCCTGTATCGGGGTGATGCTGATGATCGCCACCAACAAACTGATGCTGCCGGTGATCATCGCCTACCTGCGCCTGGAGCCTTCGGTGCTGGCCCGGGCCAAAGCCGACGACGGTAGCCGCCATCGGCTGTGGTGGCGGCTGTCGGCGCTGGCCGAGCCCAAGCCTGCCCTGGGGGTGTTCGCCCTGAGCCTGTTGCTGCTGGCGGCGGGTGCCTACAAATCCCGCGACCTGGCCGTGGGCGACATCGGCACCGGGGCGCCGGAGCTGCGTGCCGATTCGCGCTACAACCTCGACAACCAGAAAATCGTCGACAGCTACTCCATCGGCCTGGACGTGCTCTCGGTGTTCGTCGAGGTCAACGGTATCGAGGAGGGGTGCCTGTCGCCTGCGGTGATGCGTGCCGTGGAAGCCTTCGATTTCCGCATGCGTGCGGTCAATGGCGTGCAGTCGGTGCAGAGTGTGGCCGGCAAGGGCAAGGTCGTGATTGCCGGCAACAACGAAGGCAACCCGCGCTGGGCGGCCATCCCGGGCTCGGCCCGCGGCTTGAGCCAGGGCGCCCGGGCCTACATGCCCGACGACGGCATGGTGACCGACGGCTGCCAGCAAATGGAGATCCTGGTGTTTCTGGCCGACCATGAAGGCGCCACCATCAGCCATGTGCTGGGCGAGGCGCAGCGCATCATCAAGCAGATAAGCACCCCGGAACTGACCTTCTACCTGGCCGGCGGCAACGTCGGGGTCATGGCGGCCTCCAACGAGGCGGTCAAGCATGCCGAGGTGTTCATGCTCGCCGCGCTGTTCGGTTCGGTGGCGCTGTTCTGCTGGCTGACCTTCCGCTCCTTGCGTGCCGTGCTGTGCATCCTGGTGCCGCTGGCGATCGTCGCGATCCTGTGCAATGCGCTGATGGCGATGCTGGGCATCGGCCTCAAGGTCGCCACCCTGCCGGTGATGGCTTTGGGTGTCGGTGTCGGGGTCGACTACGGCATTTACCTGTACGAGCGTATCCAGCACGAGATGGCCGCCGGTGCCGACCTGCGCGAGGCGTTCTACCAGGCCATGTGCCAGCGTGGCACGGCGGCGGTGTTCACCGCCCTGACCATGTCCATCGGGGTGATTACCTGGGCGTTCGCACCGCTCAAGTTCCAGGCCGACATGGGCGTGCTGCTGTCGTTCATGTTCCTGGTCAATGTGCTGGGGGCGATCTTCCTGTTGCCGGCCCTGGCGGCCTGGTTCAACCGTGGCCGACGACTGGTCGTGGCCAGGCCTGCAGCGAAGCAGGCGCCGCAAGGGGAGTACAGCCTGAAGTCGAGCCCGGCGGCGCGAAAATAAACATGGCTGGGCTACTTGTGGAGATGTTGGTGGCACTGGAGACTGGGAGCTCTTCGCGGGGCAAGCCCGCTCCTACAGGGGCCTTTCGCGGGGCTAGCCCGCTCCTACAGAGGTGGTGGTGGCGGGCTTGCCCGTGATCCCGGCCGAAATAATAAAAATAACAAGGGAAGGCCACCGGGCCTTACCCGAGCAAGGAGACGACTGTGGAAAATCCCGTGTTGACTCACGCTGCACTGGCCGAGCTGGGCCTGGACCTTGCCGGCTACGACCGCCTGGTTGGCGACATCTATGATGGCGCCCTCGATCCCAGGCCCATGGCGCACACCCTCGAGAACCTGCGCCAGGCGTTTCAGGCCAACTACGTGACCCTGATTTTGCGCGTTCCCGACCAGCCCGACATGGGCGTGATGATCGTCGCCGGCGACATCGAGGGCGAAGGCGAGGTCATCTACATGGCCTACCCCCAGGCCCATACGCCCTTCAGCGGTCAGCCGCTGGACCAGGTGGTCACCATCGACGACATCATGACCTCGGCGCAGTGGGAGCAGGACCCTTACTTCAAGATGTACTGCAGCCAGCAGAACGTCTACCACGTGATGGGCGTCGATATCTCCACCCCCGACAGCGGCAAACTGCGCTTTCGCGTGACCCGGGCCAAGACATCCCCCAACTTCTCGCTCAGTGATCGGGCACTGTGCGCAAGCTTCATTCCGCACCTTCGCCGGGCCCTGAACATTCATAACCTGCTCGATCGCAGCGAGTCGATCAGCGAGCTGTATGCCCAGGCCATCAGCCGCCTGTCGGTGGCCACCCTGGTGCTGGACGAGAGCGGCAGCGTGCTGCGGGTCAACCCCGTGGCGCAGAGCATCCTTGCCAGCGGCGATGGCCTGAAGCTAGTGGGCGGCCGCCTGGAGGCCACCTACCCGAGCGACAACCGCGAACTGCAGCGCCTGATCCGCTCGGCCTTCTCCGAAGATACCCTCAAGACCGCCGAGGCCATGTCGGTGACCCGGCCTTCGGGGCAGGTGAACCTGGGGCTGGTGGTCGAGCCCATTCCGTCCATGGACTGGGCCGACGAGAAGGGCAAGCCGGCGGCGCTGGTGTACATCCGCGATGCGGCGAGCAAGTCGCTGGCCAGCGAGGTGGTCACCAAGCAGCTGTTCAACCTGACCAAGGCCGAAACCGCCCTGGCCATGGAGCTGGCCAACGGCCTGTCGCTGGAGGAGGCCGCCGAGATTCTCAACATTCGCCGCAACACGGCCCGTGCGCACCTGCGCTCGATCTTCTCCAAGACCGGTGTGCGTCGCCAGACAGAGCTGGTGCGCATCCTGCTCAACAGCGTGGTGGCGCTGGGTAAGCCCCAGGCGACCCTTAAGGTCGCGGCAAAACCCAAGGTCCAGGTGCCCCCCTTGGCCCTGGCCAGCCGTCGCCAGGCGTAGTCCGCACGGACGATGCCGGCGCAGGGCAGGGCTTTGGATACTGCCTGCACCCCTCATGGAGATTGATCTATGCCAGTTACAGCTATCACCGGCAGCGCCTCGGGTATCGGCGCTGCCGTCAGCGCCGCGCTGCGCGCCGCCGGCCACCGGGTCATCGGTATCGACCGGGCCAATGCCGAAGTGCTTGCCGACCTGTCCACCGCCAGTGGCCGTCAAGCGGCCATCGCCGCCGTGCTGGAGCAGAGCGAAGGCGTGCTCGACGGCCTGGTGTGCTGCGCCGGCGTGGGCGTCACGGCGCCGTCGTGCGGCCTGATCCTGTCGGTCAACTACTTCGGCGTCAGCCAACTGCTCGACGGCCTGTCCGGCGCGCTGGCCAAGGGCGCTCAGCCGGCGGCGCTGGTGATCGGCTCGGTGGCCTCGACCCAGCCGGGCGCGGACCAGCAACCGATGACCGAGGCGCAGTTGGCCGGCAACGAAGCCGACGCCTGTGTCCTGGCCGACAGCCTCGGCCAGCCCCACGTGGCCTATGCCAGTTCCAAATACGCCATCACCCAGCACGCACGCCGCCTGGCCAAGCCGTGGGCCGAGCAGGGCATCCGCCTCAACGTGGTCGCCCCCGGCGCGGTACAGACGCCCCTGCACCAGGCCTCGCTGGACGACGCCCGCTTCGGCAAGGCCGTGCGCGACTTCGTCGCCCCGCTGGGGCGCGCCGGCACCCCTGAAGAAATCGCCAGCCTGGTGGCCTTCCTGCAATCGTCCAAGGCGGCCTTTATCCACGGCAGCGTGGTGTTCATCGACGGCGGCATGGATGCTATGGTCCGCCCGCAACGCTTCTAGAAGGAAACCCCATGAACAAGGTGGCATTCATAACCGGCGCCAGCCGTGGCATCGGCCGTGAGGCAGCGCTGGCGTTCGCCCGTGCAGGCTTTGACCTGGCGATCAGTGCGCGCACCGTCGACGAGGGCGAGCAGCATGAACACGCCCTTCGCGATGCGGCGGGCGAGCCGCTGGCCGGTAGCCTCAACAGCACCGCGGCGGCCATTCGCGAGTTGGGCCGGCGCGTGCTGGTGATACCGATGGACCTGCTCGACAGCGCCTCGGCCCTGGCGGCGTGTGCACAGGTGATCGCCGAGTTCGGCCGCATCGACGTGCTGGTCAACAACGCGATCTACCAGGGGCGTGACCTCAACAGCGGCTTTCTGGCCTTGCAACCGCAGACCCTGGAGCGGGTGTTCCAGGGCTACATCCTCACCCCCTTCCTGCTGACCCGGGCGGTGGCGGAGCACATGCTGGAGCAGGGCGGCGGGGTGGTCATCAACGTCACCTCCGGCGCCGGCGAGAGCGATCCGCCGGTGGCGGCCGAAAAGGGTGGCTGGGGCTATGCCTATGGCGCAGGCAAGGCAGCGGTGTCGCGGCTGGCGGGCGTGATCGCGGCGGAGCTGGGTGAGCGGGGTATTTGCGCCTACACGATCAACCCGGGCGTGGTGAGCACCGAAGCATTGAAGGCGACCATTGGCGACAAAGGCGTCATTGCCTTGCGCGCGGGCATTGCGCCGCCACAGGTGCCGGCGCAAGTGATGCTGTGGCTGGCGACCTCACCCGAGGCGCCGCGTTATCAGAAACGCACCATCGCCGCCCAGCCGTTCGCCCTGGAGCAACAGATAGTGGCGGACTGGCGCTAACGCTGTGGAAGCAGCATTGGCGACTGCTACGCAGTCGATCGCAGCCTGTCGGCAGCGGCTACGGCGATGTAGCCGCTGCCGAGGTACGAGGCTGCGATCGGCCGCGCAGCGGGCGTAGATCGTTTCCCGGACTGATCGCAGTGGGAGCAGGCTTGCCCCACGATGCGACGGAACAGGACGACGCTATCGCGGGGCAAGCCCGCTCCTACAGATTCGCGCAGCGCCTGACATCACCGCATTGGCGACTGCTACGCAGTCGATCGCAGCCTGTCGGCAGCGGCTACGGGCGGTGTAGCCGCTGCCGAGGTACGAGGCTGCGATCGGCCGCGCAGCGGGCGTAGATCGTTTCCCGGACTGATCGCTGTGGGCTTGTATCGGGATGATCGCTATCGCGGGGCAAGCCCGCTCCTACCTAGCGCTTCCAGTACCTCGACGGCCCGCTGGGCATCCGCTTTTGCGACAAAAATATGGTCATGGTAGTAAGCGGCAATCACATTGCAGCTGATCCCTGCATTGCCAAGCGCGGTCGCGAACGCAGCCGTCAGCCCCACGGCCTCCAGGGCCGAGTGGATGGTCAGGGTGATCCAGGCCGCCACGTAGCTGTATTGCAGGCCCAGCGCCTCGGCCTGGCTTCGCTCCAGAATGACCGTCAGCCCTTCTTTTTCCCGGAAGCTACCCAGCACCTCTGCCTCCAGGCGCGTGCCCGGTTCGAGTGTGCAGAACACGTAGTCGCCATCGTTGAGTTCGGGCTTCATGCCGCTCAGGAGTTTGGACAGGGATTTTTCGCCGGACATTGGCACGCCTCAGTGGAAGGATGAGGCGTCAGTGTGTCGCAAAATCGCCATAAGCCCAGTTAATTGTGATGATGATGGATTAGCCAGGCTAATGGGGCTGTAGGAGCGGGCTTGCCCCGCGATAGCGTTTTTCCTGACACAACGCTATCGCGGGGCAAGCCCGCTCCTACACGCGCGATCACGCGCGCAAGCGCGCCAGGGTCATTGCGGTGTCTTCGATCATGTCTTCCTGGCCACCGACCATCCCGCGCCGGCCCATTTCCACCAGGATCTCCCGCGCCGGCACGCCGTACTTCTGCTCGGCACGCTTGGCGAACAGCAGGAACGAGCCATACACCCCGGCATAACCCATGGTCAGGGCATCGCGGTCGCTGCGGATCGGGAAGTCCATGATCGGCACCACCAGGTCTTCGGCCACATCCTGAATGCCGAACACGCTGACGCCGGTTTCGATACCCATGCGGTCGCACACCGCCACCAGCACTTCCATCGGTGTGTTGCCGGCACCGGCACCCAGGCCTGCGCAGGCCGCATCGATGCGGTTGGCACCCGCGGCGATGGCGGCGATGGAGTTGGCCACGCCCATGGACAGGTTGTGGTGGCCATGAAAACCGATCTCGGTCTCAGGCTTGAGCGCCGCCCGCATGGCCGCCACCCGGGCGCTGACGTCATGGGGCAGCAGGTAACCGGCCGAGTCGGTCAGGTAGATGCAGTTGGCGCCGTAGCTCTCCATCAGCAGGCCCTGCTTGACCAGGCCCTCGGGGCTGTTCATGTGCGCCATCATCAGGAAGCCGACGGTGTCCATGCCCAGGTGGCGGGCGTGGACGATGTGTTGCTCGCTGACATCCGCCTCGGTGCAGTGGGTGGCCACGCGGATAGTGTTGACCCCCAGCTCATGGGCCATTTTCAGGTGATCGACCGTGCCGATGCCCGGCAGCAGCAGGGCCGAGACTTTGGCGTTGTTCATCAGCGGGATCACCGCCGACAGGTATTCCTCGTCGCTGTGCGCCGGAAAGCCGTAGTTCACCGAGCTGCCGCCCAGGCCATCGCCGTGGGTGACTTCGATCAGCGGCACACCTGCCTGGTCGAGGCCGCAGGCGATGTCTTTCATCTGCTGCAGGCTGATGCGGTGGCGCTTGGGGTGCATACCGTCACGCAGGCACATGTCGTGGACGGTAATTTTCTTGCCGTTAAGTTCCATGGGCCGTTCCTCAGGCAATGGCAGATTCGGGGGTGGCGCGCAGCACCAGTTCGCCCTTGAGGATTTCCTCGGCGAACATCTCGGCGGTGCGGGCGGCGGCGGCAGTCATGATGTCGAGGTTGCCGGCGTACTTGGGCAGGTAGTCGCCCAGGCCTTCGACTTCCATGAAGATCGACACCCGGTTGCCGTCGAACACCGGGCCGTTGACCAGCTTGTAGCCGGGTACATAGCGCTGCACTTGCTCGATCATCGCGTCGATGGCGGCACGGATGGCCGGCTCGTCCGGGGTGTCCGCGGTCAGGCAGTGCACGGTGTCGCGCATGATCAGCGGCGGCTCGGCAGGGTTGACGATGATGATCGCCTTGCCTTGCCTGGCGCCGCCCACCTGTTCCACCGCGCGGGCGGTGGTGCGGGTGAATTCGTCGATGTTCTTGCGGGTGCCCGGGCCGACCGACTTCGATGCGGCGGTGGCGATGATCTCGGCGTAGTCCACCGGCTGCACGCTGGACACCGCCGCCACCAGCGGGATGGTCGCCTGGCCACCGCAGGTGACCATGTTGACGTTCATCGCGCCGCGGGAAAGGTTGGCCTTGAGGTTGACCGGTGGCACGCAGTAGGGGCCGATGGCGCAGGGGGTGAGGTCGATCATCAGCACACCGAGGGCATTGAGCTTGCGCGAGTTCTCGGCGTGGACGTAGGCGGAGGTGGCGTCGAAGGCGATCTGCACCTGGTCTTCCAGCACATGGGGCAGCAAGCCGTCGACACCGTCGGCGGTGGTCTTGAGACCCAGCTCACGGGCGCGCTGCAGGCCTTCGGAGCCGGCCTCGATGCCGACCATCCAGACGGGCTCCAGCACGTCGCTGCGCATCAATTTGTAGAGCAGGTCGGTGCCGATATTGCCCGGCCCGATCAGCGCACATTTGATCTTCTTGCTCATGGTTCATCGCTCCTGAAAATAGGAAAGGCGTCAGGCGACAAAGCGCAGGCTGGCGTTGCCCAGGCCGCTCATCGACAGATTGATGCGATCGCCCGGCACCAGCGGCACCAGGGGCGCCAGCGCGCCGGAAAGAATGATTTCGCCCTGGCGAAAGGGGATGCCCAATTCACCCAGAGTGTTGGCCAGCCATGCCACCGCTTCACACGGATGGCCTTGCACCGCCGAACCTAGGCCGCTGCCGGCCGGCTGGCCGTTCTTGAGCATGTGCATCTCGACCCGGGCCAGGTCCAGGTCGCGCGGGTCGATGCGCTGCTCGCCCAGGGCGAAGACCCCGCACGAGGCGTTGTCGGCCACGGTGTCCTGGATGCGGATCTGCCAATTGTCGATCCGCGAATCGACGATCTCGAAGCACGGCGCCACGGCCTTGCTCGCCGCCAGCACGTCTTCAGCGCGGATGCCGGGGCCCTTGAGGTCTTCACCGAGGATGAAGGCGATTTCGCCCTCGGCCCGGGGCTGGATCAACTGGTACCGGGCAAAGCTGACTTCGCTGCCGTCGTCCACTTGCATGGCATCGGTGAGAAAGCCGAAGTCGGGTTGGTGGACGTCGAGCATCTGTTGCACGGCGCGGCTGGTGACGCCGATCTTCTTGCCGATGACGCGCTCGCCCAGGGCCTCACGGCGCTGCAGGAAACGCAGGGAAATCCGGTAGGCCTGGTCCAGGCTGATGGCCGGGTGGCGTTGGGTCAGCGGGGCGAGGGTAGTGCGCCCGCGCAGGGCGTTGAACAGTTCATCGCCCAGGGCGGTGATCAGAGAGGCATCCATGGTGGTTTCGCTCTGTGCAGGGGAATAAAAAAGCCGGTCCCAAGGGTCCAGGGCACCGGCAAAAAGGGGGGTGTCAGCCGGGCCAGACGCTGCTGTCGGCACCGCCATCGACGTCGATGATCTTGCCGGTGACCCAGGCCGATGCCGGGCTTGCCAGGTACAGGGCGGCTGCGGCGATGTCTTCGGGGCTGCCCAGGCATTTGAGCGGGGTGTTGGCCTCCATCGCCTCGCGCATGGCGGTGGGCATGACCTTGTTCAGGGCTTCGGTCAGGGTCGGGCCCGGGGCCACGGCGTTGACCCGCACCTGGGGGGCGAAGTCCTGGGCCAGCAGGCGGGTCAGGTGACTGAGGGCGGCCTTGGCGGTGCCGTAGGCGCTGAAGTGCCGCTGGGCATAGCGTGCCGCCACGGAACTGATATTGATGATGTTGCCGCCGCCGGCCTCGCGCATCAGCGGCACGCACAGCTGGCACAGGGCGTAGGCGCTGGAGACGTTGAAGCGCAGGATGTCCTCGAACTGTTCCGGGGTCATCCCCAGGGCGTCGTTGGGGCCGCCACCGCCGGCGTTGTTGACCAGGTGGGTGATGCGGCCGAAGTGTTCCTGGCTCTGGCGCACCAGGGCCTGGCGCTGTTCGCTGTCGTTGACGTCGCAGGCAATCGCCAGGGCGCGGCGGCCGAGGCTGCGCACTTCGTCGGCGACGCGCTCGATGTCCTCAGGGCTGCGGGCGCTGCAGATGACATCGGCGCCGGCTTCGGCGTAGGCCAGGGCGATGGCGCGGCCAATGCCACGGCCGCTGCCGGTGACGATGGCGACACTGCCGGGGAGCTGGAATCGTTGCAGGATACTCATTGGCTGGTTTTCCTTGAGCGTGAGTGGACGCATGGCAGCAGTATTTCCCCGGGGTTGGTGAGGGGGCATCGTCTCAATGGACTAAGGCTGGCCCCGGTATTGGGAGAGATGAAAGCACGACCGCTGCGCGGCCGATCGCAGGCTGACGCCAGCGGCTACGGGGCCGGGTCTGCACTTGTAGCCGCTGCCGAGGCACGAGGCTGCGATCGACTGCGCAGCAGTCGCCTTTCAGTCACGGGCTCAAGCCCGCGGACCAAAGCGCGTGCTGGCCTGCGCCTTACCCGGTAGGAGCGGGCTTGCCCCGCGATAGCGGTGTGTCAGGGAAAACGCTATCGCGGGGCAAGCCCGCTCCTACTGTGTTCCAGTCGTCGCCCAGGTGGTGCAGGCTCTAGTCCGCTTTGACGATGAAGTCACCGCTGTGCAATCCGATCATCAATCACGGCTCGCGCATTGGCGCTACGAGATTGGGAGAACAAGAAGGATGCACAGCATGCGAGAAAAGACCCAGGACGAAATCGAACTGCTGGAACGGGCGCGGCGCCTGGTGCCGGCGCTGCGCGAGCGCTCGGCGCAAGGGGATCGCGACCTCAGGGTCGCGGATGAAAACATTGCCGAGCTGAAGTCGGCCGGTCTGTTGCGCGCCCTGCAGCCGCGGGCATTCGGCGGCTATGAGGTCGACCCGCGCACCTTCTTCGAGATTCAGATGACCCTCGCCGAAGGCTGCATGTCCACCGCCTGGGTCTACGGCGTGATGGGTGTTCACCCCTGGCAGTTGGCCCGCTACCCGGTCGAGACCCAGCGCGAAGTGTGGAGCGACGATCACGACACCCTGGTGTCGTCTACCTATATGCCCACCGCCAAGGTGACCGTGGTCGAAGGCGGCTACCGTATCAGCGGCCGCTGGGGTTTTTCGAGCGGCAGTGAGCACTGCCAATGGGTGCTGCTGGGTGGCATTCTGCCGCCTGACGGTGAGCTGGCCGCCGAGCACGGCACCTTCCTGCTGCCGCGCGCCGACTACCAGATCCAGCGCAACTGGGACGTGCTCGGCCTGCGCGGCACCGGCAGCCACGACATCGTCGTCGAAGACGCCTTTGTGCCGGCGCACCGGGTGCAGCGCACCAACAACTGCACCCTGGACGCCACCCCGGGCCGACTGGTCAACACCAACCCGATCTACGCCATTCCGTTCGCCCAGGTGTTCTCCCGTGCGGTGTCCACTTCGGCCATCGGCGCGCTGCAGGGGGCCATCGACCTGTTCCGTGCCAACGCTGCGCAGCACATCGGCAAGCACGGCGCGCGCACGGCAGACGACCCGGCGGCGCAAACTGCCGTGGCCGAGGCCACGCTCACCGTCGACAGCCTCAAGCTGGTGCTGGAACGCAACTACGAGCACCTGATGCAACTGGCCCGCGCCGGTGAGTACCCGGATGTGGAAACCCGCCTGCTGTACCGCTACCAGTCGGCCTATGTCACCAACCTGTGCGCCGAAAAGGTCAACGAGCTGCTGCGCTGCATGGCGGCTTCGGGGCTGTACAACAGCAACCCGGTGGCGCGCCTGTTCCGCGACCTGCACCAGGCCCGCGGGCACATCGCCAACAACTATCAGGCGTATGGCCGCACGCTCGGCGCGGTGCAGCTGGGCCTGCCCAACCCGGACCCTTACGTCTGAAGCCATCGCCCGTCCACCTGCCCGCGTGCCGGGCAGGGGACTTTGAGAGTTGAGCCATGAATGACTTTGTTGCCTTGCGCGTGGCGCGGGTGGTCGAGGAAACGGCCGATGCCCGTTCACTGATCTTCGATGTGCCCGAGCACCTGGCCGAGCGCTTTCGCTACCAGCCCGGGCAGTTTCTGACCTTGCGCATCCCTTACGGCGACGACTGGCTGCCGCGTTGTTATTCGCTGTCGAGCACGCCGCTGCTGGACGAGCCGCTGCGGGTCACGGTCAAGCGTGTGCGCGACGGGCGTGCCTCGAACTGGTTGTGCACCGATCTGCAGGAAGGCCAGACCGTGCAGGTGCTGCCACCGGCCGGGGTGTTCGTGCCGCGCAACCTGGACGGCGACCTGCTGTTGTTCGGCGGCGGCAGCGGGGTGACGCCGGTGCTGTCGATCCTGCGCTCGGCATTGCTGGCCGGGCAGGGACGCATTCTGCTGATCTACGCCAACCGTGACGAAAGCTCGGTGATCTTTCGCGACGAGTTGCGCTTTCTCGCCAATGCCCACCCGGAACGCTTGCAGATCGTTCACTGGCTGGACTCGGTGCAGGGCATTCCGCTGGCTGCGCAACTGGCGGCACTGGCGCAACCGTTCCTGGATGCCCAGGCCTTTATCTGCGGCCCCGGGCCGTTCATGGACACCGCCGTCAGTGCGCTGAAAAGCCTGGGCGTGCCCAGTGAGCGGGTGCATGTCGAGCGCTTTGTCTCCTTGCCTGGCGAAAGCGAGGTGGCCCATGTGGTCGCCAGCGAGGCGGCGGTAGCCGCGCAACTGGCGGTGCGCCTGGATGGCGAGGATCACACCCTGGCCTGTGACAGCGGCGAGACCCTGCTGGCGGCAATGGAGCGGGCTGGCCTGAAACCGCCAAGCGCCTGCCGCGTCGGGGGCTGTGCCTCGTGCATGTGCACCCTGGAAAGCGGCGATATCGAGCTGTTGATCAACGATGCGCTGGACGCCGACGAACTGGCCGAGGGCTGGATCCTGGCCTGCCAGGCCGTGCCGACCAGCGCGAACCTGCGAATCCGTTTTCCTGAGTGATGCCGATGAACGAAATGACTTCACCGCGGGTCGATGCACCCACCACCATCGCCCGGCTGCTGTTCGACAGCGCCCGGCGTTTTGCCGGGCGCACGGCCATTGAAGACGAGGGCGTGTGCACCGATTACGCCGAGCTGCCGGCCCTGGCCCTGACCGTCACCCGTGGCCTCATGGCCCTGGGTATCCAGCCCGGCGACCGGGTGGCGGTGTGGGCGCCCAATGGCCGCGACTGGATCATCGCCGCCCTGGGCATTCAGTGTGCAGGCGCCGTGCTGGTGCCGATCAACACCCGCATGAAAGGCACCGAGGCGGCCGACGTCCTGGCGCGCAGCGGTTGTCGGGTGCTGTTCGTGCAGCAGCGTTTTCTCGAGGTGGATTACCCCTCGATGCTTGAGGCCCATCGCCCCGACACCCTCGAGCACCTGGTGGTGTTCGCCAGCGACTCGCCCCGCGCGGCCTGTGACCTCAGCTACGAGCAGTTTGTCGCCGGGGCCGCGACCGTCGAGGTGCTCAAGGCCGAGCGCCGGGCCCTGGCGGTGCAGCCGGAGGCGGTCTGCGATCTGCTGTTTACCTCAGGCACCACCGGCAAGCCCAAGGGCGTGATGAGCGGCCATGGGCAGTGCCTGCGCGCCTTCAGTGAATACGTGCGGGTGATCGGCCTGGTGCCGGGCGATCGCTACCTGATCGTCAACCCGTTCTTCCATGCCTTTGGCTACAAGGCCGGCTGGCTGACCTGCCTGATTGCCGGGGCGACCATCCTGCCCCATGCCGTGTTCGATGCCGAGGCCGTGTTCCAGCGCATCGCCGATGAGCGCATCAGCGTGCTGCCGGGGGCGCCGACCTTGTACCTGTCGCTGCTGGCCCACCCGCGTCTGCAGCAGACCGACCTGTCCAGCCTGCGCATCGCGGTGACCGGCTCGGCAAGTATTCCCCCCAGCCTGATCGAACGGATGCGCAACGAGCTGGGCTTCAGTTGCGTGACCACCGCCTATGGCCTGACCGAGTGCGGCGGCCTGGCCACCTTGTGCGACCCGCAGGATTCGGCAGAAGTGATCGCCGGCACCAGCGGCCGGCCGCTGGCCGGCACCGAGGTGAGCATTCGCGATCCGGACAACCAGGCACTGGCCACCGGCGAGACCGGGGAAATCTGCCTGCGTGGCTTTCATGTGATGCAGGGGTACTTCCAGAACCCCGAGGCCACGGCCGAAACCATCGATCAGGACGCTTGGCTGCACACCGGCGATGTCGGGCGCCTGGATGCGGCGGGCAACCTGATCATCACTGACCGGCTCAAGGACCTGTTCATTGTCGGCGGCTTCAACTGCTACCCGGCCGAGATCGAAGCGGCGCTGATTGCCCACCCGGCCATTGCCCAGGTGGCGGTGGTGGGGGTGGCTGACGAACGCATGGGCGAGGTGGGGTGTGCCTGTGTGGTGCTGCGTGAGGGGGAGCAATTGCAGGCCCAGGAACTGATCGCCTGGAGCCGTGAGCGCATGGCCAATTACAAAGTGCCGCGCCAGGTGCGGTTCATGGACGCGTTGCCGCTGAACCCGTCGGCCAAGGTCGCCAAGAACACGTTGCGGGCGCTGGTGGCAGGGGCGGGCTCGCCCCGCGAAGCGGTGTGATTGGGGGGCGCGATCGCGGGGCACGGCCGCTCCTACGCCGATGGCCTAGGCCATATGGATGATGTTCGCGCCGCCGCCGCGTTTCACTCTGCGCACGTCAACCACAACAACAAGAAAAGGAATGCTGCATGTCTAGGTTCAACGCGACTCACGGCGGGCTGTTGCTGACACTGACCGTGGCCTGTGCCCACGCCAACGCCGGTCCCCGGATCGAGCTGGGCGAGGACACCACCCTCGACTCATCGCTGACGGTCAACTACACCGCCTCGATGCGGACCGCCAAGCCCGCCCACCAATACCTCAATGACATCAACAATGACGACGGCACGCGCAACTTCGATCGCGGCGCACTGATCACCAACCGCGTCAGCCTGTTCGGCGAATTGCTGCTCAAGCACAACAACCTCGGTGCGGTGCTGCGCGGCAGCCATTTCTACGATGACGTCTATCACAACCGCAACGACAACGACTCGCCCGGCACGGTGAACAAGATCGGCCGCGCCGACGGCTTCACCGAGGACACCCGGCGCCTGAGCGGCAGCAAGGCGCGCTTGCTCGATGCCTATGTGTACGGCAACTTCGACGTTGCCCAGAGCCAGTACTTGTCGGTCAAGGCCGGCCGCCACCTGGTGGCCTGGGGCGAGAGCCTGTTCTGGGCCAACATCAGCCAGGGCCAGGCGCCGGTCGACGCGACCAAGTTCAACGTCCCCGGCACCGAAGCCAAGGACTCCTACCTGCCGGTCGGGCAGATATCGGCCTCCTGGGCGCTCAACGAAGACCTGGCCCTGGTCGGCTTCTACCAGTACGAGTGGGAGAAGACCCAGCTCAACCCGGTGGGCGACTATTTCGGCAGTGACACCTTCGGCCCTGGCGCCGAGTTCTATCGGCTCGGTGCCGGGGTGATCGACAGCCTGCCGGACAACACCTTCACCGCCGTGACCTATGCCGGCGATGTCGAGCCCCGCGACAGCGGCCAATGGGGCCTGGGCGTGCGTTACCGGCTGACCGAGAACACCGAGGTCGGGCTGTTCCACTACCGCTACCACGAGCGGGTCGGCGCCCTGTTCTTCGACTTCAGCGGCCAGACCCAGTACTCCTCGCTGCACAGCATCGGCAACTACGCCGCCGCCGGCAGTGGCCCGGTGTATCGCCTGGGCTACTTCGACGATGTCGAACTGACCGGCGTGAGCTTCAGCTCCAAAGTGGGCGACTCGGTGCAGTTCGCCGGTGACCTGAGCTACCGCGACGGCGCCGCCGTGTACCTGGACAACGGCGCCCCGGCCCGTGGCCAGATCTGGCAGGGCAACCTCAACGGCAGCTACATCATCGGCCCCAGCTTTCTGGCCCAGCAGACCACGGTCATGGCCGAAGTGGTGCACCAGCACATCGACGGCGTCGACACCCTGCACATCACCGGTGGCGGGCCGGGCGTGGATGGCAGCTTCGACAACTTCGAGTCCGAGACCCAGACCCGTGGCCAGACCCTGCTCGGGATCGGCACCTACATGGACTACCTGGGCATCGCCGACGGCCTGGACCTGACCACCCGCGTGGTGTGGACCCAGAACGTCGACGGCAGCGCCTACCAGGGCCTGGGCCGTGACGAAAAACGCCTGACCGTGGGCGGCGACTTCAAATACCTGGGCAACTTCCAGGTCGGCCTGACCTACGTTGCCTACCTCAGCTCACCGGACGTCGCCCAGGGCCGCATGCTGGCCGACCGCGATTACCTGTCGTTCAACGCCAAATACACTTTCTGATCAAAAGGGCCCTGCCATGCACACGTCTCCCTTCAGCCCGATCCAGATCGGCCCGCTGACCCTGAAAAACCGCTTTATCAAGGCGGCCACCAACGAAGGCATGAGTACCCAGGGCCTGCCTTCCAAGCAGTTGGTCAAGCTGCACGCCGGGCTTGCCCGGGGTGCGGTGGCGCTGACCACCGTGGCCTACTGCGCGGTCAGCAAGGATGGGCGCACCTTGCCCAACCAACTGACCCTGACCCGTGAAAGCCTGCCGCACTTCAAGGCCCTGACCGATGCGGTGCACGGCGAGGGCGGGCTGGCCAGCGCACAGATCACCCACGGTGGCTGCTTTACCTTCCTGCGCGAACGCGCCACTCGCTACCCGCTGTCGGCCAGTGGCGGCTTCAACAAGATAGGCATGATGAGCGGCATGTTCTTCAAGCAGGCCATGACCGAGACCGACATGCGCCAGGTGGTCGAGGACTTCGCCCAGGGCGCGCGGCTTGCCCGCGAGGCCGGCTTCGATGCGGTGGAGATCCACATGGGCCATGGCTACCTGCTCAGCCAGTTCATCTCGCCGATGTACAACAAGCGCCGTGACCAGTACGGCGGCACGCTGGAGAACCGCCTGCGCTTTCCGCGTCGGGTGCTGCGCGCAGTGCTCGATGCAGTGGGGCGCGACATGGCGGTGATCTGCAAATACAGCGTTACCGAGGGTGCGCGTGCTGGCAACAGCGCCGAGGATGGCGCTCGCATCGCGCGCATGCTGGAGCAGGAGGGTGCGCACCTGCTGGTGCTCAGTGCGGGTATGAACGTTGAGTCGATCACCACCATGTTCGGTTCCTCGTTCCCCAAGGAAAACCGCGTGCAGCAGAAGAACCCGATCATCGTCCTGGCCATGAAGATCCAGCGCCTGCGCGACCCGGTGGTGGAGTTCCACGAACTGTACCTGCTTGAACATGCCCGCAAGGTGCGGGCGGCGGTGAAAATGCCGCTGGCCTACCTGGGCGGTGCGAAGAGCCTTGAAAGCATCGAGCAGGTCATGGCCGAGGGTTTTGACCTGGTGGCCATGGGGCGGGTGTTGCTGGCTGAATCGGACTACGTCGAAAAACTGGCCACTGGCGCCAGCACCGACTCCATCTGCACCGCCTGCAACCGCTGCGTGGCCATGATGTACACCCCGGGCGGGACATCGTGCGTACTGGGCAAGCCCGGCAATGCCGAACTCAACCGCCTGCCAGCGGCGTCCTGACCGGGGTGGTTGGGTGGCGACAGCCTGCGGGTGGGAGCAACTGTCTTCACCATGCCATTCATCATCGCATTGGCGACTGCTACACAGTCGATCGCAGCCTGTCGGCAGCGGCTACGGGCGGTGTAGCCGCTGCCGAGGTACGAGGCTGCGATCGGCCGCGCAGCGGGCGTAGATCGTTTCCCGGACTGATCGCTGTGTGCGGGCTTGCCCCGCGAGAGGCCGGTACAGCCAACAGAACGGGTGTTGCCTGAACGATTGATCGCGGGGCAAGCCCGCTCCTACCGGGCCAGGTTGAACCTGCCAGAACACCCGCCGTAGCCGCTGCCGCCAGGCTGCGATCGGCTGCGCAGCAGTCGTGGTTCTGTGCCAGTCGCCACCTTAGGGTGGTGGGCTTGCCCCGCGAGAGGCCGGTACAGCCAACAGAACGGGTGTTGCCTGAACGATTGATCGCGGGGCAAGCCCGCTCCTACCGGGTCAGCCGGCGGGGGCGACACACCTTTGGGCCTGGCAATGCCTAGGTCAATCTGCCGACCGGGTTGCGACTGCTGTGCAGTCGATCGCAGCCTCGTTTCTCGGCAGCGGCTACAGCGTGCAGGCCAGGCTTGGTACTGGGTAGGAGCGGGCTTGCCCCGCGAGAGGCCGGTACAGCCAACAGAACGGGTGTTGCCTGAACCATTGATCGCGGGGCAAGCCCGCTCCTACCGGGCCGGCCGGTGGGAGCGAATCACCTTCAACCGTGCTGCAGGAACTCCACGCAACTACGGTTGAACAACTCCCGATGCTCCACCTGCACCCAGTGCCCACACCGGTTCAGCACGATAAACCGCGCAGTGGGCGCGCCATCGATGATCCGCTGTGCACCGCTGACCGGGTTGAAGTTGTCGTTGCTGCCCCAGAATCCAAGGATCGGGCACTGCACCTCGCCCAGACGCGATTCCATGTTCGGCACCTGCATGGTGCTGAACAGGTTCTTGGGCTGTGTCACCGCCACCGCCACCCGCTCCAGCAACAGGCTCTCAGGCAGGATCGAGTCATCGAACAACTGCAGGCGCATCATGCTGCGCATTTCATCAAGTCCGATGGGCCCGGCATTGAACAGTGTCACCATGCGCACGATGCCTTCCATCTTGAAGTAGGCCTCGCGCTCTTCGACGCCACCGGGCGCCAGCAGGATCAGACGCTCCACTCGCGAAGGCAGGCGCAGCGCCAGGCCCAGGGCGATGGCGCCGCCCAGGGAATTGCCCAGCAGCGTGCAGCGCTCGATGTCCAGGCCATCGAGCAGCGCGGCGACGTTGTCGATGAAAAAATCCAGGTGGTACTGCACATCCTCGGGCTTGTCCGAGCGCCCGAAGCCCGGCAGGTCGAGGACGATGTTGCGGTAGCCGGCCTCGACAAACTGCGGGTAGTTGCCCTTGAAGTTGCTGAAGCCACTGGCGCCCGGGCCGCTGCCATGCAGCCAGACCACCACCGGGCCGCTGCCTTCATCCAGGTAGTGCAGGCGCAGGCCGCTGGGTGTGGTGAAGTAGTGGCCGGTGGGTAGCGGCAGGTCGGGGGTTGAGGTCATGGCGAGTCTCCAGTGTCGACGATAGGGGAGCGCGTGCGCAGGCCGCGTTGGGCCTGAAGGGGCGAAGGTGCCGGGCCTGGTTCGCGCAGGGTCGATCCTCCATCGCCGCCACCCCGGCGGCATCGTCCATTCAGACCACACCCTGGTGGCCGTCGGTAGTCCTATCGGACGATGCCTGTTCAGGGCCTCGGCCCAATCATGCAGGTGACCGGCCTGCTGTGTTGTCAGTGGGCTTCTACGCACTGCACGGCAGGAGAACGCTATGAAGTTGCTGAACAAAGTCGCCTTTGTCACAGGCGCAGGGCAGGGAATGGGGCAGGCCATGGTGCGCCGCTTCGTGGCCGAGGGCGCCAAGGTGGTGGCGGTGGACCTCAACCAGGAGGCCCTGGCCAACAGCCTCGCCGATCTGGCCGACCTGAATGATCGGGTCCTGGCGCTGGCCTGCAACGTCGCCGACGCCGCCTCCGTGGCCGATGCCATGGGGCAGGTCGAGGCGCGTTTCGGCGGGCTCGACATTCTGGTCAACAACGCCGGTGTCGGCGCCTTCGACAGCTTTCTCGACACCCCGGACGAAAACTGGGCGCGGGTGATCGGGGTGAACCTGGGCGGCACTTTCCTGTGCTGTCGCGAGGGCGCGAAGCTGATGGTCAAGGGCGCACGCAAGGGAGTCATCATCAACCTCTCCAGCACCGCCGCGCTGACCGGTGAAGGTCCAAGCCACTACTGCGCCTCCAAGGCCGGGGTCATGGGCTTGACCCGTTCGATCGCCCGCGAACTGGCCCCCAGCGGCATCCGCGTCAACAGCCTGGTACCGGGCCCGACCAACACCCCGATGATGGCCGGCGTTGCCGACGAACACATGCAGGCGATGCTCAAGAACGTGCCCCTGGGCCGCTTGTGCGAGACCGACGAAATCGCCGGGGTCGCGGTGTTCCTGGCCGGCGACGACGCCAGCTTCATCACCGGCCAGAACATCGCGGTCAACGGCGGCATGGCCTTTATCTGAGGGGAATTCGATGAGCAAACGATTAGCAGGCAAGATTGCCTTTATCACCGGGGCCGGCTCCGGCATTGGCCAGGCCACCGCGCTGCGCTTTGCCGAGGAAGGCGCCATGGTGGTGCTCTGCGGGCGACGCGAGCAGCCTTTGCAGCAGGTGCTGGAACTGATCCAGGCCGCAGGCGGGCAGGGCGACATCGCCGTGGCCGATGTGAGCAACGAGCAGGCCTATGTCGGCGCCCTGGAAGACGCCGCCCGGCGTCACGGGCGCCTGGACATCCTGGTCAACAACGCCATGGCCTACACCTGGGGCGGCGTCGATACGCTGTCGACCGCCGACTGGCACGCCAACTTCAGCACCACCGTCGATGGCACCTTCTTCGGCACCCGCACCGCCATGCGCCTGATGAAAGACCAGGGCGGCGGCGCCATCGTCAACATCGCCTCGATCTGCGGCCTGTTCGGCACCGCCTGGATGGCCGGCTACTCGGCGGCCAAGGCCGCGGTGATCAACTTCAGCCGGGCAGTGGCCAGCGAAGGCGCAGCGCACAACATTCGCTGCAACGTGGTCATCCCGGGCGTGGTCGACACCCCGGCCACCGCGGGCATGCTCAGCGACGCGAAAACCCGTCGCAACACTGAAAAGGTCATCCCGATGCAGCGGGTCGGCCTGCCGGTGGAACTGGCCAACGCGATCCTGTTCCTGGCCAGCGACGAAGCCTCCTATGTAACGGGCGCCAGCCTGGCGGTGGATGGCGGGCGCAGCGCGGACCTGTACACGGTGCTGGAGTGATGGACATGGACGCGCTGCACGCGCGCATCGACCGCCTGGAGTCGCTGGATGCGATTCGCCAGCTGGCCGGCAAGTACGCCCTGGCCCTGGACATGCGCGACATGGATGCCATGGCCAATTGCTTTGTGCCGGACGTCAAAGTCGGCCGCGACAAGCACGGCCGCGCGCACTTCAAGGCCTGGCTGGACGACACCATGCGCCGCCAGTTCCACGGCACCTCCCATCACCTGGGCCAGCACATCATCGAGTTCAGCGATGCCGACCATGCCACGGGCGTGGTCTATTCCAAGAACGAGCATGAGACCGGTGCGGAATGGGTGATCATGCAGATGCTGTACTGGGACGACTATGAGCGGGTAGACGGGCGCTGGTGCTTCCGCCGGCGCCTGCCGTGCTACTGGTACGCCACCGACCTGAACAAACCGCCGATCGGCGGCATGAAAATGCGCTGGCCGGGGCGTGAGCCGTACGCCGGCAGCTTTCATGAACTGTTCCCGTCGTGGGATGCCTTCTGGGCGCAGCGGCCGGACAAGGACGCCTTGCCGCAGATTGCCGAGCCTGCGCCGCTCGAGGAATTCCTGCTGACCCTGCGCCGGGGTGCGGGTGAGCCGAGGATTCGCGTGCGCTGAACCGGCCATCGCGGGGCAAGCCCGCTCCTACCGAGGTAGGAGCGGGCTTGCCCCGCGATGACTTTCTGTCAGGCCCGCACCTCGCGCGGCATGCCCAGCGCCCGCTCGGCAATGATGTTGCGCTGGATCTCGTTACTGCCGCCATACACCGTGTCAGCCCGGCTGAACAGAAACAGCGCCTGTAACCGGCTCAGTTGATACGGCGCCGCTTCGAGCACTTCCGCTTCATCCCCCAGCACATCCATCGCCAGCTTGCCCAATGCGGCATGCCAGGTGGACCACGCCAGTTTGTAGATCATCGCTTCACGCCGCAGGCTGCCATCCTGGGCACCGGAGAGCATGCGCAGGGAGTTGTAGCGCAGCACTTTCAACCCCGCCCAGGCCTGGGCGATGCGCTGGCGCATGAGCGGGTCGCGCGCCGCGCCATTGCGCTTGGCCACGGCGATCACCTCCGCCAGCTCGTTGTGAAACTGCATCTGTTGCCCCAGGGTCGAGGCGCCGCGCTCAAAGCCCAGCAGGGCCATGGCGATTTTCCAGCCTTCGCCAGGCTGGCCGATCATGTTGTCGACCGAGGTGCGGGCCTGGTCGAAGAACACTTCGTTGAACTCGCTGCTGCCGGTCAACTGCTCGATCGGTTGCACGCGAATCTGCGCCTGGGCCATCGGCACCAGCAGGAACGACAGGCCATGATGACCACGGCTGCCCGGCTCGGTGCGGGCCAGTACAAAGCACCAGTCGGACTCATGGGCCAGGGATGTCCAGACCTTTTGCCCGCTGATCAGCCAGTGCTCGCCGCTGTCGTCCAGGCGGGCGCGGGTCTGGACGTTGGCAAGGTCGGACCCCGCGCCGGGCTCCGAGTAGCCCTGGCACCAGAACTGGGTGCCGTCGAGGATGCCCGGCAGGAAGCGCTGTTTTTGCGCCGGGCTGCCAAAGGCGGCCAGGGTCGGGCCGACCAGGCCTTCGCCAATGTGCCCCATGCGACCCGGCCCGCCAGCACGGGCGTACTCCTCATGAAAGATCACCTGGCGGCTAAGGCTCAGGCCACGGCCGCCGTCTGCTTCAGCCCAGCCCACGCCGACCCAGCCGCCTGCGGCCAGTTCGCGTTCCCAGGCTTTGCGCTCTTCTGGAAAGCTGTGCTCGTCGCCGGGGCCGCCGCGAAAGCGCAGGGCCGCAAACTCACCCTGCAGGTGCTCGCCGAGCCACTGGGCGACCTGGGCGCGGAAGGCTTCGTCGTCGGCGTTGAATCCTATTTTCATGAGGTCTCTCCAAAAAGCTGCGTCGCCAGGCGTTCGCGGTGCAGGGCAGGGCTGCCCAGCAGCTGTTCGCTGGCGCGGGCGCGTTTGAAATACAGGTGGGGGTCGTATTCCCAGGTAAAGCCCACGCCGCCGTGCAACTGGATCGACTCGGCGGCGCAGGTGAAGAACGCTTCGCTGGCATGGATCTGCGCGGTGGCCGCCGCTTCCAGCAACTCGCTCGCCACCCGCGCGTCGCCTGCAGGATCAAGACGCTCCTGGGCCACGCAGGCGGCGTACCAGGCGGCCGAGCGGGCGCATTCCAGTTGCAGCATGAGGTCGGCGCAGCGGTGCTTGATCGCCTGGAAACTGGCGATGGCGCGGCCGAACTGATGACGCTCGCTGATATAAGCCAGGGTCAGGTCGAGAGTCTGTTGCGCGCCGCCGGTCTGTTCGGCGGCAAGGCCGATGGCGCCCAGCAGCAGGACATCGCGCAGCAACGGCCAGCCTTGGCCGACCTCGGTGAGCGCGGTGGCCGCAGGTACCTGCACATCCTGCAATTCGATGCGCGCCAGGCGGCGGGTCTGGTCGAGAGTGGGCAGGGTGTGGCGGGTGATGCCGGGGCAGTCTGCCGGCACGGCAAACAGGCTGATGCCCGTGTCGCCCTGGCTGCCCGGCGTGCGCGCCGCGACGATCAGCAGCTGGGCCTGGGCACCATCGATCACCTGCAGGTACTGGCCGTTCAGGCGGTAGCCGTCGGCTGTCGGAGCGGCCACGGCCTGTACGCTGTCGGCCTCAAGCCCCGGCGCACTGGCAAACGCCAGGGTGGCGGTGGCGCCGCTGGCAATCGCGCCCAGCCAGTGGTCCTGCACCGCAAGGTTACTGGCCAGCAACAGGGCCGGGGTGGCCAGGCAGGTGGTGGCAAACAGGGGGGCACACAGCAAGTGGCGGCCACTCTGTTCCAGCAGGATCGCCAGCTCCACAAACCCCAGCCCCAGGCCGCCGAAGCGTTCCGGGATCATCAGGGCCGGCCAGTACAGTTCTTCGCCGATGCGCTGCCATAGGGCCGGGTCGTAGCCCTCGGGGCGGGCCATGGCGGCACGTACCGCCTGGGAATCGCTGACCTGGGCCAGAAAGCGCGCGGCGCTGTCCTGGATCATCAATTGTTCTTCGTTGAATGCGAACTCCATAAGCGTCGACTCGGTCAAGGCGGGTAGAGGCCCGAGTCTAGGAGCGGGGCTTTTGTCGCCGAATCATTGAAACGGACTAGTCTGCAAGCCGCCCGCAGCACCAGGGCGCGTAGTCTCAACGGACGATGAGGTCGATCAGCGCGCTTCGCACAATGGCAGCCAGTACCGGATTTGCCATTCAGGAGCAGCGGCATGATCGAGATTCGCGGTTTGAGCTATTTCGTCGCCATGAGCGAGAACCTCAGCCAGTGGCAGCGCTACGCCGAAGACGTCCTCGGCATGCAGGTGCAGCCAGCGCCTGCAGGCGGGCTGTACGTGAAGATGGATGAGCGTCCGTTTCGCATGCTGATCGTCGAAGGCAGCGAACAGCGCTACGTGGCCTCGGGCTGGGAGCTGGCCTCGGAGCAGGCGTTCGAGGCCGCCCTGGCGCACTTGAGCGGCCTGGGCATCGAGTGGCAGCGCGGCACGGCCGAGCAGATCGAGCAGCGCGGCGTGCAAGCGCTGGTCAGCCTGGTCGACCCCTCGGGCAACTGCCACGAGCTGAGCTGGGGCCATCGCTCCGACTGCCAGCCGTTCGTTTCGCCCCAGGGCGTGCCGCGCTTCATTACCGGTGACATGGGCCTGGGCCACACCGTGCTGCCGGCCCCGAACTTCGACGCCACCCTGGCCTTTGCCAAGGAGGTGCTGGGCTTCGAGCTTTCGGACATCTTCAACTTCCGCCCGGATCCGTCGGCGCCACCGATCCGCATCCACTTTCTGCATTGCCGCAATGCCCGCCACCACAGCCTGGCCCTGGCCGAGTACCCGGTGCCCTCGGGCTGCGTGCATGTGATGGTCGAGGTCGACTCGATGACCGAAGTCGGCCGTGCCCATGACCGCCTGCTGGCCCACGACGTGCGCCTGTCGGCGACCCTCGGCCAGCA